>JBEKBU010000118.1:0-12321 GCA_050015235.1 Methylomonas sp. | reverse complement strand
CGGGCTGTAATGCGCTGGTTCAACTGCCGCAAGTTTTTCTGATGCAGCAATTCTTTCAGTTCCGGTTGTCCGACCAATATAATTTGCAGCAACTTTGTCTTGCTTGTTTCCAGATTGGTCAGCAGCCGGATTTGCTCCAACACTTCCAGGCTCAAATTTTGGGCTTCGTCAATCAATAATACCGTGCGTCTGCCGTTGGAATAGGCCGACAGCAGATGCTGATTAATGATATCGATGAAATGTTTTAACGTTTGCTGGTTACTGTCATAAGCGATGCACAACTCATCGCAGATAGTGCTCAACAATTCGATGGCGTTAAGTTTCGGGTTTAATATCAAGGCAATATCGATATTAGCCGGTAACTGTTCCAGCAGGCAGCGGCAAAGCGTGGTTTTTCCGGTGCCGACTTCGCCTGTTAAGGCAACGAAACCGCCGCCCATATTCATGCCGTAAAGCAAATGAGCCAAGCCTTCCTGATGGCGCTCGCTCATATAGATGAAGTGCGGGTCGGGCGCTATGGAAAACGGTAATTCAGTAAAATGAAAGTGTTGTTGATACAAGGCGCCGGCTTTTTGTCAAGATGTAGGAAATAAAATATTCTAACCTACATCCGAAATAAAGTCTTAGTTACGCTCAATCGCCGCTCTTTAGGAGCCCTAGCTAAAAACCCCGCGTATGACTTCGGCAATTTCCTTTACCGTCTCATCCGTTATGGAAGAGCAGATCGGCAGCGATAAGCAACGCGCGGCTACGGATTCCGTAGCGGGTAAGGATACGCCGGCGCAGGCGTCCTTAAATACGTTTTGCCGATGTAACGGCACCGGGTAATAGATGGCGCAGGCTATTTTTTGGTCTTGCAGGGCGCGCATCACTTCATCGCGGCGCTCGCAGAGCAATGTATATTGGTGGTAGACGTGGACGCCTATCCCGTCTTCATAAGGCGTGGCTAAAGGCAGCCCGGCCAATAATTCCGAATACAGATGCGCGGCGTGGCGGCGGGCGGCGTTATATTGGTCTATGCGTTTGAGTTTTACCCTCAGCACCACGGCTTGTAACTCGTCGAGACGGCTGTTAAAGCCGATAACATCGTGATAATAACGCTCCTTGGAGCCGTGGTTGCGGTATTGCTTCAATTTAGCGGCGGTGTCGTCGCTATTGCAAGTTACCATGCCGCCGTCGCCGAAGCAGCCCAGGTTTTTACTCGGAAAAAAGCTAAAGCCCGCCGCGTCGCCGAATGCGCCGGTTTGCTTGCCGGCTATGGCGGCGCCGAAAGACTGCGCGCAATCTTCGATCAGTTTTAAATTATGCCGCCGGCAGAGGGCCTGTATGGCCGGCAGATCGACAGGCTGGCCGAACAGATGCACCGGCATGACGGCTTTGGTTTTAGGCGTTAAAACTTTTTCTATGCTTTCGGCCGTTATGTTAAAAGTTTTAGGGTCTATATCGGCGAACACCGGAATTGCGCCGACATATTTAATCGCTTCGGCGGTGGCGATAAAGGTAAACGCGCTGGTGACGACTTCGTCGCCCGCGCTTATGCCTTCCGCCAGCAGCGCCAGATGCAGGGCGTCCGTCCCGGATGCGCAACTAACGGCGTGTTTCACCCCCAGGTAAGCAGCGGCTTCGGATTCGAAAGCATGCACATTGGGGCCGAGTATGAATGAACAGTTATCGATGGCTTCGGCAAAACCTTGTTCGATTTCGTCTTTAATTTCCGCAAACTGCGCTTTCAGGTTAACCATAGGTATCATACGCAAACCCCCAGTCAGGACGTTAAAAACTTTGAGATTTCAATGGCCGTCGCCAACGCTTTACGGCCGGCTTCGCCGGACACCAAAGGATTTTCGCCGGTTCTTATACATTTTACAAAATGTTTGATTTCGTCCAATAAGGCGTCGCCGCTCTCGAATACCGTTTCTTCGGTGACGATTTCCGGAATGCCGGGGAACATTTCCTTGTCGCCGGTTCTATGTTTTATCAAAATGCGGTTCTGAAAATCCACCGAAATGTAAGAACAGGGTCTAAACATGCGCATTTTGCGCTCCATTTTCAAACTGATGCGGCTCGCCGTTACGTTGGCGACGCAGCCGTTCTTAAAGGTAATCCGCGCATTGGCGATATCGGTGCCCTTGGTCAGCACCGCCGTGCCGCTGGCGTCTATGCGCTCCACTTCCGAATCGACCAGGGCCAGGATAATATCGATATCATGTATCATCAAATCCAGCACCACGCTGACATCGTTGGCGCGCGGGTTAAAAGGCGACAAACGGTGCGATTCGATGAACAGCGGTTTTTCCACCATGTTTTCCAGGCCGCGAATGGCGGGATTGAACCGTTCCAAATGCCCGACCTGCAAAATGACATGTTTCTCCTTGGCGATGGCGATCAGATCGTCGGCTTCCTCCACTGTAACGGTAATCGGTTTTTCTACTAAAACATGGGCGCCCGCGTTAAGGAAATCCCGCGAAACCTTATGATGAAGCGTGGTCGGCACCACGATGCTCACCGCATCGACATGGCCGAGCAAAGGCTGATAATCGGTTAAGGCGACGGCTCCATTTTTGTCGGCGACGATTTTAGCGACTTCTTCGTTAATATCGACAACCGCAACTAATTCACAATCTTTTATTGATGCATATTTTTCCGCATGAAATTTTCCTAAATAACCCGCACCGATTACAGCACATTTAAGTTTACTCATAGACGACCTGAAGTTAAAAAACAATATCCGGCAAATGTTGCCGGCCGAGCATAAAATTTACCATTGTATCACTAATGAAGTTATGGATAAAACCTTGATTTGATTTGCGGGCGGCGCGCGGCTTTAAGAGAATTACGCTGTTGTTTTGGCTCGTCATCCAAGCGTTTGGCCTCTCCTATGCGTTGATTATAATTATGTGTGCAACTAGAAGCCAATTCATACCGACGAACAGGCTCGACATTTGTATTGCATGCTCGCCAAAGATAAATAAATTAAGCGATGTGGTTCATTTGAGCTACAATAATCACTTAACCTCACAGGACAAGTCTATGACCGCCAATGCTTATGTACGTGCTAGAATCGACGAAAAACTTAAAGAAGAAGCTGCGGCAGTGCTGGCTGAAATGGGGCTTACCGTATCCGATGTGGTGCGTATCGTCTTAACCAAGGTCGCCAAGGAAAAAGCCTTGCCTTTCGAGATGTGCGTTCCCAATGCATTGACGGCGGCAACCCTCGCTAAAAGTGAACGGGGTGAAGACATTCATCGAGCTGAAGACGCCGATGACCTATTTGCACAGCTTGGCATTTAATGCGGCGGCCTGAATACTCTGGCCAATTCAAACGCGATGTGAAGCAATCTCAAAAGCGCGGAAAAGACATGAGCAAGCTTAAGACCTTAATAAACTTGCTGATAGAAGGCGAACCGTTGCCGGCCAGTTATCTTGACCACCCGCTGAAAGGCGACTGGAAAGACTTTAGGGATGCTCATATTGAACCGGACTGGCTGCTGATCTACAAAATCTCCGGCAATGCCGTCCGCTTTGAGCGTACGGGCCGGCATGTGGATTTGTTCGATCAATCTTAAGCCGGAGGATGGTTAAAGGCCATCAAAGCAGGGCGATAAAAAGGGCGATAAAAAGCTTGTAAGAGGGCGTAAATATCGTTACAATATGCGGCTAATGCTGGTGTAGCTCAGTCGGTAGAGCAGCTGATTTGTAATCAGCCGGTCGCGGGTTCGATTCCCATCGCCAGCTCCATGAATATAATGGCTTTAGATAAGCATCTAAAGCCTTTTTTATGCGATGTTCAAAATCCTGTTCACAATAAGCGTATTTGACTGTGCGTCCAGGATGATGCCTCAGTGTAAGCTCAGGTATTTTTGAAGGCAAAAACGCGAGTAAAAAAGTACCTAATCCTGTTCTGATGTGGCTTTTTATTATTGTTGTTTTTTCGTGGTTATATTCAATACAATAAATACGAAATTAAAATCAAGAGAATAAAGACATGAATCCTAAGCAATTGATTGTTAAATGCTACGCCGAGCAAGAGGGCGATTATTGGATTGCTTTATGCCTGGATTTCAATCTGGCCGCGCAAGGTGAAACTTTTGAGGAAGTTAAATTCAAACTTGAAGCCATGATAGCAGAATATGTTTATGATGCGCTGGCCGGAATAGACAAGCCTTATGCCGCCCAATTGCTATCAAGACGCGCTCCGTTTTCTTCATGGTTTAAATATTACATTATTCGATTTAAAGTGGCCTTGTTACATAACACGGCGCGGGTTTTTGATGAAATCATGCCATTAATCCCGGCATGAGTGGTGAATATCCGCCACTAACTTGCAAGGAAGTTAAAAAAATTCTAGCTTATCTAGGCTTTATCGCCCGCCCCCAAAAAGGGACTTCACATGAGCAATGGGTAAAGGAGGAAAACGGTTGAATATACAAGGTGACAGTTGATTGCCCAAAGTCGCCTTTTTCGCAAACCCTTATCAAAAGCATGGCCGAACAGGCCGGGTTGAATAAGAAAGAATTTTACCGAATTTTCAAACATCTAAAATCGCAGATTTCAAAATAAATTTTTAATCGTTCTAATGTTTGAGGCGTTAAATTGAGATCGCTGCTTAGTCGAATTTCGTAAAACCTTTGAAATTTCTCACTAATAATCACGATTACATTATTGTTAGAATGTATATCGATAAAGCAATAGAATGCGATGGCAAGCCTCCAATTTTTTTCCAAGGCCATTTTAACCAATGATTTCAGGTGGCGGGCTAGAAGTTTATAATTTCTAAAAATTGAATATTTAATGTTTGATTTTTAGACCTGACCCTGAGTCTCTCTTGTAAAGGCCCCGCCCTTTATCCTGTATCGTTCCAAATTCTGGGCCCAAATAAGTCTTGAGCTCGCGAACCAAGCTAACGATACTTTCCGGGCCGGGTTTTAGAGGGAAGGTAAAATTTAGATAGTCCGTCAGCGCCGCGAGTGGTTCAGCATCTAATTTAGGTAACGTTAACAAAACTTCTTTAAATTGGCCTTTGCTTCCAAAGGCAACCAGCTCCGATCTTTCCCCCGGATACGGATTAGAGGTAAAACTTTCCCCCCGTATTACCAGACGGGGGGCATCCTCGGCTATCGTGCTTGACGACGTGCAATGCCCGCCTCCCGTTGCCGGATGTTCCTTGCCGTCACATTCCGGCTGCCGTTCGGCGGTCTGCGATTCGTTGATAGAATGTTCGTGCAATGTTTGCGAAGCGTCTGCGATAACAGGGGAAGTTGGTTTGACTGCTTTGTGTTGGCGCCATTTTCGAGTTACCGGGCCGGACGCTGTTAATATTTTTCTTGCTGAATCTACCCTTAACTACATATCCTATTCAGGAAAATGTTTTTTAAGCATGAACGAGGCCAGTATGGATAAGACTAGATTGGAAGCATTCAGCGATGGCGTAATCGCCATTATCATTACCATTATGGTATTGGAGCTTAAAGCGCCTCACGGCGATAATTTTGCTGCGCTGACGGCATTGATTCCAGTATTTTTGAGCTATGTCTTAAGCTTCATCTATGTCGGTATCTACTGGAACAATCATCATCACATGCTGCATACCTGCCACAAAATCACTGGGCCGATACTGTGGGCCAACTTACATCTATTATTCTGGCTGTCGCTGTTTCCGTTTGCTACGGCCTGGATGGGAGAAAATCATTTTGCTTCGTTTCCTTCCGCTTTCTACGGTGTTATTTTGCTCATGGCCGCCATCGCATACTTGATACTGCAACGACTTATCATTGCCTCCCAGGGTACAAATTCCTTATTAAAAAAAGCTGTTGGAAGCGATTTTAAGGGTAAGCTTTCTCCCGTACTATACATGATCGCCATTGCCACATCGTTTTGGTCTCAATGGATTTCACAGGGTTTATTCATCCTGGTGGCGTTAATTTGGTTAGTGCCGGATCGGCGCATCGAAAAAGCGCTTAACGAACATCCATCGTAACCATCGCTCCAACTAATGGAGCATCTTTTCAACCCCCGGCTCATCGGCCGGTTGGCCTGGCTGGTAAACAACGTAAACATAAACCGGGATTGCAAGCCCGCCCAGAATATTTTCAATTAACCACCACACATCGTCCCAATCCAAATCGCCTGAACCGGCGCCTAACCTAGGCACGGCGATCGAAGTAAGTTTCTCATGGGCAATAATTTTCACTAATTCGCTTAAAGCGTGTTTGATGTTGATAAGCGTTGCTTTTTCATAATTGTGCTCGTTAGGTTCTGCGCTTTCATGCGTGATTAGATTGACGATCCGGACGTTTTCCTGTCCAACCCACAGCCAGGCTTCACCCGGCTTGGTGTTGTGTTGATGGCGCCAGCAGTTAAAATCTTTTTGCAGAAGGGGGTATTTGTTGCTCAAATCCAAGGCCAAACCCTTATTCATCGGGTCTTTTAGCCCCACTCCGTGCACAATTGCATGCGCCTTGCTTAATAGAATGTCGCCTTCGACTTTGTATATCATAACCGCTCCATTATCAGAACTTTCAGCCGATTATAGCGCTGATAAACAAGGCTATAATTTTATCGCGGAGTACCGAACCATGAATACTTTTATATTTGTTACAGCTTTAAAGATTACTCTCTTGGCTAAGTGTCTGCAAGGGTAATCCGATTCGTCAAAAATACCCCAACGCCAGATACTCAAATTAGTGCGCCAAAGGATCGTCTTGATCCAATTCACCGTCGTGGTTCAGGAAATCCCGGTGCTGCAGGTAAGTGCTTTTTATAAAGTCGTAGCGTTCGCCTTTATTCATGGTCGCTTCATTCAGCATTTTTTCCTTGGACATTAAGGCGGCCCGGTGATCGGTAATATCCAGTGCGCTGGTGAATACGGTAGCGCCGAAACCGGCCAGGCCGCCGAAGATCGATACATAAGTAAGCGGGTCCAGAGATGCGTCGCCTATCAAGCCTATCGTTTCCCGCGGGGTGCTAGGACCGAAAAAGGGCAGCACGAAATATGGTCCGGAAGGAATCCCCCAAAACGCCAGGGTTTGACCGACATCTTCCTGATGCCTGGGCAAGTCGATTTTACTGGCCAGATCGAAAATGCCGCCGACTCCGGCAGTGGTGTTGATTACAAACCGACTAATATCCATGCCGCTATGCAGGAGCTTTAGCTGAAAAAAATCGTTTACCGCTTCGGCCAAATCGTTAATGTTATAAAAAAAATTGGAAACGCCTTCATCGATATCGTGGTTGGTCACATGCAAATATTCCACGGCCGCCGGTTTCAAAATCGTTTTATCGAAATTGTCGTTAAAGGATTGCGTATTTTTGTTCCAGTCTCGCCATGGATCGGTTTGCTCGGCCTGTTTGAAATTGGCGATTGCGCACCCGCCCAGCAAAACGACTAATGAGGCGACGACAAATAAAGGTGGCAAAAAATTGATTAATCTATGCATGATTCGGAAACATAGCAATTTTCAGATAATAAAGTAGGCGAATTCGAACGAGAAGTTTAACACCCTTTGAATTTTTTTATAAATTAAGGGGCCATGACAAAAATCTGTAAGCTCTATTGCTCAGGCCATTGAATACTTTGGCTTTTAATTATTGTTGTACTTTCGGCCAATTGATGCTTACCGGAAAAACGGTAAATTAGTTAGCGATGGCGGCTAAGAAAGTTTATACGACAAAACTAGGGGAATCACAATGACAATATCAAACAAATTGTTGACAGAGCAAGCGTGGAGCTTGCAGACAAAGCTAAATCGTTATATCGAGCTGGAGAAAATCAAAAGAATCCCAGGCCAGACCGCAACGGTAAGATTGCAGCGCCTGAATAGTCTACAGAGGTGCGCTTATTCCCGATATTTGCGGCGGCTGAAAAAACTTTGGGGTTAAAACGCAAAACGGTAAATTTGGTTTGCGCCAGCATTTTTATTGCTGTTCAACGGGATAGCGGCAATCGGTTTCGAATCCCATCGCCAGCTCCATGATATCAAGCCTTTAGAGGTAAGTCTAAGGGCTTTTTTTGCCTATGGAGCGCTGAATATACTCTTTCCAGTCTTGTAAATGCCGCTTCCCGTAATTACAATTCCGCATGTTGCTTGATACTTTTACCGTTTATGACAGAATCCACTAATTGTTTCGTTAGCCGATTCGAATACTTAATAGAGGGCTGATAATTGTACGAAATCAGTTAAAAAACTTGGGGTTGGATTAAAGCGGGAAAGTTTGACAAGTCCTAAAATTCCTGTATTCTAAGACTAGCCTTTCACATTAGCGGCGCGGGCATCTAATCCCGTTTGAATAGGCGATAAATAGTCGCTATAACCAGGGCTCTTTGTGTCTGGAACCGCTTTCTTCGCCTGCGTGCTAACTATATTTAACCGGTTACAGCGGAAACAAGCAATATGCCGGAACCGGGCCCGTAAGTTAATGCGCATCAGGCTGAAGCTTAAATCTATCTAATTAATAGCTTATAAGGAGTCACCCATGCAAAACGGAAACACCCTGCTGGCGGCTGGCCTGCTGTTCAGCTTAATAACTATCGACGCTCAAGCAACGGTCGACGCTCAAACGCAACAGAATTTAATGCTAGTGAACGGCGGCTTAACTGTCTACGATATGGGCTCGAATACTTTGTGGACATCTAACGCCAATCTGTTAGGCGCAATGGAAAGCACGAACAGCAGCTTAGTGCAAACGATAATAGCCGACGATCCGGTTATCCACGACACCCCGAATATATTCGATAACGGCGGCAGCGGCCTCTACAACCTGTCGGCCAAGGATTTTGGCGCAAACGGCCAAGTCGATTGGTGGGCGGCGCAAGCGTTTGTCCATTATCTGAACGTCATCGATTACGCCGGTATCACTACATGGCAGTTGCCGTCGACGCTTAATAGCGGCGCTAGTGTCGGATATGATTTAACCAACAGTCAATTGGGCGAACTATTCAACGGCGAACTTGGCGGATCGGTATACGGTAACAGCGCCTATTTTAGCAACATACAATCCTCCGCCTACTGGTCTGGTTCGGAGGCTGCGTTACAGTACGGCTATGCATGGTACTTAAATACCAGAACCGACAGCCAAAATTACAATGATTTTAAATACCTCAATAATTATGCATGGCCGGTAAGCACCATAATAATGCCATGCTCCTCCGACCCATCGCTCTGCGCGTGCTGCGCCCCGCCGCCAAATTTGATCGTTTCTTCATCCGTACCGCTACCCGGAACGGCTTGGATAATGTTAACGGGTCTTGCCCTGTTGAACTTAAGACGGCCCGTTAGCACGGTTAAGTGGCCGATCTGATTATTTTTGTGGATTCAGGGGGTTGACGCCCCCTGATGATCATGAAAATTTGATGAACGCTAACTTGTTGACCGCAACCGTGAAAATCAGGGACGTTCATAATGCTGTTTCTTAACGATTTTCAATAATACGTGGTGCGTCCCTAATTGTTTCAATTATCATCCGGGCCGCGCTTATCTATGGCTTCCTGAAAGCGCTTGCCCAATTCCTCTCCAGGTTTTTTATCGGGGGTTACATAATCCTGCATGTATATATTGGCGTTAAAGGGGGTGTCGGGGTCGTCCGGCATCTTGCTCCAGCATGTTTTCTTACCGCTGGCGTCTTTTTTACATATTCTATCCCAGCGATTCGGGAGTTTATAGGCATCTTCCTGTTCTTTTGGCGTAATGTCAGGCGATTTCAGGTTTTCGGGGTTAACTTGCAACTTGCGCCGATTAATTGTTTGCCGAGCTTCACTGCGTTCATAGATTTCCTTGGCGACTTGTTTTGTGTCTGAAAGAACCTTAGACAGGTCTAAAGGAGGATGGGCGGATTTCGTCGGTTTCTCAACGATTTTGCCGGGAGCCTGTACTTCTCGTTCGAAGGTGGTTTCCCTAGCCGCACGCGTATTTTTTTTTGCGCCGATAGTTGCCATAGGCTCTGCTTTTAGTTGATTAACCGCTGGTTGGCTAGGCGTTGCCTGGGGTGTATTTTCAGATCGGGGTAATGTTTTAAATATAACCGTCAATACATTTTTTGGATGTTCCGCGATAACTGGAAATTTATTCGGCCATAAACTGTTATCCAGGTTTTGTAACATATAGATATGGGCAATGGCGGAGATTAGCAGGCATAAGAGCAACCGGCGCCATGCCGGGGGCCGCGAGTCTATCATCAAGAGAAAGCTGAGCCGGCTAGCTGGGACGCCTGCCGCCGTGATGCTGGGTTTATATTCCATAAGAAATAAAATGCCGGAATCAGCAGGCCAAGGGAAGTCAAAAAAAACCGTTCTCTAAAACCCGTTGCCTGCAAAAATATTTTTTGTTAAAAAAAATATGCATAGCTTAACAATTAATGGCTGCAAAACTTACCCAGGGAAGACATGGGGCGGAAAATACAATATGGCTTAGAATAGAGATTACAATTAATAAGCACAATATAAGCCAAAACGCTGGGACAAAATTTAAGTAATAGGTAACCCCGAAAACCACGCTACGAAATATTATGCGCTAACTGATATCAATATTAATATATAGCATATCCGTTCTGGCAAAGTCTATCGAAGCAGCTAAGGCGGGTTTTATTATCCGCATACCAAAATTACAGTGACTGCAAAAATGGTATGCAAAAATCAAGGATCCGAGCCACGCAAACTTCCGATAGGCCTCCCTTATGTCAATTCGTTTCTTAATAATGTAATGAACGAGTGCTAGGATAACCATACCCGTTATAAGTTTATAATTTATAATCCAAGTTATTGAATAATCGTAGTAATTATCTAAATAGCTTGGATTTTCGGGTATGCGGCGCATAGAGCAAGTAATTTATTCAGGTTGGCGGGCTATTGCATGGCTTGCAAGTACGAGTGAGTCAGCTGGATAAGGAAATTAGGGTAATTAATCTGGGTACGGTTGAGCAATGTTCTATATATAATTTAGGAGTGTCGGATGATGTTTAACAAAGCAATAATTAACTGCGTTTTGAGTCTGTGTCTATGCTTGGCTGCATTCCACGCCCAGGCCGACATCCCGTATACATTTAACGGCCTGAACGCATCTACGGCGGTAAGCGGCGGGTTTGAATACAATCCAGCCACGCAGAACATTTACGATGTAACCTTTAATAGCAGCAATTTGGAGATTCCTATTAATGTTAGCGGCCAGTCGTATTATCAATCCAATCCCACCAGCGGCGGCGCGCTGGATTTTTCCGGTATTTCTTCGCCCAATGCCAACGAAGTGATCGATCAGAACGTTAGCCTTAATTTTACCGGTAATCTGGCCAGCGGCGGGCCGCTAAATGTTGAATACGGCAGCAGCTATATTTCTATCCAAATCCAACGCCAGAATTTCGGTCCGCCCAATACGTATGTGGATTACCCTATAACCGGTGAAATCGTGAATACAGCGCCTATTCCCGGCGCCGGCATATTGTTTGCCGCCGGCTTGCTGTTTTTTGGTTCGGCGCGCCGGGTTTTTTATTTCAGTGGCCGGCATCCCTAAGCCTGAAAATCATAGGCGGCATCGAAATACCCGCCAATAAACATCGTTTCCTTAAGCTAGAAGTAATCGGGCGTCTGTTGGCGCCTGCTTCCTTTTTTGTTGCTTTTAGCCCCGTTATCCATCATAATATATAGTTTTATTAAGCTCGGTGTGAGCTTAACTTCGTCAGCTATGCGCGCGCATGAACCTTGTATTTCTCCGAGCGGCTCGCATCGCTGGGAATAAGCGCCTGATCCATTAATTTTTACTTGATGAACAAATTTATAAACCTAGCACTGGCCGGCGTGCAACAACTGGCGCCTTATGTGCCTGGAAAACCCGCCGAAGAATTGCAACGCGAACTAGGACTGACGGAAATCGTCAAACTGGCCTCGAACGAAAACCCGCTCGGTATCGGCCCAAAGGCCGCCGCCGCGATACAAACGGCGCTGGCCGATGTCAGCCGTTATCCGGACGGCAGCGGTTTTAGTTTAAAAACGGCTTTGGCCGAACATCTGCAAGTGGCGCCGGAACAGATAACGCTGGGTAACGGCTCCAGCGAAATACTGGAAATGGTGATGCGCACCTTTGTGACGCCGGGGCGCGAAGTGGTGTTCGCCCAGCATGCTTTTGCGTTGTATCCGATTTTGACTCAAGCGGTGGGCGCTACGGCCAGGGCCATACCGGCTAAAAATTACGGGCATGATCTGGAGGCGATGCGCGCGGCCGTTTGCGCGGAAACCAGCATTGTGTTTATCGCCAATCCGAATAACCCGACCGGCACTTTATTGAGCAAAGACGCTTTGGAGAATTTCATCGCCGGTTTGCCCGAACAAGTTTTGTG
>JBEKBU010000117.1:0-12474 GCA_050015235.1 Methylomonas sp. | reverse complement strand
CCTTTGTAGCCCTTGGATTATCCTCTTATCTAGCGTCAAAAGACGCGCATGGTTGACTAGGGCAGTAGCAGCAACAATGGCGTCTGGCATTCTATTCTCAGTGATCTTGCCATAATAATAGTCCAGCATAAATGTTGTAATGTTGGAACTGACCCCCCTTAGTTTGGAACTGACCCCCCTTAGTTTCCTTAGTTTCCGAAGTCACGTTTGCACCTTCTAGCAATGTTTCGTCAATGACGTATACGTAACCATCCACCTTATGACCGGTTGTGGCAAAGAATATTGCAGTAATTTCCGAGCGTGAAGTTGAAATTCCACAACCACCGTACAAACCTGTTTCAATTTGGTGGGCCCTTGCCGTATTAGTCTGACAAGGTCCGGCCTTGAATTTACCATCAGCTTTACATTTACCATCTGCTAATATAGTAACTTCAACAGTATTACCTTTCGGCAAAATACTACCGCCATTTGCCTAATCATTCAACTTATTGATACCTCTATATAGCATGGTAGTCTCAACAAAATATTCAAGAAAACTGCCTGCATTATCTCATTTATTCACGCTATGGTGATAAAGTGAACGGTAAAATTGATAATTTAAAATGGCTTGAGGCTAACTATTGTTCACTTTTGCATTTATTCAAATTTCCGGCAAACACGCCAAAAGCCGGATAAGCCCCAAGCTGCTCATCCATCAACCCCCAACGCCCTTCAATCGGGTTGCCGCTTTTTGCGGCCTTCCAAGGCGAGTCGAAGGCTTCGAAGACCGCCGCCAGCGAAATCCACGCCCCCGGTAAGCCGGTTGTTTCCAACAGAGGGCCTTTGTCGCGCAACATTTTCCAAAATTCGAATTGGCGCGCCGGCGTAAATGCCGCGTCGCCGCCGTTTGGCAGGCCGGTCTCTTTGACGAATACCGGTTTTTTAGCGAATTGCGCCAACACCTTGGCGCGCCCTTGCACCCAGTCGACGGCGTCTGCGGGCGCCAGTTCTTTCCGGTCGATGGCCGGATGTATGTTCGGCGCTAAAAAATCCCCGAATAACCTTAAATCGGCCAGTCCGTAACCCGCCATCGGTTCGCTGGTGGTTAGTGGGATGCGCATTCGGTCTAAACCGGCGGCAATTAGCTTGGTGTGAGCCGTTTTAACGTCCGCGAGCGTATAGCGGTTGTCGTTCAGGCCTTCGTTGCCGATAACGACGGCAAAGGCCGCTTTATCTCGGTATTTATTAATTAACGCCACGGTTCCGGATAATTCCTGCTCGGATTTTACATCCCAAACGCCTAATAGAATGCCGCGAAAGCCCGACTGGAGCGCTTGTTCGACGACTATAGGCGTGATTTCAGGATTGTAGTTGTACAGCACCAGCCCATTGAAACCGGATTTTAAGCAAGTTAAATCTTTTTGGACGTGCGCGGCCAATTGTTCGGCCGATAGATGCATATCGTCCGGGTTGATATTGCTTGGGTTGTAAGCAATCAAGGCGGGCGGCGGATTTGTCTGGCGTAAATAATCGAAAAAAGCCGGTTGCTCCGCCGCCATTAAAGGGATATTCGAAGCGGCGGCAATTAATAGCAATATACGCAACAGCCACCCCGTGTTAATTTTGTTCGACTTGGAAGGCATGGAATGGGAGGCGTTATTTATCGGTGTCAAAATAGATTTCGTCCAGATAAAAACCGACGCTATCGGCGGAGTTGTTGGCGATCTTGGATACCGTTACCACAAATGGCGTGATAACCCGGCCCAGGAAAAGCGGTCGGTCGGGGTCGTCGATTTTTATCGGGCAAACATATTCCCGCCAACCAGAAGTTAAGGTAAAACTGCCGCAATCAATGGGTAAGGGCGCGGAGTCGGCCCAGCCTTGATCGCCGCTGTCGCCGGTAATGGCGAATTTTACCTGAATGACTTCGTTACCGCCCGCGCCTTTCGCCGAGAACACCAATTTTTGATAAGGTTGCAGATTAAAATAAGGATAATATTTGTTCAGGTCCGGCGTGGCGTTGGCCGGGGTTTTGCCCCAAAAATTCTCATTGCTGGTTACCGCTAATCCGCACCATCCTGGGGGCGTTGGTATTTTGAACGTGAGCTTGACGGCGGATTGGCCGCCTTTGACGGCGGCGGGCTGGGTTCGATCGTTTAAATCGATGGCCGCCGCGTTATTGGCTCCGCATTCGCCAGGCATGATATTCGTCCAAAAACCGTGCGAAACGTTTTTATGCGCCCAATCGCCGTTTCCTACATAGCGGTCCGCCGGTTCAAATTCGTGGTAAATGTAGAATTTTTCGGCATGGACAACACCGGACGTCAAAAACATTAAATTAGCAATTAGCATTAAAACGCCAAATAACGGTTTGAGCATGTTTTTCTCCAGAGAATTAATATAGTGATTACTCGGAAAATCAGTCAAAAGACTGAATTTAGAATTTTTAAAACCTAAAGTAGCTGACCACCTTGGCGGTTGGCGGCGGAGCGCCTGGCAGAGGTTTGACCGGCATGGAGGCCGGGCGAAAGCTACAGGGAGGTATTTACAGCGTCCTCTGCCAGGCGCTCCGCCGCCAACCGCCGGGAAGCTGACGCCGGCTTATCCATTATTGTCAAACCTTTAAAGGCGTTTACCGGCGAAACAGGCGCATCGTTCGCGACCGATGCGCTTCACTTCGTTCAGCACATCCTATATGCGTTATTTTTTTTGTTAAGTTATTGTTATATAAATAATCTGTCATTAAACAGGCGCATCGTTCGCGATTGATGCGCTTCACTTCGTTCAGCACATCCCATATGCGTTATTTTTTTGTTAAGTTATTGTTATATAAATAATCTATCGTTAAACAGGCGCCGTCATAGTCTGGCTTTCTATTCTTCGATTAAATTCAAATTCAATTCCACAGCCGATTTTTCGACGATCCGAAATGCGCGTAGTTCAAGTACGCCTTTGGTGTTTAAGGAAATGATCAAATGCAACGCCTCCGGGTAACCGGCCTCTTCAATATCCGCGAGGGAAGGGATAGCAGGCGCATGCGGATGGGAGTGATAAATGGCGAACAAGGTTTCTTGCCGGTCGCGCATGGTTTGCATGGCGGCGATTTGCCGGCTGCCGTCCAACAGAAAACGGTTGTGCGGCGTGGCGGCGGCATTGGGGATTGGGTAACAGTTAATGGGCAGGCCATCCCGGTCGGCGCCGATCAAGCCGCAAATTTCCTGCTCCGGAGAAGTTTGCGCCAGATGCAGTAATTGATTGGTGAGTTTGCGGGGCAAATTGATTTCGGGGTTCATAGTGGTTTCCAAACTCCGCGGGTGACACGCGGCTGACCGGATAGGTCGGCATGGGTGCGGATGGTTTCATAATGGCAAGCAGCGAAAATGGCCTGGACTTCGGTGGGCTGATTATAGCCGTGTTCGATCAGTAAATGCCCGTCGATTTTTAAATGCTCGCAGGACTGGCTTGCTATCATGCGTATATCCTTGAGACCGTTGTCCGGGCTGATTAACGCCAATTCAGGTTCAAAACGCAAGTCGCCTTGCCGTAAATGCGGGTCGGTCGCGGCGATATAAGGCGGGTTACTGATGATAATGTCAAAATCCTTGTCCGCCACGTTAGCCGTCCAATCGGAAAGCAGAAAACGCACATTGGGGACGTTTAAAGCGCGGGCGTTGCTTGCGGCGATGTCGAGCGCTTTCGGGCAGATGTCGACAGCTAAAACGTTGGCCTCGGGTCTTTCCGCCGCCAGCGTAATAGCCAGTATGCCGGCGCCGGCGCCGAGATCGAGAATTTTACAGGCTTGCGCTTCCGGAATAAGTTGCAAACAAAGCTCCACCAGCAATTCGCTGTCGGCTCTAGGAATCAACACATCCGGGTTGACCCTAAAATTACGCGACCAAAACTCGCGCCGCCCGATTAAATAAGCGACCGGCATGCCTGCTTGGCGTTGCGCGATCAAGTCCGCATATTGCCGTTGTTGCTCCGGATTCAAGCGATGTTCCGGCCAGGCGCGCAGAAAAGCGCGATTCCTGCCCAAACAGTGGCCGAGTAAAACTTCCGCGTCCAGAACAGCGGTTTCCGAACCGGGCGTTAAACGGGCCATAGCGTCGGCTAGCACGGTTCGGATGGAGTCAGCCATTGCCTAATTGCGTCAGCAGTTCGGCCTGATGTTCGTGTATGAGCGGTTGTATGACTTGCTCCAAACCGCCCTGCATAATATCGTCCAGTTTGTAGAGGGTTAAATTAATGCGGTGATCGGTGAGCCGGCCTTGCGGATAATTGTAGGTGCGGATCCGTTCGGAGCGGTCGCCGCTGCCGACTTGCAGTTTGCGGTTCTCGGATTGTTCGGCGTGCTGCTTTTCCTGGGCGGCGGATAACAACCGGGATTGCAGCAAAGACATGGCGCGGGCGCGGTTTTTATGTTGCGAGCGTTCGTCCTGGCATTCGACCACTACCCCGGAAGGAATATGGGTAATGCGGATAGCCGAGTCTGTGCGGTTGACGTGTTGTCCGCCGGCGCCGGAAGCACGGAAGGTGTCGACGCGCAAATCGGCCGGATTAATGTCGATTTCGTCGATACTATCCACTTCCGGCATGATGGCGACGGTACAGGCCGAAGTATGCACCCGGCCTTGCGATTCTGTTTCCGGCACCCGCTGGACGCGATGCGTTCCGGATTCGAATTTGAGTTGCGAATAGACGTTCTGGCCGCTAACGCGCAAAATTACTTCTTTATAGCCGCCGTGTTCGCCGCGGTTTTCGTTGATAATTTCCGTACTCCAGCCTAGTTTTTCGGCATAGCGCTGATACATTCTGGCTAAATCGCCGGAAAATATAGCGGCTTCATCGCCGCCGGTGCCGGCGCGCACCTCCAGAAACACGTTACGATTATCGTTAGGGTCTTTCGGAAGCAACAAAATTTGCAGTTGCTGCTCCAAATCGTCGCGGGCGGCTTCCGCCGCCAGAACTTCTTCCTTCGCCAATTCCCGCAGTTCCGGATCGCTGTCTTTCGCCATGTCTTTAGCGGCGGCCAATTGAGATTCGTTATTTTCGTAGCTGTGGTAACAGGCGACTATGGGCTCCAATTGCGCGTATTCCTGACTTAGAGTGCGGAATTTATTCTGATTGCTTTGTATTTCGGGTTGCGAAAGCAGAGCGGTAATTTCTTCGAAGCGTTCGCTGAGTTGTTCAAGCTTGTTTTTTATCGAGGGTTTCATTTAGGGTTTATCTTAATTTGAAAATTTCGCGGGAGGCGGCGATTAAATCATGGCGTTCGTTCGCTCCGGCGTCGCGTATTTGTACGCAAGGGGTGTGAATCAACTTATTGGTCAACGTGTAAGCCAAGCGTTGCAGCACTTCTTCGGCCGGCGCGCCGTTATTGAGTAGGGCGATGGCTTTGTTGAGCGCCTCGTCACGGGTTAGTTCGGCCTGGGAGCGGAAATCGCGGATAGTTTCCTGAGCGCCCTGGGAACGCAGCCAGAGCAAGAAATGCTCGACCTGGGTGTCGATGATTTCCTCCGCCTGTTCAGCGGCGCGCCGGCGCGTATCCATATTTTGATTGACGGTATTTTGCAGATCATCTACTGTGTAAAGATAAACATCGCGTAATTGTCCGACTTCGGATTCGATATCCCTTGGCACCGCCAAATCGACCATGAACATCGGTTTGTGTTTGCGTTTTTTTATAGCGCTTTCCACCCGGCCTTTACCGAGTATGGGTAATTGACTGGCGGTGGATGAGACAACGATATCGGCTTCAGCCAAATGATCCGGCAATTCGGAAAGTGAAATGGCGAAGCCGTTGAATTGGGCCGCCAGAGCGTGGGCTTTGTCATAGGTGCGGTTGGCGATGATAATGCGGCCTACGCCATGCTGGTGAAGATGGCGGGCGGTAAGTTCTATGGTTTCGCCCGCGCCGATCAGTAAAGCCGTTTGTTCGCTAAGTTTATCGAAAATTTGTTGCGCCAGTTGCACGGCGGCGAAGGCGACCGAAACCGGACTGGAGCCGATGGCTGTGTCGGTGCGAACTTTTTTAGCGGCGGAAAAAGTATGCTGAAATAACTTGCTCAGGGTTTTGCCAAGGGTGCCTGCTTGATTGGCCGCATGGTAAGCGTTTTTCATCTGGCCGAGAATTTGCGGTTCGCCAAGTATCATGGAGTCGAGCCCGCAGGCTACGCGGAACATGTGGCGAATCGACTGGCTATCTTGATAACTATACAAATATGGAGTAAATTCGGCGGTTTTTAAATTTTTGGCGTCGGCAATCCAATCTATGAGTACGTTTTGATCGCCGCTATCGCTACGGTAATAAAATTCCGTACGGTTGCAAGTGGATAAAAGCGCGGCTTCATTGATTCCTTTGATATTCCGTATATGCTTCAATGTGGGCTCGAGAATTTCCGCCGGGAAAGAAAGACGTTCGCGGATGGCGACGGGAGCGGTATTATAATTTATCCCAAGGGCTAAAAGAGTCATCGGCAACGTTTAGAAGCACGGAAAAAGGACGTCATTTTAAAGAATGTGCTGTTTTTATCCAAATACATTGATCCCAAAAATCTAAATTAATAACTTTTTCTGATAATCTATGTCAACTAATATTTTAAAAACGGGTCGTTTGATTGCATGAATAAATGGATAAATATCGCAATACTCATTTGTCTGGCGGGTTGTGCGGTTAGCCCAGAAACTAAACCGGAAGACGATAGTGATTTGAGTCAGCACGAAATCATTGATACCGGCGTTAACCAAAACACCGCAATTGATGAAGAAGTACTGTATTTATTAATGACCGCGGAGTTGGCCGGCCAACGGAACGAGTATTATCTGGCTTTGGACGCTTATTTACAAGCGGCGAAACTGGTTGACGACCCTAGAATTGCCGAAAGAGCCGTCAAAATCGGATTATTTTTAAAAGACGAAAAACGTACTCAGGAAGCCCTGGCGGTTTGGTTGGCGAAAGACCCCGGCAATCCCGGCGCAAGAAAGTTCGCCTTGTTGTTGGCGGTCAATAATTCCGATCACAACGCGGCCTTGGACAATATGGATGTGATGTTAAAAGACGATCCGGCCGGTTTTGAATCCGGTCTACTGGAAATGGCTAAATTGTTTGAGAAAGAAGGCCGCCTTCAGTTTGCCTATGACGTTATGGAGGATCTCAATAAATTGCAGCCCCAACAGCCGCGGTTATTATTTGTGCAGGCTGTTTTTGCGTCCATGTTGCCGGATAACGGCTTGGCGCAGGAAAAAATCACCCAGGTTCTGCAATTAGAGCCTGAATGGAGCCGGGCTATTATTTTTCAAGCGCAATTGGCCGGCCGGGCCGGGGATTTGGTTAAGGCGAGGGGCTTTTTGGAAAAAGCCATCAAACAGTCGCCCGAGGACATACAGTTAAAAAAATTGTTGCTGGAAATTTTAATTAATATTGGCGCATATGATGACGCCGTTAAGGTATGCCAAAAAGTTCTGGATGAAAAGCCGGATGATGGCGAGGCCCTTTTTTCCTTGGCGTTAATTTCCTTACAGCGCGGCCATAATGAAAAAGCCGAATATTATCTTGAAAAGCTGGTAAATAAGCCGGAATGGGAGGAGCAAGCCAGTTTTTATATGGGTAAGGCGGAAATGGAGCGCCATCATCTCGATCGGGCTTTATCCTGGTTTAACAGAGTCCGGGAAGGTAATTACGCTTTTGATGCGGACTTGGCGGCAGTGTCTATTTTACTGAGCCAAAAACGCCTGGATGAAGTGGAAAAACGTATTTACGATATGGAAAGCAGATTTCCGGAACAAAAATTACGGATTGCCATGATTAAAGCGGAATTATTTAATCAGCAGGGTAAATATCAAGAGGCGTTTGACGAATTGAGCAAAGTACTCAAGGATGCGCCTGACAACCGCGATGTGTTGTACGCTCACGCTTTGGTTGCGGAGCGTATTGATAAACTGGATGTTCTGGAGGCCGATTTACGGCAAATTTTACAGAAAAACCCTGAGGATGTCGGCGCCTTAAACGCCATGGGTTACACCTTGACCGATAGAACCAACCGTTATGATGAAGCCGAGAAATATCTCGATCAAGCCTTGAAACTGCAACCCGATGAAGCCGTGATTGTGGATAGTTACGGCTGGCTGCAATTTAAGCTGGGTAAATTGGATTTAGCGCTGACTTATCTGAAAAAAGCCTATGCTAAAGATCCTGAAAACGAGATTGCCGCGCACGTAGCTGAAGTGTTATGGGTGATGGGCAACACTAAAGAGTCGAAGGATTTTTTCGAAAACGCTTATAAAAAGTCTCCAAATGATGAATATTTGCTGCAATTTAAAAAACGGTTTTTGTCCGATGAAGTAAAATGAGCCGTCCCGCGGTTATTTTAATATTTTTAGTTCTTAATTCCTGTGCGCTGTTTCCTGAAAAACCGGTTCAGGTTTACCAGCTGTCGCGGATGCAAAATTTGCAGCATCAGCTAAAATGGTTTTTTAGCGGGCGCTTGAATTTAACGAATGAAAAAGATTCGGTCTCCGCTTCGATCAGCTGGCGTCATCTTCCCGAGCAGGATGATATCGAACTGCTGGGGCCGTTGGCGCAAGGCCGTCTGGCCATTACGTTATTTCCGGATAAGATCATTTTTGACGATGGGGAGCATCGGCGGCAGTATTCCGGCCGGATTGACGATGTGCTGGCCGAGCAGCTCGGTTTTGATCTTCCCGCACATGCATTAAGATTCTGGGTGTTGGGAGTTAACGATCCGCAACAAGCCTATACTGAAGTGAGCGAAGGCTTTATGCAAAACGGCTGGCTGGTAAGATACAAGGAATTACTCCAGGTCAACACGGATTGGCTGCCCAAAAAAATATCGGCCGAAAAGGATAAAACCCGAGTTAAGTTAGTGATTGATCAATGGGAATTATCATGACCGAAAGCATGCTTCAGCCGTTTGGCTGGGGGGACAAATGGCCGGCGCCGGCTAAATTGAATTTGATGTTACGGATAACCGGCCGGCGTCCGGATGGCTATCATTTATTGCAGACGGTTTTTCAAATGACCGATTTATGCGATTGGATAACTTTCCATGCCGATACGGATGACCGGGTCAGTTTGCAAACGCCGTTGCCCGGGGTGCCCGAGCAGTCCGATTTGACGGTGCGCGCCGCCAGGTTGTTGAAAGAACATACCGGGTCCCGGCAAGGGGTAAGTATAGCCGTGGAAAAAAACTTGCCGTTGGGAGGCGGTTTGGGCGGGGGTAGTTCGGACGCGGCGACGACTTTGGTTGCATTAAACCGGCTTTGGCGATTAGAGTTGCAGCGGGACGAATTAATCAAGCTGGGCTTGCAATTAGGCGCCGACGTGCCGGTTTTTGTGTTCGGTCACTCGGCGTGGGCTGAAGGCGTGGGAGAAAAATTGCAAGCCGTTACCGTGCCTGAACAATGGTTAATTATTATCAAACCGGATGTACATGTGAATACCGGAGAAATTTTTTCCGCCGAAGGCTTGACAAGAAATAGTAAACCTATCAAAATGGCGGACTTTCTCGAAGGTGATGATCGTAACGATTGTCTTGATGTTGTGTGTAAGTTGTACCCGCAGGTCAATGCCGCCATGAAGGATCTGTCCGAGTTTTCGGAGGCAAAATTGACCGGAACCGGCGCCTGTGTGTTTGCCCGGTTTGCAGAAAAGCAGGATGCTCAGACCGCCTATGCGGCATTAGTGAAAAAGTGGACAGTTTATTTAGCAAAAGGCATTAATAAATCGCCGCTCTATAAAATGCTTGAACAGGGAACGGGTTAATCAGTGTTATTGGGCTGTCGCCAAGCGGTAAGGCACGGGGTTTTGATCCCCGCATACCTAGGTTCGAATCCTAGCAGCCCAGCCATATCTCTAAGCAATAAATTTGAGGAGTCTTAAATGCGCGAGGCCTCGATTATGATATTTTCCGGTAATGCCAATACCGCATTATCCGAGGGTATTGTTAAGAAGCTTAATATGCGGTTAGGGATGGCGACCGTGGGACGGTTTAGCGATGGCGAGATTTACGTCGAAATAGAGGAAAACGTGCGGGGTAGGGATGTGTTTATCATCCAGCCCACCTGTTCGCCGACCAATGAGAATTTAATGGAGTTATTGGTGCTGATAGACGCGATGCGCCGCGCGTCGGCGGCCCGGATAACAGCGGTCATGCCCTATTACGGATATGCCCGGCAAGACAGGCGCACCCGCTCGGCGCGTGTGCCGATTACCGCCAGGCTGGTAGCCGATATGATAGGAAACGCCGGAGCCGACCGAGCGTTAACGGTTGATCTGCATGCCGATCAGATTCAGGGCTTTTTTGGCATTCCGGTCGATAACGTCTATGCGTCTCCCATTTTGCTGGGCGATGTCTGGCGGCAGGAATATGAGAATTTGATTGTCGTTTCCCCTGATGTGGGCGGTGTGGTAAGAGCCCGCGCATTGGCGAAACGGCTTGGCGACGCCGATTTGGCTATTATCGACAAACGTAGGCCGCGGGCGAATGTGTCCGAGATTATGCACATTATCGGCGATGTTGAAGGTAGAACCTGTGTCATGGTGGACGATTTGGTCGATACCGCCGGCACCTTGTGCCACGCGGCGGACGCGCTAAAGAAACACGGGGCCGAAAAAGTGGTGGCGTATTGTACGCATCCGGTGTTGTCTGGGGCCGCGGCTTCCAATGTCAGAAACTCGGTGCTGGATGAATTAGTCGTGACCGACACGATTCCGCTTTCCGAAGAATTGCGGGCTATCGGCAAAATAAGGCAATTAAGCGTTGCGGAAATGTTGGCCGAAACCATACGGCGGATAGCGGAAGGCGAGTCGGTTAGCTCGCTTTATGTTGATTAAGAATTAAATAAATAATGCTTGTGAACACAGGCTTTTGGAGAAGAAATGGCTGACGTTTTTGAATTTGTTGCCGAAACCCGAACCGGTACAGGCAGTAGTGCGGCAAAAGTTATCCGCAGGCAAGGTAAAGTACCCGCGGTGATCTACGGCGGTGTAAGCGCGCCGGTGATGCTGGTGCTGGATCATAACGATATTGTTAAACATTTGGTTCATGAAGCCGTTTATTCACATGTGCTGGATATTAAAATCGGCGATAAAACCGAGAAGGCCGTGCTTAAGCATATTCAGCGCCATCCGGCGAAACCGGTAATTCTGCATATGGATTTTCAGCGGGTCGACGCTTCCCACAAAATCAAAATGCATGTACCGCTGCATTTTATCAATGAAGAAGTTTCGGTAGGGGTTAAAAAAGGCGGTATAGTCAATCATCTCATGAGCGATGTTGAGGTGTTATGTATGCCTTCCGCATTGCCGGAATACGTCGAGGTGGATTTGACGGCTATGGAAGTTGGCGCCACGGTGCATTTATCCGATTTAGTTCTGCCGGCGGGTGTGGAAATTGTCGCCTTGCACCATGGCGCGGAGCATAATCATCCGGTCGTGCATATTGTTAAGCCGCGCGGCGCCGAGGAAGCCTCTGCGTAACGGTCTTTTTATCGAATGATTAAATTAGTCGTCGGTCTGGGTAATCCAGGCCCGCAATATGAAAAAACCCGGCATAACGCCGGGTTTATTTTTTTAGACCATCTGGCGTCGGCGGGAGCCGCATGGCAAAGTAGCGCGCAATTCCAGGGTTTGGTTGCCGAATGTTCAGTCGCGGGCAATAAATTGCTGTTGCTGAAGCCGATGACTTTTATGAATAAAAGCGGCTATTCGGTCGGTAAGATGCTGCGTTATTACAAGTTTAAACCGGAAGATATGCTGGTTGTGCATGACGAGCTGGAATTGGCCGAAGGCGCCGCCAAGCTGAAACGCGACGGCGGGCATGCCGGTCATAACGGTTTGCGAGATATTATCGCCCATATCGATACACGGGATTTTTACCGTTTGCGTCTTGGTATCGGCCGTCCCGTTACCGGCGGCAATATCGCCGATTATGTACTGTCCAAACCCTCTCAAGCCGGTAGTGTCTTGCTGGATAATGTCTGCCTGGCCTTGCTTAAACAAATTGATTTATTGCTGGATGCGGATATCTGCAAAGTCAATGAATTGTTGGCCGCGCCGCCGGTTTAATTCCTCGGCGCCGTAAGGCGGGTTTTAACCCGCCAAGCCTTACGCGCCCAAAGTTGTCTTCGATTAAGGCTTACTGCTATTCACGATTTTGTAACCGGCAAGCCTGCCGGAGGACGCCGTGAATACCTCCCTGTCGGCTTTTGTTCGGCATCCATGCCTCTCAAACCTCCGCCAGCCTTGCCGGTTCCAAAATCTTGGGAGCCGGCTTTAATGGCTAGATTAAAGTTTATAGATCGCGTAGGGGGGGGGGGCATGTTTCACGCCTCTTCATTCAACAATTCCAGTATACGGGCGCGTATTTGCTGTTTCTTGTTTTCATCTTCGATGGGTCTTGATTGTTGATCGGTGATATAAAACATATCTTCGGCGCGGCTGCCGATGGTGGTGATTTTCGCGTCGTGCAGTTGGAT
>JBEKBU010000116.1:0-12487 GCA_050015235.1 Methylomonas sp. | reverse complement strand
GCTATCATTAGATTCATAAAATTGATAGGACTTTTTAGAGAAATTTATTTACGCATTCTTTGATACGGGTAATTCATTCCATCGAAGATGGCGGTTTTTACAGCTATGTGGTAACTACCCCTCCTCGATCTGCAACCCAGTAAAATTGTGGTCTCGGAATTCCTGAGAACCCATGAGACCGCACAACCTTTTTGTGACAAGGTGTCGATGCAGCCGGTGATTCATTCGGCACTGAACGAGTTCTCATGTCTTGATCCGGCCTTGATTCAAGGCATGGTCGGCGCACAGCGCCGCCCGATTGCCGAAGCTTATTGGCAAGCCGCCGATCCGGAACAACGCATGGGTGAACAGGCCGACACCTTCCATGAATTTGAACAGCGAGTGACGGCGTTTATTCCGGAACTGGATAGCCTGCCGGATAACACCGTGCTGTTCGGGCATGGCATTTGGTTTGCGTTGCTGACCTGGAAGTTATTGGGTTTTAACGCCAGAAACCATCAAGGCATGAAAGCCTTTCGCCGGTTCCGGTCGGGCTTCCCTATGCCTAATGCGGCGGTTTACCACCTGGAATCCTTTGCGCCTGGCCGGTGGCGAGTGCAAGCCGATGAAGTTACCCTAAACAAGGTTTTAGCGGCAATGCCGGCAACACTTTTTTAGCCGATCCTCTACCCCGCTTTAAGCAGTCTATTGCTTTTGCCTTTTCAGCTCAAAAAACGCTATTTCAAGCCCGTGGCGGCGATTTATCCAGTCTAGCCACACAAATCCCTAGCCCAAGCAATAAAAACCCAAATACAGCCATTTTCGTGAGCTCTACAAATAAAGGTCATTTGTCACGAGGCTTAAACGATAAAAATAAGAAATAAAAAATTAGTTTGTTTATTTGTTTATTACTTTGTTTGTTCGTTTATTTGTTACTAAATTAGTTTGTTTATTATTTTATTCTGTGCTATACTGAACCCATCAACTCAAAGGAGAAATCCTCATGCAACCCACGACGATACAAACCGGACGCCCTGCCGAATTTGCTCCGGAAGCCATTATTCAGGCCGGTCAAGAACTGCGAGACGCTGGCCGCAATATCACGGGTTTTGCTTTACGCCAAAAAGTGGGTGGTGGTAATCCCGGTCGGCTTAAACAAGTTTGGGATGAACATCTGGCCAGCCAGTCTGTGACCAGAGCGGAACCGGTGGCTGAATTGCCTATTGAGGTGGCCGAGGAAGTGGCTATGGTGACTAAAACACTCACAGAACGCCTTTCCATGCTGGCTGTTGAATTGAACGACAAGGCGGTCAAAGCGGCAGAGCGCCGGGTAGGAGAAGTAGTCAGAGCCGCCGGCGATCAACGCGAACAGGCCGAACGTGAATTAGCCGACGCATCCAGCACGGTCGATGATTTGGAAACCAAACTGAATGAAGTCAGAGCCGAATCGGAAGCCTTTGAAAAGCGTCTGGCCGATGCCCAGGCAACCAGTCAGGCCCAAGCTGTAGAACTGGCGCAATTGCGGGAACGCCTGGCTTTAACCGAACAAACTGCTAAGAGCGCCGGCGAACAACATGCCGTCGAACTGGAAAGACTCCGGACGGAACTAGCCGAGCAGAAAAAAACCGTTAAAACCTTAGCCGCTGAGCGCGACCAGGAACGCGCAGAACTAGCGACCGTAAAAGCCCAAGCCGCTGCCGCCGAAGAAACGCATCAAGAACAACGCAAGCGCACCGCTGAAGAAACTCATCGTGTTGCCGAACGCTTAATGAAGATCGAGGCCGACAGAGACGATGCGCACAAACAAGCGGCCATAGCTCGCGAGGAAGCCGCTCAGTTACGTGGACAACTTGAGGCCACAAAAGCCCAAGCCGCCGAACTCCTACAGGCGCTTAGTAGCCATCAGCCGACGAAAACCACTGGAGCAAAGAAAACGCCACCTAACTAAAAATCTCTTAGTCTTTAAAACCAGCCGTTTGTTGGGCTATTCGTTGGGTTTTCATGCCCGACAGCTATGTACCCTGATTGAACAAGGATTTCATCGGGGCCGCCCTGCCCTATTCCTTCCTGGCGTAAAACAAAAAGCTTTGATTGAAGGGAATTGCCTTGTCGGTGCTATTGAGTGATTAGGAATTGATGGCTTACTAAAAATATTAAAAAAGGTAAATCATCCGTTTATCTGATATAATTGCCATGGATGGCAATTACTTGGAAGCATTGGATTTTCCAGTTTTCGTAATTAACTGATCATGCATATCTTTCGTTTTTCAAATTTTACCCGGCTAACTTGGCACTGGCTAAGCGATTTAGGCTAATGCCTTGTTCTGCGGCTTGCATGGCTAAGGTGCGATGCACTTCTGCCGGGATACGGACTCTAAATTCACCGCTGTAGTGTTTTTCTGATAGCGGTTCTGGAATAACTTCACCATTGCTTTGCATATCTTTGATGACTTCGGCAACCAGCTGTCTAATACCTGTTAAGGCTTCTTCAGGCGTGGTCGCCAACCAGGACAAGGAAGGTAGTTCGACACAGAGACCGACATGTTCATTATCTTCTGGAGACCAGGTAACTCGATAGGTGTAATGTTCAATGTTCATTTGGATTCCCCCTTTAACTTGTCGATGGCTAACAGTATCTGTTTGACCTGATAAGCTTTGGCTTTACCTTTGTCGTTCTGAATGTTCACACGCGGATCGCCAGGCCAAGGTGTTTTGAATATGGTATGGCTTGTGCCTGATTGACGCGGTTTTCCAAAAAATTCTTCACAAATTTTATGCAAGTCTGCGAACCGAACATTGTTGGGTTCCCGCCGCATTTGATCAAGGATTTTTTTGGAGGTAGGCATAGTTATACGGTATCAATAGTGACACCATTTTGTCAATTGATCTTTGTGTGTTTAATCGTAGTTATTCACAGGCGTAGCATGATTAAATAAAGGTTAAATAAAGATTAAAAGAATAAGAGCAAAAAAATGTCATTATTTCAATTTATTTACAATGACTTAATGAAACAACCCGTCAGCTATAACTACCACTTGTTGATGACATTAGGCTAAAAAGTGGCTTCTATCTTCCTATTCCAGACCTCAAAAAACCGACCCGTCAGCTATAACTACCGGTTTTTAGCCGACCCGTCAGCTATAACTACCGGTTTTTAGCCGACCCGTCAGCTATAACTACCGAAATTGAGGCTAGGCTATAGGTCTATTTGATGTGGAAAAGCTTCCTGTCACCTATAACTACCGCAACCTGTCACCTATAACTACCGTAAAACGCCTTGACCCGTCACCTATAACTACCGCTTCTTGGTCGGGAGGTTTTTTCCCACAATGATTTCTTTGCTTTTCTCACTTAAAGACTGTCGTTTATTGGCTGCTTTGATTTCTGTAATGAATTCCCGCGAGGCAGTCAGTGTGTAAATTACATCTTCTAGCTTGGCACGTTCGCCGCGTATCTCGTTTTTTTGAGTGGCACTTAATACCCCACTAGCTTTGAGCTCGTCAAGAGCGTCATCAAGTGCGGCAACTGCTTGACGTTGCAGCTTATAGCCTTCCAGCAAAGCACTATCACGTTTGATTGTGCTAAAACGCATATCGAACGAAGTGATTAAGCTTGCAAATGTAAACTTGAGAGAAAGCTGTTTGTGTAGCCAGCGGGCGAGCTGGGTTCGATGTCCCATCATTTGTGCATAGTTGAATTGACGATAGGTCACCGCATCAATTGCCTGTGTTACTAGGGGGTGAAATTGCACAATCCATTTTGCATCTGGATCGTCATCAAGCTTACTTCTGGATACGGCTGACAATCCGGAAAAATATGGATTGATTGAGAACCCCTCTCCGTTTTTGTCGTCTGTCGTGGCAATTTCAATCGAGCTTCTGGCGAGGATTCGTAGACTTAAAACGATTTGTTGATAGGATCGTGTATGGCCTCGTTTTTTTAATTCTTCTCGCAACATATGTAGCGAGAAGACCACCCCACTACGGTAATTTGGTTTATCGAAATACCCATAATTCTGTTCAGCAGCGATTTTGCGCAAAGCATCTTCGATTAGTTCTTCATTTGCACTTGGATAATAACCTGTAACAGTACTGTCCTTGTTCTGTATCCAAGCGGGTTGAATGATAGCCTCTAATTCGCGACCACGATAGTTGAATGGGACGCTCAGCAACTGTGTGAACGTTCCAGCCTTACGCATCTTGTCCATTGCCTGACGTGATACAGAATAACGCGGCACACTATCCCAAAGATCGAAGGTATTGGACAGTCGGTCACGTTCGTTCTCGGTGTTGCAGAGAAACGATTGGAACAAGTCAAGTTGTTGCCCACCGAAATCTGATTTTGTGGGGGGAATAACCACGTCGTCCTTTTTAGGTTTTGCCTTTGCCATGTCGTAACCTTTGCTTGATTTCCGTTACTTTTTAACTCGAGTCAGTGATTTATCAAACATCTTTGCTTAGATAAGCATCCAGAGCCTCAACAAAAATTTCTTGGCTACTTTTGTCTGCGATTAGTCCAGCTTGTTTTAGTTTGTGAAATCTTTCTTTGTCTAGTTTTACCGTCAGTGCCTTGTAATAGACTGCTTCTGTCTTCTTAATGGGGGAAACTGGTGATAAGTGTTCGGTATCTGTTTCTGTTACAGTTGGAACTGCTGCGCCCTTTCTGGCGACAAGGCCAGAACTTAAAGTTGCTGTTTTAGCCATTTGCATAAATCCTCAAATATAGATTAAGCTAAATATCTACTTACGTAGTTTCTTAAATACGTATTTCCATAACTCTTTAATTTCGCCTGCTGATCGACTTCCCGGATCAATTTCTTGCACAGTGCGCCCATCAATCATTGAGGCTGCGAAATCAGTACGTTGATAAATAGTGACCGGTGCTACGGTACCGTGCTGGGAAAGGGCGATTGCAGCTTCACCTGTAATCCGAGCGCGCGCAGCTGCACCATTGATAACAAATATCATTGGCTTATTGGCTGACTCAACCATTTCGACAGTAGAACCAACGGCACGTAAATCGTGTGGACTTGGCCTAGTTGGAATTAATACGAGGTCTGCAACTGCAATGACCATCTTGATGGTTGTAGTCACTGCCGGCGGAGTATCAATAATTGCCAGCTTAACACCGCATCTTTCAAGCTCGCGTAAATGCTCATTTAAATTAGCAATGCTAACGCTAGCAAAAATAGGGGTTTCTGCTGAACGCTCATTCCACCAACTCGCAAGTGATCCTTGGGGGTCGGTATCAATCAGAGCAACAGGGCCATTTTTGTTCTGTTCGGCGAATACAGACAAATGGCCTGCCAAAGTAGTTTTTCCGACGCCGCCCTTTTGACTGGCTATTACCAATGTGCGCATAAGCGTATCCAAGTATTAACGCATTAAAGTAGATTTGTATTTAACTATATACATAGTACCATAAATACGTATTTATTTAAATAGTGATGTACGCACCTTCAATACCCCATAATGCATTGGTCGCTAGCCATAACTGGCAAGCTTAACAGACCTTTATTCGCATACTATATAAATACGCATAAAGCTATATACGTATTTACTGCTTTATGCGGTTAAAGTTTATCTGACATCGATTTTTTTGTGTACCAGTCTAATGCAAAGTAATATGCATGTTTTTTAGACTAAATAAATGACTTTCAACGCAAGTTGCTCTATAGTAGATGTGCAGGAGGTGCCATGCCTAAAGTCAACGAACTACAAGAACATCTTCAACCAGGGCAAGTTTATCGGCGGGCCGACCTGGCCAAGTGGTCAAATGCAGTTGACCGCCATTTACAGCAACTAGTCAGCAAAGGAGTTATCCAGAAGCTTGCGGGAGGCGTTTACTACTGCCCCAAGAAAACAGCTTTTGGTGATGCGCCGCCAGAAGACGAAACGCTGATCCGCGCTTTCCTTAAAGACGACCATTTCTATATGGCGTCCTTGAATGCCTATAACTCCCTGGGCGTAGGCACCACACAGCTTTACAACGAGAAGCTGGTTTATAACCATAAGCGGGATGGTCGATATACACTGAACGGACGGCACTTCTATTTTTTGAAAAGACCGCGTTTTCCTGAGAAAAGCAGTCAGGAATTCTTGTTAGTGGATCTTATCAATAATCTTCACTTCCTGGCGGAGGATAAAGAAAGCGTTCTTAACAGCGTCACCGAAAAAGTACGCAGCATGGATAAGGCCAAACTGATGAAAACTGTTCAAGAGTATGCAGGGGCGAGAACGCTGAGTTTTTTTGAAAAACTATTTCGCTCTGAAGAAATGAAACATGCCGTCTAAAGTGTATCTCCATGAACATCCTGATTTTACCGATCTCATCCGGGTCGTGGCGGGTGAGCGCAAGATCGATCCGTACCTGGCCGAAAAGGATTATTGGCTCATGCACTGTATTTATGGCCTCAAACAGGCCGGGTACGAGTTTCAGCTTAAGGGTGGCACATCGCTTTCCAAGGGATACGGTATCATTCACCGTTTCTCAGAAGACATTGATATTCACATCGCGCCGCCGGAAGGCAGGCAAATCCGAACATCCCCAAATCATGATAAGGAAAAAGACCGCCAAGGCCGCAAGGACTATTATGATTATCTGGCCAATAGCATCAGCCTTCCTGGCATCATAAAAGTTGATCGGGATACACAGTTCGACAGTCCGCCGAAATATTTTAGTGGCGGCATTCGGCTTTACTATGAAGCCAAATTTCCATCAGACGGCAGCGCTAAGGAAGGGGTTCTTCTCGAAGTCGGATTTGATGATGTGATGCCTAATCAACCATTAGACATCAGCTCATGGGCTATGGACTTTGCTTTGGAAAAAGAGGTCGGTGTCATAGATAGTAGAGCGCTGCGAATCCATTGCTATGATCCCGGCTATACGTTGGTGGAAAAATTACAGGCTATTGTCACGAAATACAGACAGCACCAACATTCAGGCGATAATTTTCCACCCAATTTTATGCGCCATTACTATGATGTTTTTTGTCTGTTGCAGAATAGCGGGGTTCAGGCATTTATTGGCACCGATCAATACAACGCACATAAGAATCGGCGTTTTCCTGCCATTGACCGTCAGAATCCACTCATAGAAAATGAAGCCCTTGTCCTGGGGGATGCTCACACGCGAGCCCTTTATCAAAAGGAATACGAACGCCGTGCCGCGCTGTATTATCAGGGGCAGCCGCCCTTTGATGAAGTGCTTACCGTTATTCAAAAAAATCTGGTGCGGTTATGAAGAGAAAAATCATGGCCGATGACAGGGCTATAGGAGAATCGATGAAGCAACAAAACCCAGCGCATGTGCCGCCATGTCGGTAACAGCAGAGCATCGGCGCATGGCCGCTCGCATCGATGCGCGAATGAAACAACTGGAGGCGCAGGAACTGATCGAAGTCGAGATACTTTCAGAGATGGCCGATTTCATGCCGGACTTCCATCATCTGATACTGAATGCACCCGGCCCGAAGATGGACGCCTTGTGTGCGGAATTTGCCGGATTCTACCGGTTTGCCAAAATCTTAGAGACGCTCGCGGCAGGCATTGCCACGGGCAAAATCAAGGTGCCTGGCGGACGGACCGTCAGCAAAGAACACAAAATCGCCGCCGCGATTGATCAGCGGGTTCGGCAACTGGAAGCCAAAGGCTTGGGTGATGCGGCGCTGTTGGAACACATGGCCGGGCATATCCTCGATTTACAATGGCTATGGAGTACGGTGTCCGATGACAAACTGGCCTTCCTGTGCCGTGAATACCCCGGCCTCTACCGTTACGGTATGCTGATGGAAGCGGCGGCGGAAATCGAGAACCAAAAGGCGAAGACGGCTTACGGTCACTTGCCGGTACTGCCCGACTCCGTCAAACCCACGGTCGCCCACCTGCTCATGGAAGGGGCGACGCTTGAACGCGGGCTGCAAACGATACTTGATGAGCAAGGACGGCGCGATATGTGGGTCGAGCGGGAAGTCATGGAGGGACATTACGAGCACTGGTTTAAACAATTCGGCGGATTGGCCGACGCATTACAAGCCGCCAATGTCCCCCAAGAGTCACAGACCATGATGATGGCTCTTTTTGAACCGATAGCGCAACGCATCCAGCAGCTTCACGGTCAGGTTTTTACGCCCTGAAACGGAGGCGTCCTCAAACGCAAGGTTTTTTCTGTTATGCTTTTAGTTCCGATAACGGTGATTCCCGGAACTAAAAACCACCGCACATGACCGACCTGATTCCGCACCCAAACACCGGCCTGGCACAGCGCATTCTGGCCGAAGCAACGAAAAACTACATCGACCAGAGCCTGAGCTTCGCCACCCGCAAAGCCTACGCCAGCGATGTCAAAATTTTTAGCGCCTGGTGCGCCACTCACGCCCTGGCCGCATTGCCGGCGGCCCCGGAAACCGTGGCGCTGTTCCTGGCCGACCAGGCGCGGGCCGGTGTAGCCGCTTCGACGCTGACCCGGCGGCTGGCCGCCATTAAGTGCGCCCATGAGGCCAAAGGCCTTGATACGCCGACCGCGCACAAAGGCGTGACGGCCGCCTTGAAAGGCATCCGCCGAGCGAAAGGCACGGCCCCCATCAAGAAAAAAGCCGCCACCGCCGATATTGTCAAGGAAATGGTGCGCCACTGTCCCCCCACGCTGACCGGGCAACGCGACCGGGCGCTGTTGCTGTTGGGCTTCGCCGGCGCGTTCCGCCGCGCGGAACTCGTGGCGCTGACCGTCGCCGACCTGGCGTTCGTGGACGATGGGCTGCGGGTGACGATTCGCAAATCCAAGACCGACCAGGAAGGGGCAGGGCAGGTGATCGCCATCCCTCACGGCAGCGTGTTGTTCTGCCCGGTGACGGCGTTGAGAAACTGGCTGGCCGTGGCTGGCATCGAGGCGGGGCCGGTTTTTAGGGCGGTGGGGAAGGGCGGCCGGGTCGGCCAGGCGGCCTTGTCCGATAAGAGCGTGGCGAACCGGGTGAAGCACTATGCCGACCAGGTCGGCCTAGCCGCCGCCGACTTCGCCGCCCACAGTTTACGAGCCGGGTTCGTGACCAGCGCCGCCGAAGCCGGAGCCTCAATCTTTAAAATGGCCGAGGTCAGCCGCCACCGTTCCACCGACGTGCTGGCCGGCTACGTGCGCTCGGCCAATCTGTTCAAGGAGCATGCCGGGGCGGATTTGCTGTGAGCGTGTACGGTGTGATCAGGCGCAATGGCCATGAGATTAACCCCTAAAGAGCCCGCTAAACGCGGTACCCGAAGGGTAGCATTTAAGGCTATCATGGCGGTTATCATCACCCCCAAAGCCTATGTCGGTTTAGATCACTATGTGGAATCAAGCTTATTTAGAATGCCATGATACCTTGCGTCATAAGCAGCGCTTTTATGCCATCCACATCACCCAAACCATTTTTGGGGAATGGGCGCTGATTAAAGAATGGGGGCGCATCGGTTCGCCCGGTACCGTCCGAGAAGAATGGTTTGATGAGGAAAGCCAGGCGATCAATAAAGCACATGCCATCGTCCAACATAGGGTACGGCGTGGCTACTGTCTTTTGTCGTAATTTTTTGAGGTCAGAATGGATACTATATTGCAGCGTTGTGTAATGTTGTGTAATATAATTAATTATGAACAGCAAAGAAATCATCAATCGTTTGCAGAAAGAAGGCTGGTATAAAGCGGGTGGCAAAGGCGATCACGAAAAATTTGTTCATCCGACCAAGCCCGGTCATGTTGTTGTTCCGCACCCGCGCAAAGATGTGGCGCTTGGCACTTTACGCAACATTTATAAACAAGCCGGTTGGGACTGGTAGGAGACTGTATGCTATATCCCGTTTATATTCACATGGGCGATGAAAATCACGCGCATGGTGTGACTATCCCCGATTTTCCAGGCTGCTTTTCCGCAGCCGATGACTGGCAGGATTTACCCAGAATGATTCAAGAGGCTATTGAATTATGGTGTGAAGGCCAAGAACTGGCGTTACCGAAACCAACCAGTTTGGAAAATTTAGCAAATAATTCTGAGTATAACGGCGGAATTTGGTTGTTGATTGACATCGATGCATCGAAACTCGAAACAAAATCTGTACGACTAAATATTTCATTGCCACAAGGTTTAGTGAGCGAAATCGATAGCTATGCAAAAACACATGGGGCAACACGATCAGGTTTTTTGGCCCAAGCAGCTAGGCAAGCAATGCGGCATTAACCAACCAGTATGTACGGAAAACGTCATAGGAAACATTTCCGCATAGTGAAATGGGTCGGATTCAATCCGACAATAGTTTTCGTACATTATTTGAGGGGACGAGAGGGGGTGATCAGGTATTTTCTGGCGGTCTATCGGCTTAACGGAAGACCATGCGAAAAACACATGTTTTCCGACACCTTAAGAGTTTGGCTTTGACTGCCTCCCCCGGTTTTGCATGCTCCCCTTTGTGGGTTTTCGATTGCAAGCCGCTACACCTAATGTTTAAAACTTTACCCTGGACAAAATTGAATCGTAAATTAAATTACTAAAATGCTGGGCTGAACGGATTATGTCATAATCGGTAGTTCTCCGTTCTGCTCCAGGTTTGGAAAAACGTGCACCAGCCGCCTTTCCTTCTTTTAAGGCAATGCTGCAATTCTCATCTCCAAACAGATTATTTTTAGCGGCTATGCGCTCGGCCAAATCAGTTAAAAACCGATTATTATTACTTTCATAGAATCCGGCTACTGAGCATATTGTATAATCCTTCTCAGCAGAATAACCTTGGAATGAGATAAACATTAATATAATCAAACAAAAATATTTCGGTTTCATATGCTATCTATAGTTAAGTAATATCGATGTTAATTTTCAAAATTGCGAGTATGATTATTAAGTATTGTTAAAGATGTTAACTGGATTTCAAAATTGCTTCCAGTATGGAAATCAAGAATCCAAAGCTCATCAAAACTATGCCAAAAAGGTAAACACGCAACAATAAAGTATCTTCATCATGCCTACGTTTATGCCTGATCAATATTCGAAAACTGACGATGAAAGAAGCAAAAGCGGGTACTTGCAATATAGGGCTAAAGAAACGTTCCCAAGGATCACTTGGAAGTTCGGTATAAAACAGCGCGAATGAAACGAAAAAGGACGCAATCGCTATACAAAAAGCAATTTGTACAATCCAATATATCCTTGCCCCATCTAATAATTTATGGGGTATCCAATTTCCACAATCACATTGCCCGGCTGATCCCAATCGTCCGGAACTGTCTTGTTCTTTCCCGCATTGAGGACAAAAACAGCGGCCAAACCTAGTCATTTAATTTACTCCATCGTTCAACCGATAACCTACACCCGTTTCCGTTAAGATATAGCGGGGGCGTGCAGGATCAGATTCTAATTTATGGCGTAGTTGGCCCATATGAATGCGCACATAATGATTGTGTTCAACATAAGAAGCCCCCCAAACCTTTTCAAGCAATTGCCGATGTGTGAGCACAAATCCGGCATTGTGAACCAGCACGCTCAATAATCGGAATTCTAACGGCGTTAGGTGAATTTCATGCTCACCCATAAAAACTCGCCGCTTTGTCAGTTCTATTTTCAATTCACCCGTTTTGAAAACATCTTGGTCTCCCTCAGGTAATTTCTTGGTGCGTCTAAGCAATGCTTTTATCCGCGAAAGGAGTTCTCCGGCATTGGGGGTAGTTACCACATAGCTGCCAAAAGTGCCATCTTCGTCAGAAGATTGATTATAGTTCAATATAATCAATAGATTAACTTTTTCTTGCTTTAGCCAATACTCGATAAACCGTAGCTTCACCCACGCCAACCTGATTGGCAATCTCGACCTTGGTTAAACCTTCACCATTTAAACGGATAATTGTTGCCTGGCGAGTGGTGTCAATGGGTTTTCGACCCGTATATTTGCCTTCCCCTTTTGCCTTGGCGACACCCTCGCGTTGCCGCTCAAGCATCATTTCACGTTCGAATTGGGCGATACCACCTAAAATGGTCAACATTAACTTACCCGTTGTGGTTTTGGTATCCATGCCTAAATTCAAAATGCGCAAACCGACTTGTTTACGCTCAAGCCGATGAATTATAGTCATTAAATCCCGCACTGAACGGGCTAAGCGATCCAGTTTGGTCACCACTAGGACATCGCCTTCCCGGATAAACCCTAAAGCGGCATCAAGTTGTACCCGGTTGCCAACCGACGAGACCTGTTCCTGAAATACTTTTTCGCAACCAATACTTCGAAGCTCGGTAATCTGAGATTCAAAACCAGCCATTTGGTCGACTGTCGATGTGCGTGCGTAACCAATAATCATTTTTCTATCATAAGGTTCTAATATATGTGATAGAGTAACTATCTAAATTAAAAATTAATTCTAAAGATAGGTTTTATCGCCATTTTTTAAACTATCACTAGGGCATGCCCTATTGGTAGTATTGTGCGGCTTCTTATTTTCAATTTATTCATTAGGCCGCCATCCTTTCGATGGGCAAGCGCTTGTCCATATCCAATTCAAA
>JBEKBU010000115.1:0-12641 GCA_050015235.1 Methylomonas sp. | reverse complement strand
CGAAAGGCATAAAGATTGCACCAATTTCTTCCAGGAAACGTCGTAGTTTGCTCGGCATGGTGTGATGTCCGCGTGCTCGCACCACAATATGGGCCTCCAACAAACTCACTGCCGATATTCGACATACAACGTGTGTTTCCAAAGCGGCGACGATACGTTCGCGCTCTGGCTCATGTTTCAGCCAGGCCAGTACGGCGGAAGTGTCAATCACCATACGCCGTGCTCGTTATAACCCAGGATGTCGTTGTCGCTACGGTTATCGGCTGGAGATCGGTGCGGCAACGCATCGACTTCAGCCGCTAACACGGCAAGCCTTTCGCGTAGTGGTAGTTTATTAGCGGTCAATCCACGTATGCCAGCCAGCGACAACAGGCTTTCACGCACCACCTCCGTGACAGTCGCGCCCTCTGCATTGGCGAGCTGCCGCGCCAGTTGTTCCATTTGCAAATCTTCGATTACGATAGCCACATTATTCTCCTATTACTCATATTTATCATCGCTGTTCCGGGAGAATAAATCAAGAGACAGATTAGAGAGAGATTATCTGGTGAACTGAGTATGCTACGATGTCCTCACACCTCGATTATCCTCAATTCCCCTACGCCTCATCGAGGCTGCTTGCTATCGGCAGGGTACAAGGTTTTTTTACCGGCCGGCCGGGATTAACAATCAAAACACTTCCCTTATTTGCCGATCAAGATTAATCCGCATATTTTCCCTGGATACCTCGATTAAATTATCCGGTATTTTATAGCCGCCTTTTTCTTTAAACCACCCCAAAACCTTGGCCAAATGCCAGAGCGCCGAGCTGCCGTCATGAATCGGCGTAGGAAACGTGGTTCGGTTTTTAACGTACAATCCCCGCACGTTCTGCCGGCTGCAGGCGAGGATATCCGCGATGTCGGTCACGCCGACAAAGTCCGGCGTCGCTTCAATTAAGCGGGCGTCGGGCAGCGTTTTTTTAACATCGTTGAGCGCGCTTGAAATCGCTTCCGTGGCTGATGCGGCATTGCGCTCGAAATTTAAGGCGATTTGCCCGGCCTTGCCTATGTCTATGACGGCGTCGTCGCAACCATTTCCGTAAAGAGCGCCGGCTATCGTATCTTGAGCGTCTTTAATGCCGGAAATGTCAAATTTAAGTGTAAAATCGTATTTGTTCATGTTTATTCCTCGATATCATCCGCCAAAGAGCGGCGTATCGTTCGAGTTATTCGGGAATTTAAGTTTGAGACAGCATTTTATTACTCTTGTTCCTTGGCTTGCAAAGAATTTAATCTACAGGCCGGCATCATCCGTATCCATGCCAACAACTCACAATTACCTCTTGACACTCTGCATTACAGAGCTATATACTCTAAAAAACAGAGCGACTATAAGCCATGAATAAAGCGCATGAACAATTGCAATCCATACAAGCCATGCTCGCGGCAGGGCATAGAAGCGTTTATCTGGAGCGGCACAGTTTGATTCTGATAGGTGCGGTAGGCGGCTTTATCGCCGGCGTGACGGAATACTTCATCACTGCCGACCGCTTCCCGCATCACGGCCAACGCGCGCTGGCGCTGCTGGTCTGGCTAAGCTTCTGGTTGTCCGCCATGTCGTTTACCGATCATCAATTGACCCGCCGCGCCCGGCGGCGGCGCGACGAAACGCTGCCTTTCGCCCAGGCGCAAATCACCCGCGCCTGGTGGATGCTGCTGTGCATGGGCATATTAAGCTCCTTCGCCATGTTTTTTTATGGAGGAGGGGGCATGATTTACGCGTTATGGATAGTTTTGCTCGGCTTGGGCGTTTACCTGTTCGGTTTGTTTTCCAAGCCGCTGGTGGAATGGATAGGGTTGGCTGCGATTCTGATAGGCGTTACCGGTCTGGCGGCCGGTTTGCCCTATAGCGCGACGCACTGGTTAGCGACTTCCTGCTTCGCCGTCGGCATGCCGTTGGCCGGCTGGCTGAGCCGCCGCTACGGCGATAGCCGTCTCGGCCCGCGCTTGTCGGCCTTGCTGGTTTGGATTGCTTTCGTCATCGCGCCGGCGCTGGCCATGACCCAATTATCCGCCGCCGCCGTTACCGCGCCCGCCTGCGCGCCGCTGCCGCTCGCCGCCGCCGCTATCGCGGACGGCGAGCAAGTTCTGCGTCTGGAAGCGGGTACGCCGATTGCGTTGCGGCTGGACTTGTCGGGGTCGATTTTGCAGGCGCCGCCGGCGGCCGATCTGAAGATGAATCTGAACGCGCCGCTGGAAGTGGCGCTGCGCGACGGCATGCCGGACGGCCGCTACCGCCTGGATAACGGCGGCTGGCATGAAATCCGCGAAGGCGTCCTCGGTCTGAAAATACACCGGCTGGCGCCGCGCTTGGAAAACGGCGAACCGGTGGTTAGAGTCCAGGCCGAATTTAGCGAAAATCTGCTATACGGGGAAAAAAAATGAGCGAGCGGTCTATCCATCTCAATCCCTTGCTGCACCAGCCGATCCGGACTCAAATCGTCGCTTTTCTGTCCAGCCGCGGCGAGGCGACATTCAGCGAGTTAAAACGGGCGCTGGCCATTACCGACGGCAATTTAGGCGCGCATCTGAACAAATTGACGGAGGCCGGGCTGATCGCCGCGCGCGAAGTGCAGAGCGCATCGCGTCCGCAAACGGTTTTATTGCTTACCGAATGCGGCCGCGCGGCTTTGGCCGATTATGTAGACCAGTTGAGCAAGCTGCTGCAAATAACGCCGCAAACGCGGCAAACTTTAGATTTACCGATATTTATCAACCCCACCACCCAGGAGATCTTATGAAACCCATCCTTCCAGCGATATTCATGGTTGGCGTGCTAAGCGGCTGCTCCATTCTTTGCCCGCCGCCTTCCGCCGCCGAGCTTGCGCAACTGCCGCTGGTCGCCTATCCCGACAAACCCGGCGCCGGCGATTTTATCTACAAACTACCCGCCGGCGTTCCGATAGACGTGCATGTTTTGGCCGAAGGCGGCGCTTTAGCCGCGGCCGTCGATCAAACCGTTAGCGCCAGTCTGGTTCACGACCTTTATCTGCATAAAGGCTGGGCCAGCGAAGACGGCCGGCATTGGGTAAAAACCCAGGATTTAATCGACACCCGCTTCACGCTGAAGCTGCCAACCTACCAAACGCCCGGCCCTGGAGAAATGCGCCTGACTATAAACCGTAAAGCGCCGGAATAACGGAGTGTATAAAAAGCGTTCGAAAATGGCTAATCCTGTTTCTTGCTCCGGTAACAATTTTTCATTAAGTTGTGTAGATACCAATGCCCTCCGGGAGCAATGCCGTTAAGTTAAGCAACAAGCCGTCTCCTCTCCCTCCGGGAGAGGGAGCTGTCCCTAGCTTAACTTAACGGCATTGGGGCCGCTCCAGGTCGCTGCCGGCGGCGGGCCGATTATCGAGCTTAGCGGCTATATTGGCTGAAATCATACTATTTTTGCATACCATAATTGCAGTTGTTGTAATTAGGGTATGCAAAAATTAAAGCCGCAATAAATAAACTGTTAATATTCAGTTAATTAAGAAGTGGCGCGGTTTGTGCTTTAAATATTTTTTGAAATTGATGCGGGCGCGGCTCAAAGAAAGCTTGATAGAACGGATGATGTTATAAATTTATCCGCCATTAATTATGTTAAACGATACCAAGGCGGCGGTTTCATTGGCGAACCTCCTGAAACAGGCCGCGGGACAAGCCATTGGCGACGTATATAGTGTGGCGGGCTTTGGACGCATTTTGGGGTAATAAATTTTGAACGAACTATCCGGAACAAATCAAAAACCAAAAGAAATCCACTTCCGCGCGAATTCGCAACTCGCCGGCTCGAAAGAACAACAAGCGCCGAGCTTGCCTCCGCTAGACTTGCATTTTCTTGCGCCGATAGCCGCTTCCCTATTCGAATCCACTCGAAATGGCGTGATGGTTACGGACGTTCAAACCCGGATACTCATCGTCAATGGCGCATTCACCGAATTGACCGGTTATTCCGCGGCGGAAATGATAGGGGAAATTGCGCCGGCCTTCAAGCCGGACGGCCAGGACGATCGCTTTTACGCAACCCCCTGGGCGCAGATCAAGGAAAAAGGCTGTTGGCAGGGCGAGATCCGGAACAGGCGAAAAAACAGCGAAGTTTACATGCAAATGTTAAGCATTAGCGCCGTAAGGGATCGGCATGAAAATGTCACTCACTATGTTTGGGTTTTTTCCGACATTACCCCGCTGAAAGACGCCGTCAGCCGGCTCGATTATCTGGCTCACCATGACCCGCTGACCGGCTTGCCGAATCGATTGTTGTTATTCGCCAGCCTCGAGCACAGCATCGTTTTGGCGCAACGGGAGCGTAAATCGGCGGCGCTGCTGATGCTGGATCTGGATCGGTTCAAGCCTGTCAACGATAGCTACGGCCATTTAGCCGGCGATGAATTGTTAAAACAGGTCGCCCTCAGGCTGACAAGCCGGCTGCGCGGCATAGACACGATATCCAGGCTTGGAGGCGACGAATTCGCCATATTATTGGAAGAATTAACCCATCCTCAAGACGCCGCCAAGGTGGCGGCCGAGATCATCGCCGCCATAGGCGAACCCTTTCGCCTGAGCAACGGCTCGGAAATTCGGATTGGCGCGAGTGTGGGTATCAGCCTGTTTCCCGAGCATGGAAAAACGTCGGAAGAACTTCTGCAACAGGCGGACGCCGCCTTATACCGGGCCAAAGCCGATGGCCGCGGAAATTTCAAATATTATTCCGAAGACCTGACGCGCGCGGCTCGGCGGCGCATCAATTTGGATTCCCTGTTGCGCCGATCGGTGTTGGGAAACGAGCTAATGGCGTACTATCAACCGCAGATGGAGCTCGCGACGGGTAAACTCATAGGCGCCGAAGTACTGCTGCGCTGGCATGTTCCAAACGAGGGCCATATACCGCCGAGCCAATTTATTCCCATAGCGGAGGAAACCGGTCTAATAGCCAAGCTGGGCGAATGGGTGCTAAGAGAAGCCTGCCGTCAATGGCAAGCCTGGCGAGCCGCCGGTTTGCCGCCATTTAAACTGGCCGTCAATCTTTCCCCTCATCAGTTCCGGCATGGCGATATTTTCGCGACAGTCTCGGAAATACTTGCTGAAACGGGCTTCCCCCCCGAGTATCTGGAATTGGAGTTAGTTGAAAGCGCGCTGATGGAAAGGGAGGCCGAGGCGGTATTGATACTCGGACGGTTACGGGCTTTAGGCGTGCGGCTGGCGATAGATGATTTCGGCACGGGTTATTCTTCATTGGCTCACTTGAAACGATTTCCGTTCAACATGCTGAAAATCGACAAGAGTTTTATCGATGATATACCGCGGCGAGAGAACGATAGGCAATTAACCGCCGCCATCATCGGCTTGGGCCATACCCTGGGCCTAAAGGTGCTCGCCGAAGGCGTGGAGACGAAGGCGCAACTCGAATTCCTAACGAAGAAAGGCTGCGATTATTATCAAGGCTATTACAAAAGTCCCGCACTATCAGCCGAGAATTTTGCGCAATTGATCAAAGGACCTCTTGACCCTTCACCCTTCGACAAGCTCAGGGCGAACGGTTAAGCCATAACTAAACGGCATCGCCCATTGCCCCCCATATCGGCCGGATAAGTCTCTTGATAAGAAATTAAATCCCAATAATCCGATTAATCGGCTTTAGATGAAACCTTATATTACAAAAATAATCGAAAACTTTGTCAACAGTTATAATAGATACAAATGATCGATTTTTTTCGATACAAATTAGCATGCGCCATGGGTATCCGCCCGAATAGCGCATCATTCCAAGCAGGCTTGCGGATTTAATAAAAAATTAAATACCGTCAAATTTTACCGCCAATCGGCCTGCATTCTAATCGAGAGTAATTTGGAATTAAATACTATGTCATCAATCAATAAAACGACTTATGCAGCTGTGCCTTTTCTTATCTTCGGGATTATTCTGATAGCCGCGTTTTTCTTGAAATACTTTGAACCCAGGCTTCCGGAAAATTTACAAAAGTGGGCGGAGCACGTATCGATCGCCTTGATTGTCGCGGTACTGATAGGCTTAACTTATGAGTATACGTCGCATCTATTTCGGGAAGAGGTTTTGAAGAATCTTCTCCACGAAAGCCAGGAGCAGGTCTATCAGGCGCTTAAAGCCTATAGCGTACTGACGCCGGACGAGGTTTTCCGTTTATTGAAAGAAATCGCCAGCCAGATTAATCAGACGCCTACCCTATTTTATCCCGCGCGGCCGGAAAGCAACGAATATACGTTTACCGAAAGCATGGATTTTTTCGACACGCTAGTCAAAATGCGGCCCAAGGAAATCGTCAAGATACTCAGTACCTGGATAGAGCCGAAAAGCCATAAAAATCTGAAATACCTTGCCAGCGATTTCATAGGAAAATATCAGCTCGCCGAGATTGCGGAAGAGCTTCGGCGTCAGGCGGAGCCGATATTACAATTGGGTAACCTTACCGAAGACGACAGAGGCTGGGTTTTAAATTATCTCTGGGCTTATTCCCGTTGCGAAAAACCCATGTATAAAATTCTTAGCGACGTAATGCGCACCACCAACGATCATGAAATCGAAAAGTGGATATTATTCCTGCCCGTGCAAATGCCGTCAATTGAGCTCGCCAATGTGATCAGCGACTTTCTGGAAAAGGATGGCCCAATCGCCGACGATAATTTGTTGCTGGTGATTCAGTCCGTGGCCGCGCTGCATCGCGCCCAAGTGGTCGACGGCGTTAAATTGTTAAAGAAATTTCCGAATCGCTTCGGGCCTCGGCACCAGGAAAATGTAGACCGGATTTGGAGAAATTACGCGCTGGTTCCGGACGATCTGAAAGACATATTCGCGCAAACGTAACGAGCGCTCTATCCAGCCTACGCGCCTGCAATTCGTGCGCCGGCTTTTTGCCGTCCTCTGGCGTAGCGGTCAAGACCAGAGGCTTGGCGGCGAGCCGCCGCTCGGCGTTCGCCGGCGCCTCGCCGCACGGTTTGTTCAAGGTGTTTTTCCTTGTAATCGCGCTTCCAGCAATTTGTTTTCCGTAATATCGATAAAGGTAATGACTACGCCGTCTATGACGTTTTCCTGCGTCCGGTACGGCATGATGCGCACCTTGAACCAGCGGCCGTCATAAGTTCTGATGTGTTTTTCCACGAACACCAGCGTGCTCAGCACCTCCTGCGTGTCCTGCCGCAATTGCGGATAGTCCAGATCGGTGACGATGTCGGAAAGAGGGCGGCCCACATCGTTGGCGATCAGTTTGAACAACTGGGTGGAATGGCTGGTAAAGCGGCGGATGTTCAGGGCGTTGTCCAGAAACACCGTGGCGATTTCCATACTGTTCAACAGGTTTTTCATGTCGTTATTCACCCACGACAAATCCGTTACCTTAGATTGTAGCTCGGCGTTCATGGTCTGCAATTCTTCATTCATGGACTGCATTTCCTCTTTCGAGGTGGTGAGCTCTTCGTTGGTGGATTGTAGCTCCTCATTGGTGGACTGCAATTCTTCGTTAGATGATTTGAGTTCTTCCTGAGTGGTTTGCCTTTCCTCGCGCAGGGTTTGCAGTTCTTCCCGCGCCTGTTGCAATTCGGCCAGCAACGATTCCAGTTCGGCGCTGGCCGAGAGGCGCGAGCGCTTTCTAAAGGGCGGCGCCTCGACATCGTTAAAAATGACCATCAGCAGGCCTTGCAAGGCTTCGGGTTTGGCAATGGCCTGTACCGTCAGGTTAATGGTCTGTGCGCCGCCGTTGGCCCCAACCCGCAAACCGTGCGAATGCACGGCTTCGGATTGGCGTTGGGCTTTAGTCAAGGCGGCGGCGAGTTCGTGCCGCAAACCGTCGCGCGCCATGGCGTGGATATTCAAATGGGCTTTACCCGCCGCCGGCTCCAGGTATTTGCCGGTGCGGCCGTTGATATAGAGAATATCGCCTTCGGCGTTGACCAACACGGCCGGCGGCGTATAATTTTGCAGCAACAATTGCTCGACTTGACTTTGCAGATTGATGGTTTTTGTAGACTGGGCCGCTGGTTCTGTCATGGCTACCGCCGGAAAATGCTTGGTGGGAAAATCGATGTTCTCCGGCGCGCCCCCCTGATTAATGCGCCGATAGAGCCGCGAATGATTGTCGATGAAAGCGAACAATTCGGAAAAGTTACTGACGGACTCGGCATTGCCGAGCAACAATATGCCGTCGCCGGTCAATGCGTAATGAAATAAGGGTATCAGTTTTTTTTGCAATTCCGGGCTGAAATAAATCAGCAGATTGCGGCAACTGAGCAGGTCGAGTTTGGTGAAAGGCGGATCGGTAATGATGTTTTGCTGGGCGAAGATGACCATTTCCCGGATTTCCTTGCTGATCCGGTAACCTTTGTTTTCGGCCGTGAAAAAACGGCGAAGCCGTTCCGGCAAGACGTCGGCTTCGATATTGCCCGGATAATAACCTTGCCGCGCTTTTTCTATGGCTTCCTGGTCGAGATCGGTGGCGAAGATTTGCAGCTTAAAGCGCTGCGGGGCCGGGTTTTGCGCCAAGGCTTCCTTAAAGATAATCGCCAGGGAATACGCTTCTTCGCCCGTGGAGCAAGCCGGGGTCCAGGCCCGCAGCTCCTTGCCGGCCGGATAGTGGGCGAACAAGGCCGGAAAGGCGTTCGTTTTGAGTTGCTCCCAAACGGCCGGATCGCGGAAGAAACTGGTGACGCCGATCAGCATTTCCTTGAACAGCAGATCGAGTTCCTGGCTGTTCAGGCGCAGATATTTGACATATTCGGCGATGGCCCCGATCTGATGCAAGCCCATGCGCCGCTCGATGCGCCGGTACAGGGTGTTTTTTTTATACAGTGAAAAGTCGTTGCCGGTTCGCTCTCTTATCAACAGCACAATTTGCTCCAGGGCGCTTTGCGACTTAGGGCTAAGGATGGTTTGCTCCGGCGCATTCGGGCTATGCGGGCTTATTTTTAAATAATCGGCGATCCGCCGCCAAAGTTCCGGCGCCGGGGCCACGATATCGGCCACTCCGGCGTCTATGGCGCTACGCGGCATGGCGTCGAATTTTGCCGAGTCCGGCGCTTGCGCCAAACCCAATCCGGCGTTTTCCTTAATGGCGCGCAGCCCCATGGCGCCGTCGGAGCCCATGCCGGACAGGATGACGCCGATCGCCCGCGCGTTTTGATCGGCCGCCAAGGCCCTAAAGAAAAAATCGATCGGCAAGCGCAATCCTCGCGGCGCGGCGGGCTCCAGCAAATGGAGTCTGCCGCGCGTTACGGACAAGTCTTTATTCGATGGAATGACGTAGACGCAGTCCGGTTTAATTTTCATATCATCGCCCGCCTGACAGACTTTCATCGCCGTCGCGCGCTGCAATAACTCCGGGAGGATGCCTTGCTGCGTGGGGTCAAGGTGCTGTATGACCACAAACGCCACGCCGCAGTCCGCCGGAACGGGGCCGAAGAACTGCTCCATCGCCTCCAGTCCGCCGGCTGATGCGCCTATGCCTACGATAATAGGGATTTGATTCGATTGGGTATCCGGTCGGCGTGGCGAAGCGGGATCAGCCATTTTATTACCCTATCGGCCAATATGTAAGGTACCGGATTCCAGGCTGGCTGGTTATTGCGGCCATGTCTCCACTCCAATGGTTTTCTTAGATAACCATTCTATCACCCTAAATACCGCAAGTCTTATAATGATTGGCGCGGATTGGATCAATTATTGACTTAACGGCGCCGCCATCGGATTCAGCGCAACTTTACGGTTGCTTTATCGCCCTGTTTCGCCAGCAATAAGTCCAGGTCGTGTTGTGTGTTTAGCGTATCGGGATGGCTGGCGCCGAACGCCGCCGCGTAGCCAGCCAGCGCCCGCCGATACGAAAGCGCCGCGGCCGTCAGGTCGCCTTGCCATTCCTGAAATTTTGCAAGATTGGCGACACTGGTCAGCGTCAGGGGATGATTGCGCCCCAAGGCTTGCTCAAACCCATACAGCGCCCGATGGTACAAAGAGCCGGCCCCGGCAAGATCGCCATGATGCAACAACAGGCCGGCCAGATTGCTGACATTGAGCAAAGTATCGGGATGATCGGGCCCAAGCCGCCGCTCGCAACCGGCCAGAGCGCGGCGAAACAGACTTTCCGCCGCCTTGTCGCCGCCTCGATCGTAAAGGAAGCGGGCCAGATTACTGACGCTCAGCAACGTCCGGGGATGATCCGGGCCCAGCGTTTGTTCAAAGCCGGCCAGCGCCTTGCGATACAAGACGCCGGCGGCGTCAGGCTCGCCCTGGGCGCATAACAATCCGGCCAAATTGGCCATGCACGTCAAAGTGTCCGGATGAGATTCGCCCAGCGCCCGCTCGAAATCGGCCAGCACCCGGCGGTACAATTGCATGGCGGTTGCGATGTCGTTTTGGTTATACATTACGACCGCCAGATTGTTCACGCTATTTAACGTGCGGGCGTGATCCGGGCCCAGCGTGCGCTCAAATCCTTGCCAGGCGCGCAAGCCTAAGGACATGGCCTCGGTATAGCCGCCTTGTTTGTTAAGCAATAACACGAGGTCGTTGACAACTTCCAGGGTGTTGATATCGTCCGGCCCCAGCACTCGCTCGAAACGCTCCAGCGCCAGGCGGTAAAATCGCCCGGCGGGAGCGTATAAGCCCGCATGTAAAAGAAAGGCGCCCAATTGCTTGGCGCAGGCGCCGACCGTCGCCGGCGATGCGTCATGGGCGCGCCGCCAGCGGGCGAAACTATCGAGATAATATTCCCCCATGTTTTGTTCTTCCCGCATCTCCACCCAATACTGGAGCCATTCGTTCCGGCTGGCCTCGGGCGCCTGCATAAAGCGTTCAATATCCAGCAAGCAGCCGCGCAGGCGTATAAAGGATTCGGTTTTCCAGAGCAGCCAGGGCAGTTCGTCGCAAGAACGTTCGCTGATCGGCTGAGCGGCAAAATAATCCGCCAGTTTGATGCGCGTAAGATCTTGGCTGTCCAGATCCGGCAAATACCGTTGTTGCACCGCCGAACGGAAATGTTCGTGAGTAAAAGTCCAGACCCCGCCGCGATTCGACAATTCGCCGTCCAAGGCGTTGGCTACTAATCGCCAACCGGCCGTTGCGGCCCGGTCGTCCGTTTCGAGCAGTTGCTCCAGCTCCGGCCGGGTCAGTCCGCGTCTGGCGCCCCAGAGCAACGACAGCGTATTCTTGAACAGAGCGGCGTGACTTTGCGGGCCGTCGCCCGCGAAAAGCGCCGGGTTTCCGCCACATGCGCAGGCAAGAGCGCCGGGTTCCGTAGAAATATCGATTACCTTGTTCATTCTATTCCTCGTTCCCAGCCAAAAGCCGCGACCATCATTCAATGCCGATATAATCTTTCTATAAATTTATGATATACAGTAATTAATACGAATGAAATAGGATAAAAATCGGTACATAATGGCTATATCAAATAACCATTATGTCCAGGGGCGTCCGCGCCGCGCCATCCTTTGCGGGCGGCCGGAAGCTGATGAATGGCGGGTTTTTAAAAGCTTACTCTATCTAGAGCGTGGTTGCTAGACATTTATTGCCGATTGTTGAATTTCAGTCGTAACGCCCAGCAATTCTATGGTATGAGCTTGAGCGCCGGCGCCGAAGGCAATCGTTTCGGTTTGGGACGCGCTATCGTAGCTGATGCTCAGGCTCTCGCCGCTAGTCACGCCCGTTATGGCCGAAATATCGATATTGGTCAGGCTGCCCGCATTGTCGACGGTAAATACGCTGGACAGCGTTTGTAGCGCCAGATCGACATTCGCGCCGCCGCTGGAAGTGATGGCGCCGGTTGTGCCGTCATTCCCCGTTACCCCAGTTTCATTCAACGTTTCAGTCAATGCTCCGGATTCCAAAGCGGATATCAGCGGTTGGTATTGCAGCAAGGAAGAAACTTCGTCGCTGATGTTCAATGTAGCGCCGCCGCCGTTTTCCAGACTCGACAAACTGCTGCCGTTGTCCGCATTCAGGTTTACCAGCAAATTGTCTGCGTCGGCGGCGCTAGTCGTCAGACTACCGCTCAAGGCGTTGATTCCGGACGTATCGATGGCGGCTGTATAACCGGCGTTGATCAGGGAATTGAGCGCGGTAATGTCGACTGCGCCGCCTTCGTTGTTCACGGTCACGCCGGCGGCGCCCGCTAAGTCGGTAGGCGCTCCCAGCAGGGCTGCGACGCTATCGTTCAAAGTGTAGCTGTAGCTATTGCTCGCATAGTCGCTGGCGCCTAGCAGCAGAGCGGCGTCCGCTACCGACAGGTCGGCGAAATTGGCGCCGGCCGCGTCCGTCAGCGTATAGCCGTCCGTAGCGCCCGGCAACAGGCTTGGGTTAAGCGTCGACGCCGCTTCCAGGTTGGCGAACGTGTCGGTGACGTTATAGGCTTGCGCGCCGGCAATCGCGGCTGAGCCGGGGGTGGATTCCAGCGCCGCGACGTTATCGCTCAAAGTATAGCTGTAGTTATTGCTCGCATAATCGCTAGCGCCCAACAGTAAATTCGCGTCCGTAACCGACAGGTTGGCGAAATTGGCGCCGGCCGCGTCCGTCAGCGTATAGCCGTCCGTAGCGCCCGTCAATAGGCTAGGGTCGAGCGACTGCGCCGCTTCCAGGTTGGCGAACGTGTCGGTGAC
>JBEKBU010000114.1:0-12801 GCA_050015235.1 Methylomonas sp. | reverse complement strand
ATATTGGACGCCCGCAGCAACGCTATCAGGAAGGACGCCTGATCGGTTGCGCCGCCGGCATTGCTGTACATGACGCCCAGCGAACCTTTCAGCGAACCGAAGTAAGGTTCGTACTTAATGTTATTGTATACGTACTGAAAAATTTTGACCGGCGAATAGTTTAGTTGCGCCGCCAGGGCTTGAATGGCGGGGTTAATGACCACATCTTCCGTGGCGGCCAAATCGGCGGCGGTATAACTGCAGGCGGAGGCTTGGCTGGGTGTGCCGGGAGCCGCCGCCTGGGCCGAGCCAACCAAATTCAGCAGGGAAGCAAAGTTCGAATTATTCGGCAAGGCGCCGAGATAACCGGGCAGGCTTTTACTTGGGGTAACGGGAGTAGCTTGTACCGCGTAACCTTGCCGGGTGGTAGGCGAAGGAATTGCATTGGGCGCGGTTACGCCGGGAGGACTTTGTAAAGCATTAACATTGAAAATGGCTGAGTTTAACGCCAAGCGCCGCGCCCCATTTTTTTGGGCCGAGGTAAACTTGGATAATACCTTGTTAAGGCTATCGAAACGCTGGCTTACCTGCGCGGCGTAATTATCGAAAGCGTCCAATTGGCCGCCAACATTTAATTTGGCCAGTTTTGCTCTGGTTTGAGCAAGCTCCGCTTCTACTTGCAAACGAAAGTCGGCAATTTCAAAACGTTTGGCTTCCAGTATTTGTTGTTTAAACGGTAGCTGATTGGCTTTACCAGCAATTTGTAATTGATCTTCGGCCAACGCTTCGAGTAATAGATCGCTCGTTTCCTGCAAGTGCTGTTGTAATTGTGCGGGCAGATCGCTTCCCGGCTTTTGATGCATTTTTATAATGGTCCGCGCCACATTAGCCGGTAACGCCGATGGCGCTTGATTGGCCGCGCAAGCGGCGTTTTGGAAAAAAACCAGGTAGAGACAAGCTATCGCCAGAAACGGAGCGATACGTGAGCAGCGTAACATAAGAGATTCCTTGGTAATTTCGACCTTAAGCGTTAGTGGATTTTGCGATATTTCCTGCGCGAACTATGCCCAATACCTGCAATATAAGCGCCAGCAGCAGCATGTACCCGTCCGGCATGGCCGGAACCTGAGTGGAGCTAATGGCGTTCACCTGGATTTGACTATCGACTGAAACTATTGAGCCGCTTGCTGATGCTTGATAAACAAAATCGAAAGCGCCCACCGCCGTGGGCGTGCCGCTTATCTGTCCGGTCGTGCCGTTTAGCGATAGGCCGTCCGGCAGTCTGCCGGTCGTGATTGAATAGGGCGCCGAGCCGCTGCCGGCAATAGTGGCGCTATATGGCACATTGAGCGTCGCTGAAGCAAGGGTCGCGGCTTTAGTAACCCCGGCCACGCTCATGCCGTTACTAATGGCTAATGATTTACCGGCGGCGGCTCCGTCGCCCCCAGTTCCACCGATGTTAGCTCCAAGCAAAGATGAGGTTTCCAGCGCATCCGGAATGCCGTCGTTGTCGGTATCCGCCAGGACGGTGGCCGGCATGGCGGCCAAAATCAAAGTAGTGGCTAATGGATCATTTGGCCCCCAACCGCCATTGGTTTGTTGCTGGGCAATAAGATAATTCTGGGCGTTGACAACTGACGTATCGCTTGTACCTTGTATCGTAATTAATGCGCGATAGGCCAAGGCGGTTTCCAAAAGAGTGCCGGTTGCGCCTTCACCGAACCCACCTCCGGATAATTGCTGGTTTTTCAACCAGGTTACGCCATTAGTGATGTTTGCCTGAACCGCGTAAACGGAGTTATATTGGTTCAACGCCAAAAGCGTTAAAGCAGTAGGAATTATTTTACTCGGCGGCGTACCGATGTCATTGGGGTTATACGGCCAGCCGCCATCGGAATTTTGTTTGCCGGTAATAAAACCAATGCCATAACCGGCGTTACTATAACTGGTAGCAGTAATATTAATGGCCTGCATCGCCAATGAAGTATCCGGAAAACTGCCGCTGTAGTGGTCGTAAGCCCCCCAGCTCAGCGTAGTGTCATTACGCCAGTTGATGAGTTGCGTCATTAAACCGCCGGTGTTGCGTCCGGCTTTAAATAGTGCGATAGCCTGCCTGGACAACGCATCCGTACTGTAAGCTTGATAATTTTGCAGCCAAGCCACGGCGGTGGAAAAAGTATTGCCTTTGGTTATGCCGGAATTCATGAGCGCTTCAACCCCGGCAGCCGTTTGCGCCACCTCCAGCCCGGATGAGTCGCGCCAACTGCCGTCTCCCGATTGGTTCAAGATTAACCAGGCCAATCCGTTAAGCCGGGCGTTATCGATAGCCGCCGCCCTTACAGCGTTTGTTGCAAAGCTGCTTAGAAATAGCACACTTAAAATCAAACGTCTCATTTCCTTCTCCTTAATTCAAGCATGCCAACATCCCTGATAAGAGATTATTTGAAATACGCTTGTTTTGAAGCCCTTCGGAATGAAGGGTTAATTAGTCTTACGAAACTTTATGCGGCAAAGCACAACGCCAAGCTTAAATTTAGTCGGCAAATCAACTCGATATACGACATTTATAAGTTGACAAACATATGCGCGGCATCGCATTTAGCCATGCCTGAATGTATAAGCACATGTTTACGCAGCAAAAATTTCACAATCCTTGTGGAGAAGGAATAGGTAACAGAAAAGTCCGGCAGCAAGCGCAAGCACTAGAAACTACTTTTTGGCATTTTAAGAAAAAAACATGACAACTTCATGACTAATTTAAATTTTTCAATCTAAATTTGTAAATATTCAGCCTATATGGGTTCCGCTTTCGCTCCACCCATCGATTGGCTACTTTTTCTTGCAACCAAAACTCTCCCCCGCCCATTTCAAACACGCTTGTCGGCGGATAGAGCGGCGAACGAGTGCGGGATGTAGAGACGCAAAGATTATGGACACGGAATTTTACGCCAAAAACCTTTCTTTTTTAGATAAAATAAACATACAATACTACATTATTAGTCGTAAACATCAGGCTCGGCGATGCCATCTAACCAATTACTGACGGATGCGGAAACAAAACTTGCGGAAGACCTTAATACCAATGCCTTAGCAATAGACGGTTCCTCTAAAGATAAGCTTTTGCACGAATTGCAAGTGCACCAGATGGAGTTGGAAATGCAGAATGAGGAGTTGCGGCAAGCCAAAATTTTACTGGAAGCATCGCGCGATAATTATCGTGACCGTTTTCTCGATCTTTATGATTACGCCCCCGTCGGTTATCTCACCATCGGTTCCGATGGTCTGATCACCGAAATTAACCTCACGGCCGCTACGATGCTCGGAATCGAACGCAAAAACCTTATTTTGCATCGATTCTCCCAATGCTTCGCTGAAAAAAACCGTGGCGAATGGCGCCGGCAATTTTTGCAACTAATGCGGAATAGTGAAAAACAAAGTTATGAATTGACCATGCAACGTGGCGACGGCTCGACTTTCGACGCCCGATTAGAATGCTGTGCCGATACGGCTAACGAGCAAACTCCGTCAGCGCGGATTGCTCTAATCGATATTACCGAGCGCAAATGCAATGAACGGCTGCTTTTAAAAAGCCAACGGAATTATGCCGGCATTATTGAATCGGCAATGGATGGGATTATCACGATCGATACCGATCAACGTATTTTGTTATTTAACGCCGCGGCGGAAAAAATGTTAGGCTGCCCAGGGCATGAAGCAATTGGCGGCTCTCTGGAGCGTTTTATCCCTGAACGGTTTCGGCGCGCGCATGGCGTCCATATTCACGCTTTCGATCGCTCCAGCGGCATAAGCCGTAAAATGAACTTCCTGGGCCCGGTGACGGCTCTACGCGCCAATGGAGAGGAATTCCCCGTCGAAATATCCATTTCCAAGATCGACGTGGAGGGAGAGAAAACATTTATCGCCATTCTGCGCGATATTACCGAGCGCACGAACCTGGAGCAGGAAAGGCAAAAATTCGTTTCGCTGGCCAACAACAGCATGGAGTTCGTCGGCATGTGCGACATGAACTTCACCCCCTTCTACGTCAACGAAGCCGGCTTGCGGCTGGTCGGCCTCGACAATCTGACGCAGTGCATCGCAACGCCGGTCCAGGAGTTTTTCTTTCCGGAAGACCAGAGCTTCATACTGGATGAATTTTTTCCCCGCGTTTTACGCGAGGGTCAAGCCGACGTGGAAATCAGGTTCCGCCATTTCAAGAGCGGCGCCGCCATCTGGATGCTCTACAACGTATTCTTCATCAAAGACGGCGCCGGAAAGCAAATCGGTTTAGCCACCGTGAGCCGGGATATCTCGGCGAGTAAACAGGCCAAGGAGGCTCTGCGGGAGGCCGACCGGCGTAAAGACGAATTCCTGGCGATGCTTGCCCACGAACTCCGTAATCCCTTGGCGCCGATTCGCAACGCGGTGGAAATCCAAAAAAAATCTAACCCCGACCTATCTCGAATCAATTGGAGCACCGAGATCATTGATCGCCAAATTAAACAACTGACGGGGCTGATCGACGACCTGCTGGATGTCTCCCGTATTAGTCGCGGCTTGATTGAACTGAATAATGAACCGCTGGAAATACGGGACTTCATTCGCCTGGCCGCGGAAACCAATCAGCCGCTGATTGACGACAAAAGACAGAAATTCACCATGATGTTACCCGCTGAACCCTTGTGGGTTGAGGGTGATCGGATACGGCTGACCCAGATCTTCTCCAATCTCATCAACAACGCCGCCAAGTACACCCAGGAGGGCGGGCGTATCGAGTTGTCGGTCGAACTATCCGGAGACGATGTCCGCCTGCGTGTTTCCGATAACGGCTGCGGCATTGATCCGGCTGATTTAACTAACCTGTTTGATATGTTCTACCAAGCAAATCGCAGTCTTGACCGCGCTCAAGGCGGATTGGGCATAGGCTTGTCTCTCGTCCACAAACTGGTTGTGAAACATGGCGGCGAAGTGCGGGCGTACAGCGCGGGCCTGGGTCGAGGCAGCGAATTCGTGGTTCGGTTGCCTCGGCTTAATGCTCCTGAAACGGCAACGGTTTCCGCAAAGGCGCTTTCTGCCCCAATCCTGAATAATTACCGTATCCTGGTTGTGGACGACAATCGCGATATCGCTGAAAGCCTCGCCGTGCTGCTGAAAATCGACGGTTACCAGGTACATACCGCCGACAATGGTTATACCGCGCTCGAAATGGCGCGGGCTGAGCGTCCGGACGCCATTATATTGGACATCGGCTTACCGGGGATGAACGGTTATTCGTTGGCGCGGGCTTTTCGGCAAAGCAGTGAATTTAAGCAGACATTATTGATCGCCATGACGGGCTATGGACAAACCGAGGATAGGGAAAAGTCGCGCGCGGCCGGGATCGATGAACATCTGATCAAACCGGTCGATATTGAAACGTTACGGAAATTGCTGGTTGAACGCCAAAGAAGCGGTACGTCGGTAAAATAATTATTTAATCGGAGCTGGAAACCCGGGCATATCCATATTTCATGGCGTCGTTTTTAGACAAGCGCCGCCAATTTTAACCATGATTTATGGTAGTGGTTCAGTTTGAAATTTAGGCAATAAAAAACCCGCCGGAGCGGGTTATTCAGCTATTTACCAGCTTTACCGAAAATATAGCCTAAAGATAGCGAAGCAAGAGAATAAGGCACTGATACCAATTCTTTAGAGTTTTGGTAATTTGAATTGATTATAAAAAATACCTCCCAAACACTACCAACAATAACCATCCCTGCAATAATAGTACTAAGCCCATTTATATTAGTAATAGCATTTGCTTTAGCGCCAAATACAGCTCCTAGCAATCCTAGGCTCTGCTGGTTCATCTTAGCTTCATGAAGCCGCCTTTCCTTTTCATAGTCCAAAGTTTCTTTATTAATTAAGTCATTGCTTTTAGACTCGGCAGATTCTTTCTTAGACGAAACTTTGCTTATCTTTGACGCATCGTTTTCTTGCGACATTCACCTATTCCTGTGATGTAGAAAGCTTTTTAAAATAATCTTTTATTAAGTCGTTTTTTATCGTAACCGATCTTGCTTGCTCATGATCTCTTCTTGAAGCTTCCCATGGCCCACCTGAAACATGGGTCATACTGGATAATGCGGCGGCGGTATAACATCCGTACTCACTCCAAATTTTATTAATAAGAGTGCGTGCTAACTCATCTCCCTCTGGTCTTGGCTCTATAAAATCTCCAGCATCACAATCGAATTCAGTGCCAAATACTGTTATATCTGATGAGCCAAAGCGTTTAAACTCATGATAAATTGATTGTATAACGGGGCCATATTTCCACGCTTCTATTGCTTCATCAATAAGAGGATTATCAAATAAACCAAGATACCAGCCGTGTGCATAATAAACTAATTTTTGCAGTTTCATAGGACTAATGCCCTTGCCTTCTGCGCGGGCTAAATCCAGAAACGCATTTGCTACAGATAATGCTGAATGCGTCATAAATTCCACCAGTTTTTTGAATTAAATGTATTTTTTTAGATAAAATTATAGTACACACTTTAGATAAACTTAGCTACTACTAGTTCAAATCATTGCTTATTTGTAAGGCTTTCTTTTTATAAGCTCCACGCTTTTTTGGCTCTGGTTCTGGGATTAAGTTCACAATGTCCGCCAGTTCCCAAACATGATCTGTTAGCCCGGCTGCCATTGCTGGCGTAATTTTAAGCGATTTATGGGTTTTGCAATAGTTGTAAAACATGAAATACAAACTTAACGCATGCATGTGGTTTTCAAGTTTTTTGCTGAATGCATTGCAATTGCCGCCAGAGATCCAGAGACGAAGCCAATAGCGGCGAACAGCCGATGTAGATCCTGGCTTGGCGATAACCCGTTGCATCCTGGATCGCAAGGAAATACGCAGGCGCCAATCCGTCCCATTCCGTCAATGGCAATACAACCGATTGCTATTTTGGCATACCGGTTATGCCTAAAAGTTGCCCATAAGGTTGCGGAAAAAACCCCGCCGAGAGTTCGCCTACGAAATCGTCGGTTCGGATAACTTTATGAATCACCGCTATTTCGCCAAACGGGACATGCGCCCGTTGTTCGTGGATGACGAGTTATTGAAGCCGCGCAAGATGACGCTTCGCAAAACGAAGTGAATCGCTACCGCGCCCGCCCCTGACTTTGCGTTAAATTGAGCTGCTTTTTAATGATGGCGGCCGATACAAAAGCAGGCATTGTTTCCGGATTCTAAACGCTGGTTCGTGAGCGTTCCGCCAGGGTTGCGGCATACGGCTCCAAGCTGTCCGGATTGAACCGAACGCATTCATTGCTTATCCAATGTTGTGGTAACTATTAACCGGCCGGCTAACCTTCAAAAACTTACCGATAGTTGACCACCTTGGTTGTAGTCGCCGGAGCGCCTAGCCGAGGCAGGCGGCCAGATAATTACAGGCATGCCAATAGGCGTTAAGTTTTTCCAGTTCGTTTGTGCCGAAGGTATTGTCGCTCATTATTTTTTATCCTTTTGTCCGCTAGCAAAATGGCAAAGATCGTCAACAGCCGTAGTGTATTAATACTGTATATTATTCGAGAATAACTTTAAATAAATTTAATGCGCCTATTCAGCCAAGGTTGTCAGCGGCGGGTTAAATTCATAGAGGTAATCTTCGCTCATGAATAAAAAAATTCTTCCCGGTAGATCTTATCCTTTCCGACCCAACGCCGCTTGCCGTTATCACTGAATTCAGGGATATGGTCAAAGCATTACACCGGGCCGGAATTGAAGTGATACTCGATGTCGTGTTCAACCATACCGCGGAAGGCGATCATCAAGGGCCGACATTCTGTTTTAAAGGGTTTGCAAATGATGTCTATTACATTCTCGATCCCAATAATCAGGCTAACTACATGAATTACTCCGGAACCGGGAATACGCTAAAAACAAATCACTCCGTGGTTCGGCGATTAATCTCGGATAGTTTGCGCTATTGGGTCACGGAAATGCATGTGGATGGTTTTCGGTTTGATTTGGCGTCTATTTTATCGCGCGACGAAAACGGCCGGCCCATGCCCGCTTCGCCGATACTTTTGGATATTGTTACCGATCCCGTCCTATCGGGCAGCAAGCTAATCGCGGAAGCATGGGATGCGGCGGGGCTTTATCAATTAGGTTGTTTCGGCGACCTTTGGAAAGAATGGAACGGTCAGTTCCGTGATGATATCCGTGCTTTTATCCGGGCCGAACCGGGTAGCATCGCTAAATTGCCCAACAGGCTTTTTGCCAGTCCCGATATTTTCGGGCATAAAGAACAGGAGCCGGAAACAAGCGTCAACTTCATTACCTGCCACGATGGCTTTACTCTGAATGATCTGGTTTCCTACAATTATAAGCATAACGAAAACAACAACGAAAATAACCGCGACGGCTGCGATAATAATCATAGTTGGAATTGCGGCTTCGAAGGGCCTAGCGATGATCCCTTGATCAATACCCTCCGGCGGCGCCAGATCAAGAACTTTTTGACCTTGCTCATGCTAGCCGCCGGAACGCCCATGCTAATCATGGGCGACGAGATTTGCCGCACGCAAAAGGGGAACAACAATGCCTATTGCCAGGACAACGAACTGAACTGGTTTGACTGGAGCTTGCTCGGCAAGAATGCCGATATCCATCGTTTCGTAAAACAGTTGATTCGTCTGCGCCGCTTTTTTTATGGTTCAGAGCGGAGAAAGTCGCCAACGCTAAACCAATTATTTGGACAATTTCATATCGAATATCACGGCGTCAAACCGTATTTTCCCGATTGGGGGCGGGACTCGCACAGTTTAGCTATTTTGATAGCGAAACTGCAACATTCTCATGTTTTTTATCTTATTTTCAATAGTTATTGGGATTCCCTAAAATTCGAGCTTCCCGAAAAATATCAGGACAGTTTGTTGAGGTGGTCGCGTGTTATAGACACGTCATTACCTTCGTCGGAAGATTGTGTTGAAGTGGAAAGCGCCGTAAGTTTTGAATTTAATCACTATCAGGCGCGGGCCAGATCCATAGTGATGCTGATCGCCCATATCCGAACAATGGCTTGAAATCCCCATCAAAACACAGCAATATCATCCACCGCTTTGATTATTTCGCCAGTTGCGCGGCGATATCGTCGGCTAACGCCAGTGTGGCGCGGCGCGCCGCATCGACATAGTCGATATATTCGGCGCTCTTTGCCGCCGCATAAACCCGGCTTATACCCTCGATCGGTTTGAGATGGGTGTCTGCCGGCCGGTACGCCCAATGGGCGGCAATACCGGCGCCGTCCCGCGAAATATCGAAACTGGCAATCTCGATAAACAACCGGGCGGATGGCGAGGCGATCACGTTGGGAGAGGCGGCGATAAAATTTTGCCCGGTTAAGCGTAAACTCAGTTCCGAGGCGATTACCTTCGGCAGGGATTCCTTGAGCGGCGCCGCCCAACGTTGCTGTTCATTGATCTCTACGCCGTATTCGCCGTTACGCACCACCAATTGCGGACGATCGATAAGTTCGGGTAAAGTGACCGGCGCCAACAGAACGGTTGGCCGTTCGAAGTCTGGCGGTTGCGTATTCTGTACGGATGCGGCTTCGATGGTGTACAAATGTTCCGGGGTTGAGGCGCAGGCAAGCAGTTGCGATAACGGGATAAGGCAAGCAGCCGTATAAAAATAGCGTCGTGTGATCATTTTTTATCCTCGGCTTTGCCGCGTAGCAAGGATTCCGGATGCCTGTCCAGATACTCCGACAGAATTCGCACTGAATCCGCCACACGGCTGATGCTGGTAAGCGTGGTGTGTAGATCGTTTTGCAAAGTTGAATCGGGCGCAATGGCATGCTCGGTTTGTTTTAAGGCGCTACGCATCTGCGTCAGGGTTGATTTTGCCTCCGGGGCCAGTTCGCTGTTGAATTTAGCAACCAGCTGGTTCGTATTTTCGAGCGTGCGGTTAGCCGATATGAGCAGATCGTCGGCATCGCGGCTTAATTTGTCGAGAGGTAATTGATCAAGCTTTTTGGCGACGCTAATCAGCGTGTTTTGCAGTTGGACAATATTACCCTGTATCGTGGGTAAAGGCATGGGCGTTATACCGGGTTGCGGCTTAACTTTTTCCGCGTTGGGAAAAAAATCAAGCGCGATATAAAGTTGGCCGGTCAGTAGGCTGGCGGGGCGCAGCTGCGCGCGAAATCCGTGCTCTATCATATGCGTGAGCAGCTCCCGGTAATCCGGATGGGGCAAATTAGCGCTTTCACGATAACTTGACTTGATCCGCTCCGGGTAGACATTGATTAAAACCGGAAAATGAAATTTTTCCTGGGCGCGATCATATTCAACGTTGATAGCGACCACTTCGCCGATTTCAACCCCACGGAAATCGACGATTGAGCCAGCTTGTAAGCCACGGAGCGATTCATCGAAATACAAAATACTGCTTTCGATTACCCGATCCGGCGCTTTCATCGCATCTTTTTGATCATGCGCCAGCCGGAAAACAGTATTGATTGGGGCCGGCAAACTCGCCGTCGAACCCGTAGGCGAGGCAAATGCAATACCTCCGGCCAGGATCGTGGCCAACGATTCGGTTTCAAGATGCATCCCGCCGGAATCAAACGCCAGTTCGATGCCGCTTGCCTGCCAGAAGCGGCTGTCTTCGGTTACGAAGCGATCGTAAGGCGCATTCACAAACGCTATTAAGGTTATTGCGCGGCCATCCTGGTTAAGGGACACCGAGCTGATTTGACCCACTTGTATATGGTGAAAATAGATGGGCGCGCCAACCGCAAGCGAGCCGATATCATTGGTTTCCAAAATGAATTGCCGTCCCGCCATGTCCCGGGTAACCACCGGCGGGGCTTCCAGACCAATAAATTTGCGCGCCGAATGCGTGCTCACTCCCGCATCCATGCCGATATAGGCGCCCGAAAATAAAGTATTCAAACCGGATACGCCAGTAGCGCCCAGGCGCGGACGCACCACCCAAAAATGGGTGTCTTCGACCAGAAACGGCTCGGAGAATTTAGCCATGTCGATAGAAACGGCCACCGTGTGATCCAATGCAATCGTAACTGTGTTCACCGTACCAACGTCGACGCTCTTGTAGCGAACCTTGGTTTTTCCGGCTTCGATTCCTTCGGCGTCAATCAGCATTAGCGTGATGGTTGGTCCACGGGCAAGGATGGCGTGTACGGCGATCCAACCGCCGATGATGGCCGCCACTATCGGCACGATCCATACCAAAGGCAGTTTGTAATGTTTCGGTTGTTGTGCTCTAGCTTCGGGTATTGATGAAATATCGATGGCTTGCTTATTTTCGCTCATTTTTCGGTTTGGATTGCGCTATGACGGTTTGCGGTCAGACGCGGCGCCGTCCCACATTAAACGTGGATCGAAAGACTGCGTCGCATACATCGTTAACACGACCACCGCCGCGAAAGCGAGTGCGCCCGGCTCCGCATGAATAGTGGCTACTCCCCGTAATTGAACGAGCGCAACCAGCAAACCAACGACAAAGACATCCAGCATGGACCAGCGGCCGATAAATTCGATAAACCGGTACAGAACGGTGCGTTCCTTGAGGCGCCACCGCCATTTTAAGTGCGTGCTGACGACCAATAAACTCAATGAAATTAATTTCAGGCAGGGCACCAGGATACTGACGAAAAAAACCAATACCGCCAGCGGCCAGGAGCCGCCATTCCACAAGACCACGACGCCGCTCATGATGGTATCGTCCTCGTCGTAAAGAACGGTATGCGAATGCATGATAGGCAATATGTTGGCGGGGATATACAGTATGGCGGCCGCCAGAAGCAATGCGAGCGTACGTTGCAGGCTTTCTTGTTTTCGCGAATGCAGCCGGCCGCCGCAACGCGGGCATAACGATACGGCGTCCGTAGGTAACGGCCGGGACAATAAATTACAGGAATGACAGGATGTCAATCCACCGGATGCAGCCGTAACCATCGGTTTATTCTTGTCCATTAGCCGTGGTCCCTGACCAGAATTCAACCGGATCGAATGCTTGAGAGGTCGCCGCGCTGAGTACGATAAAGGCGCAAAGCGACCAAAATCCGATCTCGGGATCGACGCTGGCGATGCTGCCAAGTTTAACAATGGCTACCAAAGTTCCCAGCACGAAAATTTCGACCATGCTCCAAGGCTTTATGGCGTTGCGCAATCGGAAAAACAAAACCAGGGCCGCGGATAAGCGCCGCCATTTTGCGAAAAATAAAAGCGTACAGGTGCAAAACAGATCCAAGCCTGGAAACACAATAGTTGTTCCGATGACAACCAAGGCGACAAGATTCATGTTTTGGGCGTGCAGCGCTTCCGCCACTCCAATCAGGGTGGCATGGACCGTATTGCCGGTTGCTTGGATTGTCGCCACCGGAAATGTATTGGCTAACAGAAAAAAAATAATGGCCGCAAAATTCAATGCTTGCGCCTCGTTTAATCTTCCGCTCCGGGCATGGTTCAGCACCGCATTGCAGCGTAGGCATCTAAACGTTGCTGATCGTTCGTTCGGTATGCGTTGCAGCAAATCACAATCATGACATGCCCGTAGATGATGAGTCGCGTTCGGATGCGTCACATTCGGAGCGCCGGATATTTTGGATCCATGGTTCATATTGATTTTTACGGTAACTTAGTAAGGATAGACGGGGCTTGAACTATCGCCGTTTTGACCGTTGAATTTTAGCACATCGTCTTCACGGGCATTACCGTTATCGATCAAAAAGTTGCGTCTTGAAATGTAGGCGTTTCCGTAAACTCGGAACATAGGAACCGGAAGCTTAGCTGTAACGACTCAGTAGG
>JBEKBU010000113.1:0-12846 GCA_050015235.1 Methylomonas sp. | reverse complement strand
TTCCGCGCACTGCCGGTATTAACTTAAGGTATTTTTGATCGGCGCCTTTGCCTACGGTATCTTTCCAGAGCAAATCGATCTGAATTTCTCCGGTAAAGTCCTCAGCGAGAACGGCCGGCGGATCGGCGTTATCGTCGTCGCTGAATAAGTCGGTAATCCCGGCCATCATCTCGTTGGCGGTCTCCAAGCCGGCGCAACCCGTCAACAATAAAATGCTGGTAAGCAGCATAGCTAAAGTCTGCAGGCGCGAAGCGGAAAGCTTTAACATCGGTTAGTTGGTTTTAGCTTCCGGGAATACCGGAGCGGTGATATCGTCCAGTTTAAATTGGGTCAGCGGCGTCGCTTGACCGGAGCGTATCGCGCTTTGATAGGCGCTACGGGCTTCGTCCAATCTGTCCATGGCGACAAATATATCGCCTTGCAATTCATCGTAACGGGCGGAGTAGCCTTGGCTATCGGCTGGATCAAGCGCCGCGATCAGTTGCAGGCCTTGTTCATACTGCTTGGTCGCCAACAAAAGTTCAATGAGGCGCAAACGGGCCACATGCCGGATTTCCGGGTTGCCGGAGTTTTTGATTTCATTTTCCAGTACTGTTTTAGCCCCTTCCAGATCCCCTTTTTCCACTTTAACTTTAGCCAGTTGCAAAGCCGCGAATTGCGCATAAGCTAAAGACGGATTTTCCGCCGACAGTTTTTCCGCGATTTTCTCAACCGAGTCCGGATTTTTTTTCGCTTCCGTTTCCAGTAATTGCTGAAAAGTCTGCGAAGCCTGGTTCCGGGACTCCGTTTGGTAACGCTGCCAAAAATTGACCGCCGTTATAATGACGATAGCCGCTACCACGCCGGCAATGACCGAAGTCTGATTGACGGCCCACCATTTTTTCAGCTGATCTAATTGTTCTTCTTCAGTATCGTAAATTGCCACGTTGCTTCTCTTATGATTTTAAAGGGTTTTGTCGATATGCCATTTTTGCAGCTTTTGCAGCAGTGCGCCATGGGTCAGCGTTACCTGCTCCGCTTCGGTGCGCAAGGGTTTTAGGGCGGCTGCGGCGTTGGCGGCTTCATCGTCGCCGAGAATGATAGCCCAAACGGCTCCGGATTTATCGGCTCTTTTGAATTGGCTTTTAAAGCTGCCGCCCCCGCAGTTTACCTGTAGTTTCAAACCAGGAATGTTGTCGCGGATACGCTCTGCCAAAATCAGACCGGCGGCTTCCGCCATAGGGCCAACCCTGATCATGAAAACATCGGCATAGGGTTCGCCTGCGTTGGAGTCTATCTGTTCCATCAGCGCCAAAATCCGCTCCATACCCATCGCAAAACCGATAGCATGATTGGCTTTTCCGCCTAATTGTTCGATCAAGCCGTCATAACGGCCGCCGGCGCAAATAGTCCCCTGGGCGCCAAGATCCGACGTCACCCATTCAAATACGGTTTTAGCGTAATAATCCAGCCCGCGCACCAGGCGAGTATTTATACGGTAATTGATGGCCAACGTATCCAGGCCGGATTTTAATTCGTTAAAATGCGCCAAACTGGGTTCGCCCAAATACTCCAGCAAAACCGGCGCTCCAGAGAGCACCGTCTGCAAATCCGGATTCTTGCTGTCCAGTATCCTCAGCGGGTTGGTTTCCAAACGCCGCAAACTGTCGGCGTCCAGTTGATCGGCGTATTGCCTGAAATAAGCGACTAATTTTTCGCGATAGACAGCGCGTTCCTCGCTGGTTCCCAGGGAATTAATCTGCAGCTCCAAGTTGCCGCGTATCCCCAGCATTTTCCACAACCGGTCGGTAAGCAGTATCAGTTCCAGATCGATATCGGCGCCCGGCATGCCGTAGGCTTCGACACCCAATTGATAAAACTGCCGGTAGCGGCCTTTTTGCGGGCGTTCGTGGCGGAACATGGGGCCATAATACCATAAGCGCTGGGTTTGATTATGCAGCAAACCGTGCTCCAGCCCGGCGCGCAGGCAGCCAGCGGTGCCCTCCGGCCTTAAGGTCAACGAATCTCCGTTTCTGTCCGTAAAAGTATACATTTCCTTTTCGACGATGTCGGTTACTTCACCTATCGAACGGGTAAATAATTCGGTATATTCGACTATAGGCAAGCGGATTTCCCGATATCCATAAGCGCTCAGCGTCTGTTTGGCAAAATTTTCCAGTTTTTGCCAAAGCGGGGATTGTTCGGGCAGGATGTCGTGCATCCCGCGGATAGCTTGTAACGCCTGTACTGGTTTCGCCATGTTAATTTATCTAACCCGGTTTATCTGCCCAGCACGGTTCGGATTTGATCCGCTTCATCAGTGGCTGGATACGAATTAATGTAAAGTTCGCCATATTCCTGTGCGCCGGAACTATTACCCAACGCCCGTTCGGTTTGAAATGCAATCCAAAGCGATTCAGGCGTATGCTGGGAAACGGACAGAAACCGTTCCAAAAAAGCGCGCGCCGACATATATTGCCGATTCTCGTAGCTGATCTTTTGCATTTCCTGCAAAGCGGGCGGAAATTCAGGTTGAAGCTGAAGCGCTTTGCGGAAATATTCTTCAGCTTTTTGCAAATCCTTTTGCGTTTCATAACAAAGCCCCATATTCGAGTAAGCAAACCACTGATGACTATTCATCGGCGCATCCAGCGCTTGCTGCAATAACTGTACGCCGCGGTTAAAATCGCCTCTTTGACAATAGAAGCGGCCTACATTGCTTTGGATGGCGTAATTATCGGGCCCTTTTCTGAGCGCAGTATCGTAACTATCCTTGGCTTGCGGGTAATCTTTGATATGTTCGTAAAATACGCCTATTGTATTATGAATATCCGGATTGCTGGAATCCAGCTTCACGGCGACATCCAGCTTTTCCTTGGCAATATCCAGCATGCCCATATCCAGGTAACGGGCGCCCATTTCCATGTATAACACGGCTGATTCGGCATTGGATGAGGGATTGCTTTTAAAATTCGGCAACAAGCCGCAGCCCGTTGAAAGTAATATTGCTAATAAAATAACTTGCGTTCGCTTAATAAAGTTACGCAACATGTACGGTTTCAGCCTTATGCAATTTTAAATGTCTGCGGCTTTTATCACGGACTTGTCCGACTAATTGGCCGCAGGCGGCGTCAATATCTTCACCACGGTTTTTTCGGATAGTAGTGACTATGCCCGCATTAATTAGTATATCTCTGAACTTTAAAATAACATCCGCCCTGGAGCATGTATAGTGGGATTGAGGAAAGGGATTGAATGGAATCAGATTGATTTTGGACGGCACGTTTTTCAATAGCTTAATGAGCGCATTGGCATGTTGGACGGAATCATTTACGCCATCCAGCATAACATATTCAAAAGTAATGTGTTTTCTAGGCCCGGTTTTGGCGTAATCCTGGCAGGCGGCCATCAGTTCCTTTAATGGATATTTACAGTTGATCGGCACCAACCGGTTGCGCAATTCGTCGTCTGGCGCATGCAGCGACACCGCCATGCTGACGTCGCACACTTCATTTAATCTCTGCATGGCCGGCACCACGCCGGAAGTGCTGACGGTAACCCGGCGCTTGGACAAACCATAGCCGTAGTCGTCCATCATTAAATTCATCGCGGCTACGACATTGTCAAAATTAAGCAACGGCTCGCCCATGCCCATCATGACGACATTGGTGATTTTACACTCCGAACCCAGCCGTTCCCTGGCCAAAAAGAGTTGACCGATGATTTCGCCGACCGTAAGGTTACGATTAAAGCCTTGCTGGGCGGTTGAACAAAAACTGCACGCCAACGCACAGCCGATTTGAGACGATACGCATAGCGTAGCGCGGCGCTCCTCGGGAATATAGACAGTCTCAACGCGATTGCCGCAATGCATTTCCACCGCCCATTTACATGTTCCGTCTGTAGCCCTCTGCTCGGTGACCAGCATAGGCAAGGCGATCGTGCAGTTTTCCCGCAGATAGGTACGCAACGCTTTGCTCAGGTTGGTCATTTCGTTAAAATCGGTAATGCCTTCCTGATAAATCCATTTCAGCAACTGGGTAGCGCGAAACGGCTTTTCACCCAGACGGGCAAAAAAGGCTTGCAAGCCTTTTCTGTCAAAGTCCAGTAAATTCAACGGCGCCGATTTAGCGGCTACGATCGCAGAGTTCATCGGCCGAGAAAAAGAAAGCGATTTCTTCTTTAGCGGTTTCCGGCGCGTCGGATCCGTGTACCGCATTTTCATCGATACTGACCGCGAAATCCGCCCGGATAGTGCCTGGCGCCGCTTCTTTCGGATTGGTGGCGCCCATGAGCTCCCGGTTTTGGAAAACAGCGTTTTCGCCTTCCAGCACTTGGGCGACGATAGGGCCGGAAATCATGAAACTAACCAGATCGTTAAAGAATGGACGCTCTTTATGAACGGCGTAAAAGCCCTCGGCCTGTTCCCTGGAAAGATGCAGCATTTTTGACGCCACAACGCGCAAACCGTTTTTTTCAAAGCGGCTGACGATCTCGCCGATTACATTTTTTGCGACGGCGTCAGGCTTGATAATAGAAAACGTTCGTTCAACTGCCATTTTATAGCTCCAAATTTTATAGAAAGAAAAAAGTAGATTTTAAGTAAAACCGTTACAGAGAAAGCCTTTCAACTTGACGGTTACCGCCGTAGACCCAGTTTACCAGCATCCGGGTGCCGGCAATCGCGGTGAACATGGAGGTAATAATGCCCAGCGACAGCACCACCGCGAAACCTTTAACCGGCCCGGTTCCGAAGCCGAACAACACTAGCGCCACCAGCAATGTCGTGGTATTGGAGTCTAAAATCGTGCCGAAGGCTTTTTCATAACCGATGTAAATACTCGATTGGGGGCTATGGCCGTTACGTAATTCTTCGCGGATACGTTCGTTAATCAAAACGTTGGCGTCCACCGCCATACCCAAGGTCAAAACGATACCCGCCATGCCCGGTAGTGTCAGCGTCGCTTGCAGCAGCGAAAGTATCGCGGTTAACACCAGCAAATTAAAAAACAGCGCGAAATTGGCGATTAAACCGAAACCCCGGTAATAAATAAGCATGAAAGCCACCACCAGGAAAAAGCCAACTTCGATGGAAATAATGCCCTGGTCGATATTCTCCTGGCCGAGACTTGGGCCTATGGTGCGCTCCTCGACAATTTCCACCGGCGCGGCAAGAGCGCCGGCTCTTAACAACAGCGCCAGATTACGCGCTTCCTGCACATTATCCAGGCCGGTCGTTTGAAATCGTTTGCTAAACGTGTCGCGGATGGTGGCGACGCTGATTACTTTTTCGACTTTTTCCTTATGCTGAACTTTTTGACCGTCCACCAGCTTGGTTTCGGATTTATATTCTATAAAAACCACCGCCATCGGTTTACCGATGTTGTCTTGCGTCATTTTACCCATTTTTTTGGCGCCCACGCTGTCCAGCGTGATAAACACCGCCGGGGAGCCGTCGTGATCCAATCCGGAAGACGCGTCGGTAATCTGATCGCCGGTAACGATAACCGCCCGCTTCAGCAGTACCGGTTTACCGTTCTTTTCGTAATAAATCCGGCTGCCGACCGGCACATGGCCTTCCAGAGCGGACTGCACGTCGTGCTCGACATCCACCAGCCGGTATTCCAAAGTAGCGGTGGTGCCCAATAATTCCTTGGCGCGGGTGGTATCCTGTACGCCTGGCAATTGAACGACGATACGGTTTTCGCCTTGTTGCTGAATAATCGGTTCGGCTACGCCCAATTCGTTAATTCGGTTGCGTAACGTGGTGATATTTTGACCGAGAGCCGATTTTTTTAATTCCCTGATTTCCCTTTCCGGAATCGTGGCGAGCAATTCATCGTCGGTTTTTTCATCGATATTCAGATGCCGAAAATCCTTGTTTAATACGTCTAAAGCCGCCGATTTGGATTCCTGGTTATCCGGCAGACTGATTTTTATGCCGTTTGCTTCCTTGGAAACAGATTGATAACGTACTTTTGCGTCGCGGAACGCGGTGCGGATATCGTTGACATAACGCTCTTCATCCTGTCTGAGCGCGGCGTCCATGTCCACTTCCAGCAGAAAATGCACGCCGCCGCGTAAATCCAGACCCAGATACATGGGTTCGGCGCCCAACGCTCTCAACCAGCCGGGCGTAGCCGGGGCCAAATTCAAGGCCACCGTGGCTTTACCGGATAGTTTATCTCTAAGTATATCGGCGGCTTTTAATTGGTCGTCGGTGTTATTAAACCGCGCTAAAACTTTACCGTTAACAAATTCGAATGCTTTAACCGTAAATCCCGCGTCCTTGATAATCGCCTTCGCTTCGTCGGCCTGCGTATCCTGCAATGGAGCGGATGTGGAGGAAGCGATTTGCACAGCCGGATCGCTGCCGTATAAATTCGGCAATGAATAAATAAAACCGAACAATAATACGGTTAGAATCAGAACGTTTTTCCAGACGGGGAAATAATTTTGCATGGTTATTCCATTAAGCAGTATCAGTGTGGGTAAAAGTTTAGATTTTAGGCTTTTTGTTATTCAAAACTTTATATGTACCTTTAGGCATCATATTGGCGATCTGATGGCGTTGCACCTGAAGAAAGTTATTCTCCGAGACTTCCAGTTTAACAAAATTATCATCTAATTCAACAACTTTTCCAAGGATACCGCCGCTAGTCACTACTTCGGATCCTTTATCCAATGCGCTCAACATTTGTTTTTGTTCTTTAGACCGCTTGGATTGCGGCCGGATAAACGCAATATAAAAAAACAGCAATATCCCCAGCGGAAAAACCATGCCTTCCCAACCGGGTTGAGAAAGGGTGGGCGTGGCTTGCGCCAAGGCGTCAGAGATAAAAAAACTCATTGTTGTCCTCTTTTATTTATACTATTTATAATCGATTTAATACTTTAGATCCGGTCTGCCGTCCGGAAAACCCACCTATTATGCCATACTCCAGGCGCTTAGTCAGCATAGGTAAACAAACCCGAAAACTTTCAAGTTTAGAAAACCTATCGCCAACGCCCTAACCTTTCACCCAGTTTTACCGGTTTGCCGGCTTGCAAATCGGCGCTCCAAACCGCTTTGTTTTCCGCGCAGAGCATAATAATCGTGGATCCCATATTAAAACGCCCCATTTCCGCGCCTTTTTCAAGCTGAACCGAGTGATCGGGATACCGCCAATTGCGCGGTTCGGCTAGTGTCGGGGGCGTGACTACGCCGTGCCAGACTGTTTCTATGCCCGATACAAAAATTGCGCCGACCAGAATTAAAGCAACCGCTCCGTAAGCTGTTTCGAAAATACACACCACCCGTTCGTTGCGCGCAAACAAATTTGGCACGGCGCCAACGGTAGCGGCGTTGACGCTGAACAATCGCCCCGGAATATGCGCCATTTCTTTTAATACGCCGGAAACCGGCATATGTAAACGATGGTAATCTTTTGGCGATAAATAAATGGTGGCGAAACCGCCATTGCGGAAAGCCTCGGCGCGAGCGCTATCGCCGCCCAGTAATTCCAGCACGGTATAGCGATGGCCTTTGGCCTGAAAAATACTGTTTTCCTCAATCAAACCGGCCTGGCTGATAATGCCGTCCGCGGGACTGGCGATTGCGTCCGCTTCCATGGCGAAACTACGGGCGCCGGGTTTCAGCTCACGGGTAAAAAACCGGTTAAAACTTTGGTAAGCACCAATATCCGTATGCTTCGCCTCACTGAGATTCACGCCGTAAATGTTGGTAATTAATCTTATCAATAAGTTTTTCAAGAAAACATTTTCGCAATGCGTTAACCTGGATAGCCAACTCGACAAAAAATGCTGCGGCAGCGCGTATTGCGGCAAAACGGTAAAAATTTCTTTTATATTCATTAGCAATCAATTTCAGGCGTATTTCCGCCGACGATTTCAGGCGTGTTTCCACGGACGGATTCCGGGGTTTTTCCGCTGATATAAAAAGCAAAAGCGATGACTTCCGCAACGGCGACATATAATTCCGGCGGTATTTCCTCGCCAAGCGGAATATGCGCCAGCACCCGCGCCAGCTCAGGCTCCGTTTGCAGCGGTACGCCGTGTTTTTCGGCGATCTCCAGAATCTGTTGCGCGGTAAAACCTTCGCCCTTGGCCGTGACTTTAGGCGCGTTTTTGCCGTCATACTTTAATGCGACGGCAATATCACTGTTATAAAAGGTTTTAGCGGCCATCAAATAAGGACGGGATTTAAGGCAGATTGACCAGTTCAGGCGCAAGCCAGCCGTTTTGACGGTATTCGGCAACCACCGTGGTATAAAGGCCGCCGCGGACGTTGAACTCGGCGCGCAGGCGCATAAATTTAGGCGAGATAGCGGCGGCGATATGATCCAGAATTTCGTTGGTTACGGCTTCATGAAAAGCGCCGCGCTCCCGGAACGTCCACATATAAAGCTTCAGGGATTTTAATTCCACGCACAATTCGGCGGGCACGTATTCCAGGCTAAGTTTGGCGAAATCCGGTTGCCCGGTCATCGGGCATAAACAGGTAAATTCAGGGATATCGATGCGGATAGTAAAGTCGCGGCCTGGCCTAGGGTTTGCAAAAGTCGTCAGCTCGGAACTGGGTTGGGTGCTCATACCGGTTAATTCAGTTAAATTTAATATTTTAACATTAAATTAAACAGTTAAAATAACATTATCTCTTAAGAATTCGACTAAAATTGCAATAACCTACCGATAGCTGACGGCTGTGACCGACGTTATTTCAAAATTTGCCCGTAACTTTTCAGCGAATTTTAAGATAGCGTCAGCTACCCGGCTTTTGGGGCCAAATCATTACAACTTAACATCGAGCCATGTTAAATAGCGAAAAACTTGCATATTTATTCAGCCAGCTAAGCAGAATGGAGGATGCGGGTCTACCCGCCAACCGGGCGCTGGAACTGATAGGCAAACACGATCCCCTGTTTGAAAAGCATATTCCGGCTTTAGTGAAAGCCGTGAACGCTGGACGGAGCATAGCCGAAGCCGGCGCAAAATCAGGACTGTTCAGCAAAAGCCAAGCAGCTATTCTTAACGCCGCCGCGGCCAGCGGCCAGCTTGTCCCTATCTATGCCGGCTTAGCGGAATATTACGGCGGCCGGGCGGCGCGGATAAAAAAAATCAAGGCGCGGCTGTTATTGCCGATCATTATTTTGATAACATCGTTACTGCTGGCGCCGATAGCCGATTTGTTTAATGGCCATATCACTCCTTGGGGCTATATAAAACAATGCGGCGGCGAATTAATTATTATATTTTCGGCCGCTTACGCCTTATATAAACTTCCCGACATCTGCAAATTACTGCATGTCGAAATCGCTTGGCAGCGTTTGCAATTGCGCGCGCCGTTTGTTAAAAGCTGGCAGCTAAGCCGGCAGATGAACGCTTTTCTAAACTATTTAGGCTTTATGCTGGCGGCGGGCATGGCGTTTGCGGAGGCCTTGCCGTTGGCGGCCGCAACCATACCCAACGCCGAATTGCGGCGACGGTTTAATACGCCCGCTGTCGCCAAACAGTTATCCGCCGGCGGCAGCGTGTATGAAACGCTGTCCGCTGTCGCCGGCATGGACGCCGCCGCTTTGCAAATTATCGGCGGCGGCGAACAAAGCGGTAAATTGGCGGACGGACTGTTGCGCTACGCTAAACTACAGGCGGAATCCCAAGCTTTACAGGACGACGCGTTGGCGGAATGGATACCTAGACTGATTTACGTACTGATCGCGGCCGGCATGGCTTATTCCATTATTGCCGGCTATTCCGAAAGGCTGGCGCAACTACCGGTTTAACTACGGGAGTTAAATGCGTACGTGGGCCATCCCTTTGTTTACTCTATTTCTAATTGTTTTTGCAAGCTTACGCCGTATTCTTGCAACTGAACAAGCAACGGATGTTCAGCCCCTAATTCCGTCTGCAATTGCGTAATTTTTCCGAAAAAATCCGAAAACGTTTGCGTTTTGCCGTTTTCTTGCAATAGGCGCGAGCGGCGGAACTCCAACCAATTCCGCGCTTCGGCAGCCGACAGGGTTTCCGGATAATTACGGGCGCGGTAGCGGAACAGCAATTCCGGCGGACGCGGATCGGTAAAACCCAGAGCGAAATCCCTTAGCTCGTCCGGCTTAGCTGTGCGAATCTTTAAGAACAGCTCTCTATCCCTATCGTTAAAAAAACCGCCGCTATATATCATAAAATCCGGATCGCTCGGCGTCTCGCTGTATTCGGTTTTATAAACTTCCGCCAATTTTTGTTGCAGCGGTTCCGCTGTTTTGATGCGTTGCAAATGTTCCAGGCATTGCGGCAAGTTAATCCGCAACCGCTCCGCATCCGTTTCGGATATCACGGATAGCGGCGCCAACACCGGACATTTATTGATATGCACGGTTTTTAACGGGATTCTTTCCTCACCCTCCGGCAAAGCCTCTTTCGCCACGAACAAACGCCGCCGGATTTCTTCAGCGCTTAACGTCAGCAAGGGCGCTGGATCGGCGGACAAATCATAAACAACCGTTTCATTGTTGTTGCGGGGATGCAGGAACAACGGCGCTACAATAGCCAGACAGTTTTTCCGCGCCGGAAAACGCCCGGATATATGCACTAACGGCGTGAAACTGCCCAATTTTAATAATTCCCGAGCCGCGGCTTTGGAGCGGTTTTCGAATAAAAACCGGTAAAGCCTGGGTTGACGGTCGCGTATCAGTCGCGCCAGGCCGATAGTGGCGTATACATCGGATAAGGCGTCATGTGCGGACTGATGGCTAATTCCATTAGCTTGCGTCAACGCCTCCAATTTAAAACAGGCCGAGCCATCGTCATTAAGCGGCCAGTTAATACCATCAGGTCTTAAGGCGTAAGCGGCGCGGGCGACATCAATGATGTCCCAGCGGGAGTTTTGATTTTGCCATTCGCGCGCATACGGGTCGTAAAAATTCCGGTACAGTAAATTGCGCGTCACTTCGTCATCGAAACGCACGCTGTTATAACCCAGCGCGCAAGTGCCGGGTCTGGCAAGCTGATCGTGGACGGCGCGAATAAAATCGGCCTCGCAAACCCCAAGCCGGGCGGCTGTTTGCGGTGTTATGCCGGTGATAAGGCAAGCTTCCGGTTGCGGCAGATAATCCGGGGCCGGCCGGCAATAAAGCGTTAACGGCTCGCCGATGATATTAAAATCCGTATCGGTGCGGACGCCGGCGAACTGGCTAACCCTATCGCGTAGCGGGTCGGCGCCGAAAGTCTCGTAATCGTGCCAGTAAAAGCTTGCGGTCATGATTGATTCCGGAAATAAGTAAAGTAAGGCTGGCGTATTTACCGGTGGTGGTTGATATAAACCGTATCTTGCCGGCCGGTGTTCCATATCCACCAGTTCACCAGGCAATATTCAACGCCGAATCTTTATAAATAACCGCCAGCCGGCTACGGACGCCACAGAATAGCATAAAAAAAGCCAAGAACGGCCTCCGCAAGTCTATTCGCGGGAATTTTATAAAATTGGCCCATTAATTGCTTAAGGTTAACGTGACATTTTTAATAAAAAATCAGGAGTAAATTATGGATAATTCAACAGTTAATTTTCAAAATTCGGAAACCGGCCAGCAGCCTTGCGATCACGCCCATTTAATTCAAGAGCTTGCCTATGGAGGCGCTACCGGCAATTTCATTTGCATCGAGTGCGGACGCCTAATCCAACCCGGTATTAAACAGCAAGCCCAACCTGAAGCCGCGCCGCTTTACATATCCAAACGCCCGGCGTTAAATAGTTTCAGAATTTACGGCTGATAGGCTAAGAGGCGACCAGATTAATTATGAATACGCAACAACCCGTTAAAATAGCCGCTATCAGCTCTATATTCACGCTAGGGATTTTCCTGGCGTTGTCTGGGGAGTTCATACTCTCTTCCGCTCTGCTCTGTCTGGCCTCTATCGCCAGTAATCTGGGATCACGGCGCGAAATTATAGCCGAGCCGATCAGAGATATCAGGCCGGCTATCGATTAAAAACGCTATGCGGGCTAAATTCCGTCATAAACTTTAATCATCGTTTAAATTTCACAAAAAGTTCGAACCAACATTTTCGTTGGAAACAGCTGACGACCGCCACGCTCATGGCTCGGTTTAGGAGCTGCTTGATCTTTAAATTATAAAAAACATAAATAATCAATGCGTTATTCGTTCATCTCGAGGATAAAGCAGTATTTATTCAGTTTGGCTCAACATTCTTCGCCAACAAAAAAATTTATCAGCTCATAAACTTTTGAACTGAGTGGATTATGGTGTTATTATCTGCTAGCACATAACGCTCTGTTTTTCAAGACGGCCTTCAATTTTAGCTAAATAGTAAGGACTTTTTATGAAACAAGAAAATATATACTGGTTAACAGGAACGAAAATTTCTCAAACGTTATTGATTGCCTTTCTTGCCTGTTCCGTCGGCTTTGCTCGGGCGGAAGAGGAGAAATCAATAGATATCGGTTTCACTCCGGGACCTAAAATACCTTATGATGTTGTAGACAATCCGGCGATCATCAGGCAAATGCTGAAAAATGACGCCATTGATCAAATTTTAAAAGCCCATCAATTATTCAATCTATTTTCCTGGCGCACTTTCATTGCACTAAATTGGCCTGCTAAGGAAAATGGCGAGCCGGATACTAGTAAAACCATAGGCGATAAGGATAAAGGAGCCTGGCGGGTTTGGAATCACTGGCGCGCCATAGACAGCCTGTTTCTGCCAAATGGCGAAACGCCAACGCCCTGGGACAGCAAACTTTATCACACCAAACAATTTGCAACGGTTCCGAACCGACAAAACAGTAATTACAATCCTAATTCCGTCGTAGAAGCCTTCACCGCGCCGCTGGTGGATCAAAATGGCAAATGG
>JBEKBU010000112.1:0-12911 GCA_050015235.1 Methylomonas sp. | reverse complement strand
CTATTGCTATTGCCGGCGCCGGCGGAGTTTGCCGCGTTACCCGTGGGGACATTCAAGCCCACGCTTTGCAGCGACTGCATGATGCTTTGCAGCAAGCCGCCGCCGCCGCCATGATGATGATGATGTCCGCCCGCGCCTTTTACCTGCGAGGAATCGCCGTCTCCGGACGATATGGAATTTAAACTGTTTAAGCCTTGATTTGCGTATAATGATGTTGCTGAACCGACTGACGACAAACTCATGATGTTCACCTTGCTATTGTCAAAACAGCGGCAATAAATTGCCGCTTACATTTAAAAAATTGCGTATTTTTTGTTTAAAATACCCCTTCATCGCTATACATGCATACGACATGCCACATTTAGAGCCCAACCGATTAATCACCATATTCAATCACCCATTAACATGGCGATAAATACTTCCCTGCCCGAACAAATCGACGATCTGTTGCCGCAAACCCAGTGCCGTAAATGCGGTTATCCCGGCTGCTTACCCTACGCCCAGGCCGTAGGTAATAATGAAGCCAAAATTAATCTGTGCGCGCCGGGCGGTGAACAGGTCGTTAAGGAATTAAGCGAATTATTGGGAATAAGCGTGGAAACATCCGGCCAACCGTCGGTAACGGCGCCTCACCGGCTGGTGGCGGTAATAGACGAATCCGCCTGCATAGGTTGCGCTAAATGTCTCCCCCCCTGTCCGGTGGACGCCATTCTAGGCGCCGCCAAACACATGCATACGATAATCGCCGGACTTTGCACCGGCTGCGAACTCTGCATCGAGCCTTGTCCGGTCGATTGCATCCAAATGATCGTTTCCGAACTGCCTGCCTGGAGCCGCGAAGACGCGCTGCAAGCCAAAGCCCGCTTCGAGAAGAAAAATCGGCGCATCGCCGTACAGGAAACCGAAAATCAGGAGCGGTTGCTAAAACAAAAACAGCGGCTGGAATTAATGAAAAAAACGAAACCTTAGGTTTGTCAGTAATAACAATGGTTTTCTTAATTAGCAAGATGCTTAAGCTAAGTTAGTTGGTAATTCGGCAAGCAACGATGTAGGGTGGGCATTACATGCCCGCCCTATACAAGCTGTTTGGACTTAGTTAAAAGATCATAAATCAGCATGACTTTTATAAAATTCCGTTCTATAATGGCGGGTTTTAAATCCAAACGCCTGCCCGGTTTTTCGAAAACGTTCAAACAGTCCGTTTTTAGAAGTCCGTCAGGTTTGTTTTGATGCTACTATTATTATCGTAACTCGATGCGCCCTTAGCTCAGCTGGATAGAGCGCGGCCCTCCGGAGGCCGAGGTCAGAGGTTCGAATCCTCTAGGGCGCGCCATTTTTATATCCAGCGTCTCGATCTGGCATTAACCGCCAGCCCTACGCATAACTGGGCTCAGCCGCCTGGTTTATAACCGCCATCTCGTCCAGCGATAACACCTTATTAACGTTGAGCAAAATAACAAAACCGCCATTCCGTTTAGCCATACCGCAAATAAACTCGGGATGAACCCCCGACCCGAAATTAGGCGGCGGTTCGATATCTTGCCGATTGATATCGACAACTTCATTGACCGCATCGACGATGATGCCCAGATCTTGCCGTAAGTTATCTTCGCCGCCGTTGCGGGCTTCGACGATAACTATGCCGGTACGTTTGCAAATCGGCGTGCCGCCTTTCCCGAAACGCGCCGACAAATCTATAACCGGCACTACACTGCCGCGCAAGTTGATAACGCCGCGCACGAAACTCGGCATCATCGGCACTTCCGTCAATTCGCCGTAATCGATAATTTCCTTGATGTTTAGAATTCCCAGCGCGTAAACTTCCCCCCCCAGCACAAAAGTGAGATATTGCCCGGAACTGGGAAGGTTTTTGGCGGCTAGTTCGGCCGGCATTTGTTCTACCATGTTAGCGATGGCTGTCATGTCCACTCCTTAAAACCGTTCGAATTTACTTAAATCAAATTCGCCTTCAACCGGGTTGCGGGGAGCTTGATTGACATACTGTAAGGTCGCTTTCGATTTATCCTGTTTTACGGATGTTTTGGATGAGTTGCGGCTGAATATCGCATCGCTGCCGGCGATTTTGAAGAAACCCATCAAATTTTGCAATTGCTCAGTCTGACTGGTCATTTCCTCGGCGGTAGCGGCGAGCTGTTCGCTGGCGGAAGCGTTCTGCTGGGTGATTTGGTTCATTTGATTCATAGCCGAGTTAATTTGACTGACGCCTGAGGATTGCTCGTTGGAGGCGGCGGCAATTTCCTGTACCAGATCCGAAGTTTTGGCTATGCTAGGCACTATTTCGTCCAGCAACTTACCGGCGCTTTCGGCGGTCTTGACGCTTGTTTCCGCTAAGGTGCCGATTTCTTGCGCGGCAACTTGACTGCGCTCCGCCAATTTTCGCACTTCCGCGGCCACCACCGCGAAACCTTTACCGTGATCGCCGGCCCGCGCCGCTTCAATCGCGGCGTTCAACGCCAACATATTCGTTTGATAGGCGATATCGTCAATGATGCCGATTTTATTGGCGATCTCTTTCATGGCGTCTACCGTTTGCTTCACGGCGACACCGCCATCGGACGCTTCCCTAGACGCCTTACCGGCCATACCGTCGGTAACTTTTGCATTTTCGGCGTTCTGATTAATGCTGGCGGCCATTTGTTCGATACTGGCGGATGTTTGCTCAACGCTCGCCGCCTGTTCGCTGGAAGCCTGCGATAGGGATTGCGAGGTAGCGCTAATTTGCTCGGAGGCGTTGCCCAGCTGATTAGCGGAGCTGATGACTTCCGAAATAGTTTGCGAGAGTTTGGCTATCGTGTTGTTGACCGTATCCTTAAACTCGCAGAGCTGGCCTTTGTAATCGCCGTTAACGGTACGGGTCAAGTCGCCCTGCTCTACTAATGTCAGCACTTCGACGGCTTCGTTGACCGGCACGATAACGCCGTCCAGCGTTTTGTTGACTCCCGAGACCAACTGGTTCCAGCCGCCGACAAACAAGGAAGCGTCGGCGCGCGTATCGAGTTGTCCTTCGGCGGCCGCGTTGATGATGATATTAGTCTGCGCCAATAAATCGTTCATCATTTTCACGGCGGCGTTCAGGTTGTTTTTAATTACATTGTACTGGCCTTTGTACTCGGTCGTGATCGTGGGCGGCACAATACCCTTGGCGATCTTATCCACATAGTCGGCCGTAACGTTCAACGGATTGACGATATTGGTGATCGTGTCGTTGACGCCGCTAACCAGTTTATTCCAACCGCCAACAAACAGCGCGGCATCGGCGCGTTTATCCAGTTCGCCGTCCGCGGCCGCTTTAATAATGACATCGGTTTGCGCCAGCAAATCGTTCATCATTTTTACAGCCGCATTTAAGTTCTGCTTGATAACATTGTATTGGCCTTTGTACTCGGCAGTGATCGTGGGAGGGACAACGCCGTTGGCGATCTTGTCCACATAGTCGGCCGTGACATTTAACGGATTGACGATATTGGTAATGGTGTCGTTGACGCCGCTGACCAATTTATTCCAGCCGCCAACAAACAACTTGGCGTCGGCGCGTTTGTCCAGTTCGCCCTCCGCCGCCGCCTTGATGATGATATCGGTTTGCGCGAGCAAATCGTTCATCATTTTTACGACGTTGTTAAGATTATTTTTGATAATATTGAAGTCCCCGTTGTAATTATCCGTAATCGTCGGTGGAATCACGCCTTTGGAAATTTGGTCGACATATTCCGCCGTTACGTTCAACGGCCCGATCACCGCATCCAGAGTATTGTTGACCCCTTCGACGATTTTCCGGTAATCGCCTTGGTACTGGCTGGCGTCGGCGCGGGTCGACAAGCGGCCTTCGATGGCGGCTTTTTCCAGATTCGCGGCTTCGGCCGTCATGCTGCTGATCGCGTCGATACAGTTGTTCAGATTGTTTTTGATGGTGTTGAAGTCGCCGTTATAGGTATCGGCGATTTTCGCCGGGATCGCGCCTCTGGAGATGTTGTCCACATAATCGGCCGCTACGTTCAACGGCCCGATCACCGCGTCCAGGGTATTGTTGACCCCTTCGACGATTTTCCGGTAATCGCCTTGATGATTCGCGGCGTCCGCACGGGTCGACAGCTTGCCTTCGACCGCCGCTTGCGACAGCATCGCCGCGTCGGCCACCAGGGCGTTCACCGCGTCGATGCAGGTATTGAGGTTGTTTTTAATGGTGTTGAAGTCGCCGTTATAGGTATCGGTGATTTTCGCCGGGATCGCGCCTCTGGAGATGTTGTCCACATAAGTCGCCGCCACGTTCAACGGCCCGATCACCGCATCCAGGGTATTGTTGACCCCTTGCACGATTTTCCGGTAGTCGCCTTGGTACTGGCTGGCGTCGGCGCGGGTCGACAAGCGGCCTTCGATAGCGGCTTTTTCCAGATTCGCGGCTTCGGCCGTCATACTGCTGATCGCGTCGATACAGTTATTCAGGTTGTTTTTAATCGTGTTGAAGTCGCCGTTATAGGTATCGGTGATTTTCGCCGGGATCGCCCCCTTGGATATCTTATCCACATAATCGGCCGCTACGTTCAATGGCTCAACTATGGAATCCAGCATTGTGTTCACGCCGAACGCCAATTGCCGCAAATCGCCGCTAAAATCTTTTAGGTCTATCCGCTCTCTTAAATTTCCGGCGACAATTTTATCCGCAACCTTTTCAATTTCGGCGATTGTTTTGACTTCATTGCTTGCATCGAGCCACTCCACCGCATAACCGGTGATTTTCCCTTTACTATCTTTCAATGGAAACACGGTTAAGTCGAACACCATTTCGAGTACCTTGATACGCGCCTTATGAGGCATAAGCGCATTCGCATCGGCAAACATTTGTTTTTGTTTTTCCGGATGTTTATGGAACTCGTCTATATTCCGGCCTATCAATGTTTCCGGATCGAATCCTGGAAACAGCTTAATAAGATCGATTTTATGCTTAGTTAAAATTTCCAGAACAGCCGGATTTAGCGAAGTAATGTTGCGGTTCGCGTCGCAAGTAACGATAGGTACCGATATTTCCTGCACTATCGAAGCCGAACGCAAGGATGCTTCTTCCATTTTTTGGTATTCGGTCGCCCACCAAAATTCGAACATGGCGCCTTGAAATCCTTTGTTGGCGTCAACGAACGGCGTCAATGTGACATGGAGTTTTTCGCCTCCGAGGGAAAGCATGCGCGTCCAGCTTTTATTGTTGCGCAAGCCGTCCAGCGCTTGTTGAGGAATTGAATTAAAAGCCGCCAGTTCTATTCCGCCCTGGGCGCTAATTTCGAATCCCGGCGCCTCTAATTCAAAGATGGGCCGGTATTGTTCATAGAGGCGTATCGCCGTTTTGCTGACATGGACGGATCGTAGTTGTTCGTTAAAGAAAATAACGCCATTACTGGTATTATCCAAAAAATAGTCGAAATTATTGGCTTTTGCGGCCACACCCCGATCGGTAAACAGATTTAATATACTCATACGGCTCTCCAAGGATGATGCTTTGTAACGATTAAAAACTTTGGTTGAATGGCGGTTATTTTTTGTGCGGCTAGGTTAATCTCCTATTCGCCGCGGTCTTTCGGAAAGCCTGGAAAATGCGTTTTCCGCCCGGCGGCAGTGTAAATGGTTAAATTTGTTTCAACAGCCGGGGTTTTCATCGGAATTCTCGGTAATTACGAAAAACAAGGCGATTTCCGGAAAATAATTGACTAATACCACTCGGTATTTTTCACGAAACTCTTTTAGTTTGGCAAACATGTCCCCACCCTCTTCCGGTATGCGCTTTTGCTACGAGAACCCAATGATCTCTACGTATTTTAAGATAGCGGCTTATTGGAAAACAAATGACTACATTTTAATTTTGTGAAAAACATCAAGAAAAACAACCTTATTCACAACGGAGTAATTAAAAATATAGATTATGGTAGGAGTTAAGGAACTCTCGAAAAGCAATGTTTCGGCTAGGCTCTCCCAAGCGAAGCCGAAGAGCTAAGCGAGAACGGTTATCTAAAACAAACAACAGCTTATCCGTTCACGCCGAGCCTATCGAAGCATCTAGGGCAGGTTTTATTGGCCGAATTATCTAGTGCGCATTATTAGCCGACACGCGCGCCACCCAAACCGAATCCAGATTCAGGGATTTCTTTACTCGGGCGGCATAGGCGGCGGCCTCGTATTGGCCTTTAAAACCATCGACGCTCAGCCTATACCAGTCTTCGCCTTTAAGCTCCGTTTTGCTGACTTTAGCGGGTACGCCTTTAGCCGCATATTCCTCCGCCTTGCGTTTTGCATACCAATCCTGCTTAAAAGCAATCAGGTTGACCGCCCAGTTTTCCTCGACCGCCACGGGCTTTTTCTTTTCGGGTTTAGGGGCCGGCAGAGCCGCCAGAACACGGCCTTTTTCAAGCGCGGCGGTTTTACGCTCCAATTGTTCGACGGCGGCGCCCAGTTGCATGGTCTGAGCAGATAAATCGGCCACTTGTTTGCCGATATCGCCGCCGGGTTTGGCGGCGGAGGAATCGCCGGACAACATTTTTTTAAGATCGGCGATTTGACTACTGGCTACGCTATCGGCCACTGCTAAATTATCCAATTCCTTGCGCAGCATTTCTTTATCGGCCGCTTCGGCGCCGGGCGTAAGATTCGTCTGTTCCTGCAACTTGCCTATAATTTGCACTACTTCGGCGACTTGCGTTTTAGCAATGTAACTTTGTACGGCTAAACCCAGCCCCAACAATAAAGCCAGAGCGGCGACGCCGTTGGCGACATAGGCGGCCACCGGTTTTTGATTATTGAGAGCGTCCAGACCGCGTTTTGTTTTCTTTAATTCCGTGTGCGAACTGTCCAACGACTCCAGACAACCCGCCAATTCGCTCTTGCCGGCCTTTTCGGTCAACTCCTGCCTAAGCGCGAGCTGCTGTTTTTTTAATACGTTTAACTGGGTATTCGCTAAGGCCAGCTGGTTGGTTAATTGCTCCAGCTCGGCGCTATGGTCGATGGCGGCCTGGACTGCAACCGGCGCTGAAAAAGCCTCGGCCTCCGGTCGCGGTCCGCTTTCGGCTAAAGCAGCCGCCGGCGCCGCAACGGATGGCGGCACTGTTTCGCCGGCTAATTCCGCCAACGCGGCGGCGGCAAGCTCAGCCGCGGAAGCCGCCGCCGGTTCGGCGACCGGTAGTTCGGCGACCGGTAGTTCGGCGGCCGGCGGTTCCGGATCCGCCGCCGATTTAGCCGGCGCCGCATCGAAAGCATTATCGAATTCGGCCAGCAGAGCATCGGGGTCCAGCAAGTTATCTTCATTAAGCGCGGTTATTTCGTCATTAAGCGCGATTATTTCGTCCGGCTTTTCATTCTTGGTTGCTTCGTTCAAAACGGGTAAACCGATAGCCATTTCTTCGTCGTCCGCTGAAATGTCGAACTCCGCCAGCGGCATGGGGGGATTTTTACGTTTCGCCCTTTCGGCGTCAAGTATTTCAGCCGGCAGCCGATCTTGATCGACGGAGTACTGCCCGGTCTGATCGGAAAATTCGTCGACCTCGGATTCTTGTTCTATAATATGCCGATCCGTCTCGTTTAGATCGGCAACCACCGCATCCCATTGACTATCGTCGTCTATATCAAGCTTATCCTCGGCATCCGCAATATCCATACGATCGAATTCGTCCATACCGTCTTCAATATCCGCATTCGCATCTTGAAAATTTTCCTCCATCAGGAGCCGGTCGATAGTTTCTTCGTCGCCATCGTCCATAAGCTCGGGGAACTGTTCGGTATCCCCTGCTCCAAGCATGGCGTCCAAATCTTCGGCAAAAGCATTCTTGCCTTTTCTAGTTTTACCCGTTTTAGAATCCGCCATATCAATACTCGGTAATCAATCGAAGCCCATCATGATAATAATTCAACTACCGCCCGCTTCTCATTTGACTGCAGTCAGCAAGGCGTTGACATCCTTGCGGTGTTTAAGCGTAATGTTTTGAAACCCCGCCGCCGACAACTGCCGTATCGCGGCGCTTTCGCGCATAATATGATTTTCCGATTCGTCATTAAACAAATGGATTATCCAATGCTCCAGCAAATCGAGACGATTCATGCCGGTTAACACCTTGAAGTAACCGGCGACTTCGTTTTGAGTACAGCGGGTATGCTCGGAAACATCGTCCAAGGCGTACCGGTCGCCATTGACGAATTGCCCGCCCGGCTTTAATACCCGGTAAGCTTCGCTTATAACCTGAGCGCGATAATCGTTCCGGAAATTATGCAAAGTATAAGCGGAAGCCAATACATCGACGCTTTGGGCCGGCAACGCCCGTAAAGCCGTTAAGGCGTCATCGGCGCAAAATAAAAGTTTACCGGCCGCCGACCATTCCCGCAAATTTTGCATGGCCTGATTCCGCATGGTCGGTTCGTTATCCACGCTTAACACGATCAGGTTATCCGTAGCGGTTAAAATCGATAACGTGGTAATACCGGTACCGCCGCCTAGTTCGACAATATTGACCGTTTCAACCGTTTGCCGGCATATGCCAGCGACGGTTTCCCCCACCAGCCGGCTCATTTCCAGCGAATGCGGACTAATCAGCTTCAGCATTTGATAATCCTGGCCTATCACGCCGGCGAACATGGCATCGTAGGGGCTAGTAGTCGTCATGTCGGTTGTTTAGCTTTTTGCTTGGCTTCGTAAGCGGCCAGCTGTTCGGGGCTGGCTTCGGCTTGATAACGGTTTTTCCACTCCTGATAAGGCATACCGTAAACGATTTCCCGCGCCTGTTCGTAATCGATCGCCAAGCCGCGCTCAGCGGCGGCGGCGGCGTACCACTTGGCCAGGCAATTTCTGCAAAAATCGCCGAGTATCATCAGTTCGATGTTTTGTACTTCCGGATGGGCTTGCAAATGCGCCAAAAAGCGTCTAAAAGCAGCCGCTTCCAGTTCGATGTTTATGTTTTCTGTCATCAGGCTTCCTCTAAATTTATATTTTAGCAGGAAATAGTAATCGCTGTTATTTGCAATGAACGAAGGCGGCGCCGTGACGCACTTTAAAAATTTTGTAACGTTTCACATACAAGAATTCGGTGTTTTTGTATACAATTAACTTACAAAATCATACAATGCATTAATTTCGTATCAGTTTACTTAATTTCGTGAATATAATACACAGTTCATCTCTGGCTTATACGCCCGCGGCTCGTCAAAAGCCGCGGACCGACGCCATTGCGGCAAAGTCCGCGGGGGTGGCTGGCTCCGTAAATAATACCCACACTTTAATACCCGTCAATACGCCGGAGCTTCGTCCGTCGGAGCCTAATCACATTCAAAATATATTAAACGAAAACGGATTATCCAATGCCAATCTGAACAATCAATCCGGCAATAGCCGCGCACAAAAGGCGGTGTCAGCTTATACGGAGAATAATAAGCTGGCCGCCCAACTCAAAATTGCCGAATCCGTCCATGGAATTGATTTATACGTCTGACCACCATTTAATCGCTAACCTATGAAACCGTTTTTAGAATTTTTTCCGATCGTTCTTTTTTTTGTCATCTATAAGTTTTACGATATCTTCGTAGCGACCGCCGCGGTAATAGCCGCCACCATTATTCAGGTATTGGTCTATTGGTTAATTTATAAGAAAGTGGAGTCATTGCAATGGATTACGCTTGCGCTTATTCTCGTGATGGGCGGCGCCACCTTGTATTTGCAGGATGAGCAATTTATCAAATGGAAACTCAGCATTATTGAATGGTTATTCGGCGCCGCATTTTTAGCTAGCCAGTTTATCGGCAAAAAAACTTTTATCGAGCGGATGATGGGCGGCAACATTGAACTACCCGCCACGATATGGAAACGCCTGAATTTAAGCTGGTCTTTATTTTTTATCAGTATCGGCTTCCTGAATCTCTATGTTATGTCGAATTACAGCACCGATGACTGGGTTAACTTTAAAACTTTCGGCGTCCCCGGTTTAATGCTGATTTTTATTGTCGTGCAAATGGGTTTTTTATATAAACACGTGCCCGGAACCGAGAGCAAAAAATAATGCTTTACGCCATTATCGCGGAAGATTTTCCGGACAGTCTAATAAAAAGACAGGGCGCGCGCAGCGAACATCTGCAAAGATTACAAACATTACAAGATCAGGGACGGTTGATTCTGGCGGGCCCGCATCCGGCGATAGACGCTGAATCTCCCGGTGACGCCGGCTTTACCGGCAGCCTGACAGTCGCCGAATTCGATAGTCTGAGCGCGGCGCAAAACTGGGCGGACGCCGACCCGTATATTGCCGCGGGGGTTTATGCCCGCGTCGTGGTTAAACCCTTTAAACAAGTATTCCCGCAATGATAACCGAGCAAATTAAACAAAAGCTGAAAGATGAGTTTAAACCTGAATTAATCGAAATAATCGATCAAAGCGCCGATCACGCCGGTCACTCAGGTAATCAAAAAGGCGGCGGCCATTACTATATTACCATCGTAGCTGAATGCTTTGCCGGCAAATCGCTGGTAAAACGGCATCAATTAATCTATCAGGCGCTGAATGAGCTGATGAAAGAAGAAATACACGCCCTCGGCATTAACGCATTAACCCCATCCGAAAACTCTATAGGAAACCCTGAATGAAACTAAAACTCACCCCTTTAATCCTGATCGGCGCAGTGTTATTAAGCGGCTGTAATCAAGATAAGTCTAAACAAGCCGACAATACGGGAAGCGCGCCAGCCGTAACTCGGGAAGAAGCCGTCGCCTCGGTAAATGGCTCCTACATCAGTAAAAAAACATTGGATACGTTGGAAAAGGAAATTTCCGAGCGCAGTCAAGGCCAAACCTTTCCTAAACAGCAGTTACTGGAAGAGCTCATCCAGCGTGAATTGCTGATTCAGCAAGCCGTACAAAAAGGGCTGGATAAAAACCCGGAAATCATCGAACGTCTGGCTACAGTTAAAAGTTCGCTGTTATCACAAGCCGCGTTACAGGATTATTTGAAATCCAACCCGATAACCGACGAAGAAATCAAAAACGAATACGATTCGAAAATGGCGAATATGGGCAATGAATACAAAGCCCGCCATATTCTCGTAAAAACCGAAGACGAAGCGAAAAAGCTGATCGCCGAACTGGATAAAGGCGCGGACTTCACAACCTTGGCTAAAAAACATTCCATAGATCCCATGGGCGCGGAAGGCGGCGATCTAGGCTGGTTTACCCCCGACAGAATGGTTGCGCCATTCTCCGAGGCCGTTATTGCCCTGGAAAACGGCAAATATACCAAGCAACCCGTTCAAACTCAATTTGGCTGGCACGTGATTTTAAGAGAAGACTCCAGAGCCTTAACGCCACCGCCTTTGGACGCCGTCAAAGAACAAATCCGCTCCATGCTGCAGCGCCAGAAAGCGCAAACCATGATGGAAACCCTGCGGAAAACCGCTCAGGTGGAGATTTTATTACCGCCGGAACCAGCAACGCCAGCAACGCCTCCAGCAGCCAGCCAACCGACGGCGGCGCCCGCGGCTCAGGCTAACCCTGCCGAGCAAACAACTCCGGTTCCAACCGAACCCGCGCCATCCGAACCAGCGGCGCCGGCTAAACCTTAATTACATCGTATAAACCGGCGGGGCGGATTATTCCGCCCTGCCGCTAACGACCCGCCAACCGCATTCCAATTACCTATGCGTAACTCACTGGATGTTTTAGTTTTAATTCTATATTGCGGATTGATTTTCTGGCTTTCCGATCAATCCGTATTACCCACGCCGAAATTATTCGAAAACGAAGATAAGCTGCATCATTTTGCCGCTTATGGCGTCATGGGCGTCTGCGCCTGGCGAACATTCCGGCATTTACCGCTTAGCCGGCGGTTGATTTTCTGGCTCAGCTTCGGCTATTGCAGTCTTTACGGCGTATCCGACGAATGGCACCAAAGCTTTGTCATCGGTAGAAACTCCAGCGCATACGACTGGCTGGCGGACGCAATCGGCGGTTTTCTGGGCTGCTGGGCTTATCATGCGCGCGCTAAACAATTCATTAAAAATTAAATCGTTAATTCGCTGTAAGCATTAGTTAACAGTATGACTACAAGTTTGCAATATTTAGGTAAACCTTGTTTATTAACCGCTTTGGCTTCCAGTCAATAATATTGGTGATGGAATCTTATTTCTCAATCAGACGGTTTAATATTTCGTCGCGGCTTGCTTGAAAATGTATTGCGACATCGTTTAAGATTGCAGACAATGTACCTATTTTTAAAGGATTATGAGCAGGGATGGTCTAATGGTGTTGGCCGTTTTGTAATGTCGTTACGCGAATATGACTGCCTATTTGCCGTGTAATTTGATAACCGAAGACTTCTAAATATTTTATTAACTGTGACCCCGTTAAGTCGCGTGGTAGTTTCATGCGGCAATAACTTCATCCCGGACAAAATGCAAGCGAATAATGCTTGGTTTTTCTGTTGTTTCAAAATGGCATGCAACTGCATCGCGGACATTGGCATGAAGTTCGGCGATAGTTTCTGCATCGGTATAAATAGACTCGCCTAACGATCTGGCGGTAAAACCGCCTTCAGGCGCTTCTTCTACTAAAAATATGATTTCGTTCATGGAAGGGTCAGGTATAAATTTTTAGAGGATATGGAATTCATGTAGATGTGCGTTCATTTAAGCGAGAATTAAGATTGTTGTCAATAGAAGCTGTGGAGCCTGGAAAGCCGACACGTTGGGTTACGGCTGGCGCCTAACCCAACCTACACATTTTATATGTTAGCTAGAGTCGTTAATTAACCGCATTAACTAACAAGCATAAAAAAGCCCAATCGTAAATGATTGGGCTTTAGGTATTAAAAGCTTGGCGATGACCTACTTTCACATGGCAACCTGCCACACTATCATCGGCGCTAAACGGTTTCACTTCCGAGTTCG
>JBEKBU010000111.1:0-12943 GCA_050015235.1 Methylomonas sp. | reverse complement strand
GCGGAACTACTCTGGAAAACCCTTACCTTAAAGCGCTGGCGTATTTTAAAGGTTATGACCGGCGTTGGGGCGTTATCTATCCGCGAGGTGGCGCGGCGCGCCGGGCGCGATGTTAAAGCCGTGCACGGCGATATTAGCGCTTTATTGCTGTGCGGAGTGCTGGAGAAAACCGATGGCGGTCAGGTCATTTTTCCCTATGACATGGTGCATGTGGATTTTATGCTGGACGCGGCGTAATACCCGATTTGTGGCGCACAGCGCCGGTCAGGCTTGTGTTCGCCACTAGGGCGATGATGAGTATGGATAAAATCGGCCGGGTTTCGGCTAACGCCGCTACCCGGCCAACTTAACTACGCTAGCGCATAAGCATGCCGCGCAACCGGGCCCGGTTTACGCAACCGCCAGGCAATGGCCGCCAGGCCCACGCCCGTCAGCAGATATTGATTTGGCTCGGGTACCGAGCTGACGGATATCGCATCTTGGCTGATTAAAGGGTAACTGGTGGACAAATCGCTGGCGCTAATCACCGAGCCGTTTTCGCTTATACTGAAAGTGGCTACGCCGGTTCCGCCGTTCCATTCCGTATTATTATAAGTCGCGGTAATGGCATACCAGCCGGCTTGGTTAAAAGTTTCCGAGCCTTCGGTTTCGCCGCAGCAACCGGCGCTGACTATGGTGTCGCCGTTGATGGTCAATTGCGCGCCGTCATCATGGTTTACGGTAAAGTCAAACGAGCCGGGGGCCGAAATATCTATCCAGCCGGTTAATTGAATAATACCGTCTTCCATATTTCCGTTCGTACCGGAGAAAGAAGCGCCGTCCGAACCCAGAAAACTTTTGATGGAAGTTTCATCGCCGCCGGTATAGTTAATATTGGTAGCCACGAACGAGCCTTCCGCGGACTGTTCATGATTGGCGATATAATTCAAAGCCGGCTGGATTTGATAATCAGTGCTGTAAGCCGGCGCTTGCCAATATTCCCCGTTTAAGCCCTGTTCGGCGTAGACGTTGGCGCATGCGGCGCTGGCTGCAATCGCGATAGGTAACATTAATTTTTTCATAGGTTACTCCCGGGTTAGTCATTAAAAATATGGCTGGCGGTTACGGCGCTAAAAAAGCCGTAATTTTTCAGCTGTTTCGGGAATAATACTAATGACTTTTCAGAGGGGTCTCATTGTACTAAAGTACTAATAAGCTTTGATTAATCAATAATTTGGATGTTCGCTCACAGTTTAACGGCGCCGAATCGGACGCGGTTCAAACTTTTCCGGGCTGTCGACTGAGCCGGCGCGGATATCGTTTCCGGCGTTGGACGGGTAAATAAGCGATTGTTTGCCGTGCGGCCCGCACTCCCTGCCTAATCACGAGCCCGACTTCCGGTTCCGGTAGTGACATGCTTAATCCATTAACGAATCAAGATGATCATGCGACGGGTTCATCTGTGCGGCGGCAATGGCGCTCACAGTAGCTTCCGGCAGTTCATTAATAGAATAGGCGCGGCGTGAATTGGCTTTGAGCAGCATATATTCCTTAAAATCATGTTCGGAAACGAAATAGCCGCTGGTGCGTCCATGACTGGTAATCGCGATTGTTTCCCGTTGCACTTGTTCTTTATATTGTCCGAATTTTTTTACAAATTGGGTTGCTGAAACTTCAAGCATGGCAAGCCTCTTATGAATAAAATGCGCATTTTACGGAAAATACGGAAAACTTGCAATCGGCGCTTACCGTGTCGCATCGGCTTTAAAGCCGCCCGCCATTTTTCTGCTATGCTTGTCTGTACAAGCTGATTTCCGGCGCTTGACCAAATTGTTTCATCCAACCAACAATCACAAATATGCATAGCAAATTAACCGACTTACTGGCGGCGGCCAATCAGGTGATACTCGGCAAGGAGCGGCCGGTGCGGTTGGCGGTGTGCTGCCTGCTGGCGAAAGGCCATTTGCTGATCGAAGACGTGCCGGGCGTAGGCAAGACCACGCTGTCGCATACGCTGGCGAAACTGATCGGCATGGATTATCAGCGCATCCAGTTTACCAGCGACATATTGCCGGCGGATATTATCGGCTCGTCGATTTTTTTGCCGGATCAGCAGGCGTTTAAATTCCATCCCGGCCCTTTATTCAAGCAGATGATATTGGCGGACGAAATCAACCGCGCCTCGCCCAAATCGCAAAGCGCGCTGCTGGAGGCGATGGAGGAAAGGCAGGTGACGGTGGACGGGCAGACTTATCCGCTGCCGTCGCCGTTTTTCGTGATCGCCACGCAAAACCCGTCGCATCACGCCGGCACTTATCCGCTGCCGGAATCGCAGCTCGACCGGTTTTTGATGTGTATCGAACTCGGTTACCCGGATTTCGAAGCCGAGCGCGAATTGTTGTCCGGCGTATCGCGCCGCCAGACTCTGCTGGAGCATTTGCCGTGCGTGCTGCCGCATACGGCGTTATTCGCCTTGCAGGCGGAAGTGGCCGATGTGCACGCCGCGCCGGCCTTGCTGGATTATTTACAGGCGATTATTAACTTTACCCGCAATTCCGGGCAATATCATTGCGGTTTGTCGCCGCGCGCCGGTCTGGCGGTATTGACCGCCGCCAAAGCGTGGGCGTTGATGGATGGGCGGGACGCGCTGCTGCCGGAGGACGTGCAGGCCATATTGCCGGCCGTGGCCGGCCACAGGTTGCGCGCCGGCATCGGCAACGCCGCCAGCGTTGTGGCGCCTATTCTGAAAAAAGTGCCGGTGTTTTAAGCGCCCGGCGTACGCTGTTTTCAAATCGTTTGGTTATCGGATCAAAGCTGGGTTTCGGCTTGCGCCTCAACCCAGTTTACATGGTTTATGCTAGCGCATAGGCAGGGCGAGCGGCCGGGCTCGATTTACGCAACCGCCAGGAAATGGCCACCAAACCGATGCCCATCAGCAAATATTGATTCGGTTCAGGTACTGAACTGACTGTAATCAAATCTTGGCTTACCGGGTTACTGGTGGACAAATCGCTGGCGCTAACCAACGAGCCGTTTTCGGTCAGATTGAAAGTGGCGCCGCCGGAGCCGCCGGCCCATTCGGTGTTGTCATAAGTCGCGGTGATGGAATACCAGCCGGCTTGGTTAAAGGTTTCCGTGCCGTCGCTTTGACCGCAGCAATCCGCGCTGATCAGGGTATCGCCGTTGACGGTCAACTGCGCGCCGTCATCATGGTTGATGCCGAAGTCATAGGTACCGGCGGCCGAAATATCTATCCAGCCGGTTAACTGGATAATGCCGTCCATCATATTACCGTTCGTGCCGAGAAACGAAGCGCCGTCCGAACCCAAAAAGCTGACGATGGACGATTGGTCGCCGCCGCTATAGTTAAGATTGGCGGCGGTGAACAGGCCTTCCGGCGTCGGATTATTCGCTATATAATCCAAAGCCGGTTGGATTTGGTAATTGGTGCTGTACGCGGGCGCTTGCCAATATTCGCCGTTCAAGCCCTGGTCGGCGTAAACGTTGGCGCATGAGGCGCTAGCTGCAATCGCGATAGGCAACATTAATTTCTGCATAGATTACTCCTGGGTTTGTTATAAAAATTATGGCGGCGGTCGCGGCGGTTTAAATACCGCAATGTTTCCGTAGTTCCGGGAATAATACTAATGACATTTGAGGGGGGTCTTATTGTACTAAAGTACTAATAAGTTTCTATTAATCAATAATTTGGACGTTTGCTCACAGTTTAACGGATCCGAATCGGACGCAGTTCAAACTTTTCCGGGCGGTCAACTGAGCCGGCGCGGATATGTTTCGCGGCGCTGGGCGGGAAAATAAGCGATATTTTGTTTTATCATGCTTTTGTCATATGCCTTCAGTACCATAACCGGTTTAATCGGCTATTTGCGCCAGCAGCTATTCGCCAGAGGGAAAAGTATTATTCCACCCGCCTTACAGCGTCAACAGATTGGTTGCCGACCATCGCACAGCCGTGTATAAACAAAAAGTAATTTAAAGGTTTACATCGTAAATGATAATCGTTATCATCTGCAAAACGAATTGTTTTAAGAGGGGATAATGTATATCAAAAGTTTTCCGCACCGAAAAACGGGCAAACCGCAACCGGCGCCGGCGAAAGTCATAAGCGCGGCGCTGGCCGGCATTGCCGCTTCCGCGCACATTGTTAAAACGGCGCAGGCCGATGACGAGTCGGTATTGCCTGAAGTGCTGGTAGAAGATAAAGCCGCCAGCGCGCCGGAAAGCACAAACGTGCAAAAGCTGAAGCTGGATTTGTATAAAGCGCCTATCCAGGACATTCCGCAGGCCATCGATGTTATCGACCAGGCGCAAATCCAGTCGCAGTCCATTACCCGCTTGCAGGACGCGTTGCGCAACGTGCCGGGCATTACGCTGAATTCCGGCGAGGGCGGCGCGCACGGCGATAACATCAATCTGCGCGGCTTGGTGGTGCAAAACGGCTTTTTCATGGACGGCATGCGCGATCCGGGCAGTTATACGCGCGACAGTTTTAATCTGGATGGCATCGACGTCATCAAGGGCTCGTCGTCGATGATGTTCGGTTACGGCTCGACCGCCGGCCTGGTGAATCAGGAAACCAAGCTGCCCACTGAAGCCACGCTGCGTAACTTTTCCGTGAAAGGCGGCACCAATGCGCTGGCCCGCGTCACCGGCGATGTTAACGAACTATTCAGCGGCAGCGGCGTCGCCGTGCGGCTGGCCGTCATGGCGGAGCGCTCGAATGTCGCCGACCGGGACGTGGCGCTGAATCAACGCTTCGGCTTCGCGCCCTCCGTCACGTTCGGCATGGGCGCGGCGACGCGTTTTACCCTGAGTTATCTGCATCAGCAAGAGAACAATATTCCGGATTACGGGATACCGTTTTTGTGGGGCTCGCCGGCGCCGGTCGCCCGGAATAATTTTTACGGCCTGGCCAGTTACGACCGCACGATAACAAACACCGATGTGTTGACGGCGCGGCTGGAGCACGATTTCAACGCCAAACTCAATATCACCAATACCTTCCGCTACGGCAACTACGGGTTCAATTACCAGGTGACGGCGCCTATCCTGGCGAATTATCCGCCCGCTTTTTCCACGAATCCGGCGATTTCCCTGGCTACCTGTAATCCCAATGCGGCTAATACGCCGCCGCAGCCGGGCACGCCGCTGGATCAGATCGGCGTCTGCCGGGATCAACCCAGCAGCGCCGGTTACACGACGTTGTTGATCGACCGGTTCAATCTGACCGATAAATTCAAAACCGGCGTCTTTAAGCACGATATGGTAGCCGGTTTTGGCCTTAGCCGCGAAACCATGTCCACCACCCGGAGTGTCGATCAAATCGGGTTAATCCCCCCCACGTCATTGCTTGATCCGAATACGCAGCAGTCGATTTCGGTTCCCCAGCAGACCGGCGCCCAACCGGGTTCGCGGGGCGACGACATCAATCTGTACGCCGTGGACACCCTGCATTTCAATAAGCAATGGGACATTATCGGCGGCTTGAATTTCGACCATTTTATTTCCACTTTCTTCGAGTCGGTCTCGGGCGCCTCTTATACCGAAACCAACTCCCTGTTCAGTCCGCGCGCGGCGCTGGAGTTTAAACCGACCGACTCGCAAAATTATTATTTTTCCTACGGGACTTCCTATAACCCGGCCATTCAGTATCTGACGCTGGCGCCTTCCAATACGCCGCTTACCCCGCAAAAAACCACCAATATGGAAATCGGCGCCAAGCTAATTCCCTGGGACGGCCGGATTTCCTTGAACGCGGCGCTTTTCCAAATTCAGGCGGATAATGTGCGGGTCTCCGATCCGGACGACCCTACCTTGCAGGCGGTGACTTTCAGCGAACGCTCCCGTGGCCTGGAACTGACGCTGAACGGCAAATTGACGAAAAATTGGGAAATCAATACCGGTTACACGCATCTTAACGCGATTATCACCAACGGCGTCGATCATAATACCGGTTTGAGCGACGACGGAAATAAAGTGCCGAATGTCGCCGCCGATACGTATAATTTATGGACGACGTACATGCCGTTGCCGGACTTGAAACTGGGCAGCGGCCTGTATGTTTACGGCCCGCGTTTCGGCTCGCCGGATAACTCGGTCAGCATGGCCGGCTACGCGCTGTGGAACATGATGGCTTCTTACCAGTTTTCCAAGCAGTTCAATGTTCAGCTTAATCTCGATAATGTCACCAACAAGTATTATTTTCAGAGCGCCTATTTCTCCAATTCACAGGAAAGCCATGTGGTCCCCGGCGCCGGCCGTACCGGCCTGCTGACGATAAACATGACTTTTTGATTATGCTCAGACCTGTTTCCAATTCCGTAACTCAAATCAATTTACCCGCCCTGTATTTCGATAAACTGATGCAATTGAGCGCCGAGGAATTGCGGGCTTTATTGACGGGCGACCGCAAGGAAGCCGCGATCTGGATCCGCATGGCGGCCGTGCAAGGGCTGGCGGGCGCGCAACTGCTGCTGGGCCGCATGTTGCTGGCCGGCGAGGGCGTCGCCGAAAACAAGCCGGAAGCTTTGCTGTGGTTTCAGCGCGCGGCGGGGCAGGGCGACGCGGAAGCCATTAATATGGTGGGGCGTTGTTATGAAAACGGCTGGGGGGCGAACGCCGACGCAACGCTCGCCTTCACGCACTTTCTGCGCGCCGCGCGGCTCGAGCATGACTGGGCGCAATACAATCTCGGCCATTGTTATCTGGACGGCGCCGGAACCGCGCGCGACGCGCAACAGGCGTTTTATTGGTACGGACTGGCCGCCCGCCAGGGCCACGGCCGGGCCATGAATCTGCTCGGGCGCTGCTATGAAGAAGGCTGGGGCGTGGCCCGCGATGCGGAAATCGCGGCGGGCTGGTATCGAAAATCCGCCGAAGCCGGCTATTTCCGAGGACAATATAACTGGGCCTGCATTTTAGCGGAAGCCGGGCATACCGCGCTCGCCGGCTACTGGTATTTGCAAGCCGCCGAAACCGGCGCGCCCAACGTCCGCAAAGCCGCCGTAGCGGCGCTGCTCAACAGCCCCGACCCGCAATTAAACAGCTATGGCCTGATCGCCCAGGCATACGGTTGCGGATAGGGGCGGGGCTTGCGCCATCCGGCGGGGTATAGCGCCCAATCTAATTTATAATCCGCACAAAGCCCCTAGCCATGTAAAATAACACAAAAACAGGTCATGCGCCGCCATGTCATAAAAGCGTCATTTTGAGAGGAAAAAGATACGTTGTATGCTGCTACATATAGAAAAAGTATTAACCGCGGAAGAATTGCAAAGCATTAATCAGCGGCTGGACGCGGCCGATTTTTTGGATGGCCGCGTCACCGCCGGTTATCAGTCCGGCCATGTCAAACATAATTTGCAGGTGGCCGAAAACAGCCCGTTAGGCAATGAACTGGGCGCCATCGTGCTGACCGCGCTGGAGCGTTGCCCGCAATTTACCAGCGCCGCGTTGCCGCACCGCATTTATCCGCCCTTGTTCAATAGTTACGAAAGCGGCATGTATTTCGGCGCCCATGTCGATAACGCCATACGCGGCAGCGCCCAGCCGTTGCGTACCGATTTATCGGTGACCTTGTTTTTATCCGAGCTTTCAACCTACGACGGCGGCGAATTGGTAATAGAGGATAACTACGGGACTCACCACGTCAAACTGCCGGCCGGCGATCTGATTTTGTACCCTTCCAGCAGTCTGCATCAAGTCATGCCGGTGACTTACGGCATCCGCCACGCCTGTTTCTTCTGGGTGCAAAGCATGATCCGCAACGACGCCCAGCGCCGGCTGCTTTACGATATCGACCAGTCCATCATGCGCCTGCACGGATACGTGCCGGACAGCCTGGAAAACCCGGATCTGCTCCGGCTGTCCTCGTGTTACCATAACCTGCTGCGGCAATGGGCGGAACTTTAATGGCGCGCGGCCTGTTATAAGCCTTGAGCGCCGGCCGGTCGTCATGCGCCATGAAACGCCTGTTCTCTATCGTAACAGTGCTTTTGCTGGTGGGCTGCGCTACGGTTTTTATCCAGCTTAGACCAATGTCGGTGAACTTCGCCGAATATCTGCTGTGGAAATTTAGCGCCGCCGCCCCGCAATCCGCCTATATCGAACACGGCGGCGCGCGCATTCATTACGCCGCCTACGGGCAAGGCCAACCGCTGTTGCTGTTGCACGGCGGGCTGAGCAGCAAGCTGTGCTGGTTCTCGCAGCTGCCGTGGCTGGCGCAAGCCGGCCGGCAAGTGGTGCTGATCGATACGCGCGGCCACGGTTATTCCAGCCGCGGCCCCGCCGAACTCAGCTATCAGGTGTTTGCCGAAGACGTGTTGCGGGTGATGGATAGTTTGCACATCGCCCGCGCCGATATGATAGGCTGGAGCGACGGCGGCGTCACCGCCTTGATGCTGGGCCTGCAAGCGCCGCAACGCGTCGGCAGGATAATCGCCATCAGCGCCAATTTTCATCCCGGCGGTTTGCTGGACGAGCCCGTCGCCGGCACAGGCGATCAGGCGGATTTCGGTTGGCCGGACAGCGTCAAAACATGGTTTCAATCCTGGTGGTCGGGGGCTGGCGACAGGCATGCCGAGCTGGAGGCCGAACTGAACCGGCTGTGGCGGACGCAGCCCCAATTGGCGCACAGCGATTTGCGGGCGATTACGGCGCCGACTTTGGTCATCGCCGGCGAGAACGATATCATCGATATCGCCCATTCCGGAGAACTGGCGCAAATGCTGGCGCACGGCCGCATCGAAATCGTGCTGGGGGCTGGGCATACCGCGTTGTTTACGCATCCGCGGCAAATCAATCGATTAATCGCCGATTTTTTAGATATTCCGTTATCTTAAACCATCATCCGGATAGTTTCCGCTAAAATACCGATATGAAATTCAATAAAAAAAGCCTTTGGTATGGATTGCCGGTTCTTTGCGTAGCGCTGGCGGTCTGGGCTGCGTACAACCCGCCGCTCATGCATAAAACCCTGCAAAACGCCGATTACGGCGAAATAATCGTCGCTAAACCGCTGTGGGGCGCAAAAGCGGGCGTACTGGTGTTCGCCGACGCCCATGCTTACCCGCCGCAAGCTTTAGGGCGGCGGCTGGCGGCGCTGGGCGTGACGGCCATGCTGGTCGACAGCACGGCATTTCTGCGCCGCTACAACGCCGAATCCGGCCTATGCCTGGACAACGATCATTTTGCCAGCGCTATTGATGGTCTGCTGGAGCTGCAACCCGGATTAAACGCGGAACGGTTGATAGTCAGCGGCCTTTCCCAAGGGGCGTTATTGCCGTTTATAAACGCGCTGACTAACGGCAAAGCCAACGTCACCAATTTATCCATCGATTTCTCGGTCGATTTGCCGCCGGATTTGCAACTGTGCCCGCCGCTACAAAGCCGCCGCCAGGAACGGAAAGCGGTCATGCAATCGTCGCCGCCGTTAAACGGGCAATGGTTGTCGGTATGGGCGGATCAGCCCGCCGACGAGACCGCGGTCTTCATCCGCTCATTAGGCAATATCGATACCCGGATCGCCGATTACGATACGCCGGCGGACGTCTTGCTGGTGCGGCAGATCGGCGCGTTGCTAAGCGGCGACCCGCAACCGGCGTTGGCCATGCAGGTGGTGGAAGTTCCCGCGCCGAAACCGTCGGACCATGTCACCATTTTCTATTCCGGAGACGGCGGCTGGCGCGATCTGGACAGAACGGTCGCTCAGGGTATGGCGGCGCAAAATCAGCCGGTGGTCGGCGTGGACGTGTTAAAGACTTTCTGGAAGCATAAAAGCCCGGAACAGGCCGCCGCCGATTTGAGCGCCGCAATGCAGTATTACCGGCGGCAATGGGGGAGTAAAACCTTTGTGCTGGCCGGTTATTCTTTCGGCGCCGATATTTTGCCGGCCGTCTATAACCGCTTAAGCGCGGAAGATAAAAACAGCGTCATCCTGCTGGCGCTGCTGGCTTTGGGAGAACATGCCGATTTTGAAATTCATGTCTCCGGCTGGGTTGGCGGCGCCGCCGGCGAGCAGGCCATCGCGCCGGAGCTGGAGTCCTTGCCCAAGCAAAAAATCCTCTGCGTTTACGGACGCGAAGAAAAAGCAGAAACCGCCTGCCAGCTCTTGAAAAACAGCGCCGCCACGCTATTGGAGCTGCCCGGCGGCCATCATTTCGACGAAGATTATCCGAAACTGACCCGGTTGCTGCTGGATGTCTATAAACAGCATGGCATACATTAATTCTTATCAAAATTGAATACCGGGAAAGCTGCTAAATATATAAACTTTAGCGCCTGCAAAACAATCGAGCAGCTATCGGACTAAGTTTTGACGCATTGAGGGCTTTCTTTACTGGAAATGACCGTTCCATAAATAGAGCTATCTAAATGACTTTTATATTACTGCTTTGCTAAATTGCGGATAATTTTGATTGATGCTCGTCTTTCGATCCTTAAAATGTTAAACTTTGATCTGTAAATACATGTGTAAAGTGAAAACAAGCTGCCAGGGCGTGACGATGAATTATACCTATAATCACTACAAGCTTCACAAGGATCCTCTGTCTTTTGTTCTGTGCCAAATCAAGTTTAGCAAGGTTCGTCGCATGCCTGATTTTATCCCTCGGATTCATGATTTGCTAAGAAAAGAAGGCTTTCCGGAGGATGTGAGCGCAACAGTGCAACAGGTTGTTATTACACCTGGGAACCCGCCTAACATCATTACGCGCAAACAGGACGAATTTCGTTCCAAGGACAATCAGTGGGCGCTCACAATCAGTGAGGATATGCTGGTGTTGGTTACAACTGGCTATGATCGGTTTGATGGCTTTGCAAGCCGACTCAAAAAAAGTCTTGAAATCGTTGACCAAGTGGCGGAAATTCACCACGGCATGATTAATAGAATTGGATTGCGTTATGTCGATGTCATCAATCCCCGCCCAGGAGAGACTTTCAGAAACTATTTGCAAACCACTCTTCATGGCCCAAAGTCATCTGTATTTACTGATCCTAATCAATGGATGCATCTTGAATCCGTAGGCCGAACAGAAATCGGCACAATGATTATCCGCATTACTCAAAATGAACAGGGCATAGTCCTGCCTCCGGATATTATGCACAAACCAATGAATTACAAAATGAAAATAGAACCTGGCAATGTCATTACATTGGTAGATACGGATCACTTTGTAGAGGGCGCATGGGATTATGATTTAGAAAGCATAATGAATACCGCTAATGATTTACATGAGGGGATAAATGCCGCTTGGTTCACTGATCTGGTAACTCAAGAAGCGTTGGAAATCTGGGGAGCTGAGCATGTCATATCCTAAATATATCGCAACGGCGGATCATCATATTCCCCGTCCCAAATTTACACCGGGAATGGATGCTAAAACAACCGGTATTCTTTTGCTTGCTGGAACGACTTTCGGGCTAGCTACCGTATATTTGGCGCCATCCAATCAGGACAAAACAGACTCAGCTATATATGGTGTTAAGCCAAACCAATTTATTATTGTTGATCAAGCCCCGCGTTTTGTTCAAGAAAATACCCAAGATGCTTCCGCCATTATTCCATATAGCGAATATGCATCCCTGGTTAGCTTTGCATTAGGCCTTGGAAAAAGTGATATTGCACGCATTCTTGGTATTTCACGGCCAACTTTATATTCTTGGATTAAAGGCTCCAGTGAACCAAGGGAAAGTGATCATCCTGATCGATTACGTCAATTAGGCGAATTGACATATGAAATTTGTTGCGAAACGAAAAGACCTCTCTATCATCGCTTTGTCGAAGAACCTTTACCTGATCAAGCCAACAGTATTCTCAAGCTTCTTTTAGAAGAAGACTGGAATTTAGTAGAAATTCGCCAATTGCTTGCTGAAGCCCGGCGATTGACCGCGGAGCGAGATCAACGTTTAGGACATGCCATTCCTATTAATATTAGCAAATCTCAACAGGAATCGAATCTACTCGATAACAGTATTGCATTAAACCTGGAATAACTGATGACCGGCAATATTCCAGACGCATCGGATTGTTTAAGATCAGAAGGTTGGAAGCAGGGATGTGTCATTCATCCTCAATATGTTCAACAATTAACTAGCGCATCCATTGATTTTTATAACAAACCGGTATCGGCGGAGATATGGCTGGTTGTCCTCACCCAGGACTGCGATTTAGTTAGGCATACCGATGTAGAACCGTTTGTGGAAATTTTGGCTATGCAACAAATGTCAAATATTTCTTCCAATCCAATGAGAGGACAAAGCGCTCGATCTCTCCATTTAAGCTTTGAAATGAACGCAGAGCTTTATTGGTTTGAATGCAATATCCATGATCGTTTTCGCATCAAAAAAGAATCATTATGCGGTATGGGTTGTGATACCTCGCGGTTTTTGGCGGAGAACGAGCTTAGACACTTACGCCAATGGCTAGCGAGAAGATATACCCGCGCCGCGTTTCCAGACTATTTTGAGAAGCACCTTGCCTCTACGAAAGACCCGGTTAAGAGACTGTTTAAATCGGCTGCCGCAAAGCTAATCAGCACGATATATATCGCAATTGATAACGAGGATGCTGACCCTGACGAAGACTATTTCATCCATGTTATTTTGACGGCGTTGGATAAATACTATGATGAAGCAAGTAAACGCGATTTGATAGATGAATTTGAAGAGCAGTTCATATCCGTTTTTAATGGTCGTCCGCATATTCGTTTCGCATTGAAGAATCCTGATGAAGCAGATAGTTATGATGTTAAAGTCATGCCGGAAGAGGATGTAACATTGAACTTACTCCGTAAATACAAATGGTTCGATGCCGATTATCGAAGTGTTGATGAAGATACCATCGCTCCACCGGATGGAATTGATTCTAATTGAGGCTCCAAATTCTACAGCTTATAAAATTAAACGACTCATAAACCACGTAAACAAAATATACCCGCCCATATCG
>JBEKBU010000110.1:0-12992 GCA_050015235.1 Methylomonas sp. | reverse complement strand
TTTACAGGAAGGCGTTTCATTGTCGGCGGCGACGCAAACGATAGAAAGAACCCTACAGGAAATCGGCGTTCCGCTAGCCGTTAAATCCGGTTTCCAGGGTTCGGCCAAAGCTTTTCAGGAATCCTTGCGTAACCAGCCTTGGCTGATTCTGGCCGCGTTGCTCAGCATATACGTGGTGCTGGGCGTACTGTATGAAAGCTATATCCACCCGTTGACCATACTCTCCACGCTTCCCTCCGCCGGGGTCGGCGCTTTACTGGCGCTGATGGCCTGTAAAACGGAATTTACCATTATTGCGTTGATAGGCGTCATTTTGCTGATCGGCGTAGTCAAAAAAAATGCCATAATGATGATAGACTTTGCCTTATATGCGGAACGCGAGTTGGGTCTGGCGCCGCGGGCCGCCATTTTTCAGGCTTGCAGTTTGCGGTTCCGGCCTATTATGATGACCAGCTTGGCCGCGTTATTCGGCGCTCTGCCGCTGGCGTTCAGCAGCGGTTACGGCGCCGAACTGCGTAAACCGCTTGGTATCGCCATAGTCGGCGGCCTGATTTTCAGCCAGTTACTGACCCTCTATACAACGCCGGTTGTGTACTTGTATCTGGGCCGATTACGTAAACTGTTTAAAAACTCTGTTTAGCTTAAAAGCGCATGCGATTCCCTATCCGACATCTATTGCTTCATACCCTTGCCGTTCGTCACATTCTACCGCCGCGGCGTTCCGGCGGAGGACGCCTTGGTTTGCGGAGCGTCGCCTCTATCTTGCTTATCACTCAATTAAACGCTTGCATGATGGGGCGGGATTACGAGAGGCCGCCCGTCAATGCGCCGCTGGAGTTTAAAGAGGTTAAGGGCTGGAAACAGGCCGAACCGCGCGATAATGTGCTGCTTGGAAAATGGTGGGAAATTTATAACGATCCGAAACTTAATGAATTGGAGGAGCAGGTCGAGAAGGCCAATCAATCGGTCTTGCAAGCCGTCGCCCAATACCATCAGGCCGTGCATTTGGTGTTGAGCGTCGAGGCCCAGCTATTCCCGACCGGTACGGGCACCGGCACTTTCAACCGCTTTGTCGCCGCCAGCGGCACCAGTCTCGCGCCTTCCGGGGTCAGAAATCTGATCAGCAACGGCTTGGCCATGACTTGGCAGCCGGATTTATGGGGCAACGTGCGCCGGCAAATTGAATCCGATAAGGAGGCCGCGCAAGCCAGCGCGGCGACCATGCAGGCTTTGCAACTTTCCTTGCAGTCGACGCTGGCGGTCGATTATTTTTCACTGAAAATGCTGGACGCCGAAAAAGTGTTGCTGGATCAAACCGTCGCCAGCTACAGTAGAACCCTGGAAATCACCAAAAACCGTTACGCCGTCGGCGTCGCCGCCAAATCGGACGTGGTGCAGGCGGAAGCGCAAACCGAATCGGTGCGCGCCCAGTCGATTAATCTCGGCATACAGCGCGCCCAATACGAACACGCGATTGCGGTTATAATCGGCAAAGCGCCGCAGGAACTGACCCTGGCGCAGGCGCCGCTGGATATATTGCCGCCGCCGATTCCGGTGAATCTGCCTTCTGAATTGCTGGAGCGGCGCCCGGATATCGCGGCCTCGGAACGGCAAATAGCCGCCGCCAACGCATTGATCGGCGCCGCGAAAGCCGCTTATTACCCGAATTTGACGCTCGGTCTTTCCGATGGTTATCAAAGCGGTTTTTTAAACCTGAACACCTTGTATACCTTGGCGAAAAATTACTGGGCTTTGGGCCCCGCTTCCGGCTCCCTGTCGATATTCGACGGCGGCGCGAAAAACGCCCAGTATAAAATGGCGATCGACAATTTCGAGGCGGCGGTGGCCGGCTACCGGCAAACGGTATTGACGGCTTTTCAACAGGTGGAGGACAATCTGGCCGCCTTGCGGATCCTGGAGCAGGAAGCCGGCGTGCAAAGCAAGGCGGTGGACGACGCCAATGAAGCCGTTGTGTTGACGATTAATCAATATAAGGCCGGAACGGTTAGTTATATCAATGTCATGACCGCTCAGACCACCGCGCTGACCAACCAGGTGACCGCCGTGCAATTGCAGGGCCAGCGTCTGGCTTCCTCGGTACAGTTGATTACCGCGCTGGGCGGCGGCTGGGATTTACATAAGCTGCCGACCCCCGATCAGATCGGCGACCAAATCAAGTGGTCGGATTATCTGATTATTCCAGGCGTCGATCAGGGCAAATCCGAAAATGCGCTAAGCCCGCCGTTTCGGGATTTTTTGCAAATGCATTTTTTGCCTTAGCGGGAACAAAGTTATGCGGTGGAGTTTACAGCCATAGGGTAGACGCTTGTTCTAACGCCGTTTATTAAAAAGTTGAATGAAGCTTTTGCTTAGCATCTAAGTTTCATTTACAATACCCATAAATCAAGCGGATTTGCAAGTATGAGGAAGATCGGGCGTCTTAACATTAAGAGCGCGATCATTTAGCAATGTGAGGCCGATTATAGATCTAGCCTATTCTCATGTCGTGCAAATGATCTTCATCCTGCGATTCAAAACAATCTATTTCACGTAAGTTAAATTGTAGGCAGACTCCTCATGGAGAATTTATGGGTTTGAATAAATTCGATTTCCTAATGAAAGCGCTGAGTATTGTCGTTGTGACGATAATATTACTTATCGCGCCGGTTAGGGTAATCGGTAAAGCTTTCAATGATACGGCGGCTGCCGGCGCTCCCGGAAATAATGGGCTGCCGCAACAATCCGGCTCAAATGGCGGAACGGGCGATAACGCCAGCGCCGACGCCGGTTTTAATACCGCAAACACGGATACCTCCAATACCGCCACGGCTAACGGCGGGAACGGCGGCTTAGGCGGAAACAGCGGCGGCGGTCCAGGAAACGCCGGTAATGGCGGTAACGGCGGCGGCGCCAACGCCACGGCGGCCACGTCCGGGCCCGGCTCCGCCACAGCCACTGCTTTGGGCGGCAATGGCGGCGACGGCGGACAATTAGGCGCCGGAGGCTCCGGAACCGGGGGAAGCGGCGGCAACGGTGGGAGCGCCGGCGCCATTACCCGGATTTCCGATACCGACGCCAACCTTGCGAATTCGATTAGCGCTACCGGAAGCGCGACCGGCGGCGCGGCGGGTAACAGCTATGCCGGCCCCGGCGGCGCCGGCGGCGGCGCCAACAGCAATACCAGCGGCGTATCCAGAGGTAACGATCTAGTAAACGTAATCGATCAGGCTGTCGGCGGCAATGGCGGGGATAATTCGGCGGGCAATGGCGGCGGCGGCGCCGCGGCGGTTTCAACGGCGGCCGGTAGTAATAACGGCAACCAAGCCGTTACGGTTTCAAGCGCCGCGACCGGCGGGAATGGCGGTCAGGGCGCCGGCGCCGGATTCAGCGCCGGGGCCGGGGCCGGGGCGACGGCTTCAGCCAGCGGAAATTCAGGAAACGGCGGATTGGTTACCGTTACGGCTGTTCAGACGGGCGGCGGCGGCGGCGGCGGCAACGCCGGCGCCAATGCCGGGGCTGGAGCAAATTCCGTTATGACCAACGCCGTCTCCGGCGCCAGCAGCGGCATCGTAACGCTCAGCCAGACCGCAACCGGCGGTTCGGGAGGCCTGCTTGATTCCGTAATTACCGGCCGTTCAGGCGGGGCCGGCGGCGGCGCCGGCAGTAGCTTGGCTATTACCGATGGGCTCGCCAGTAATCTATCCTTGATTACCACCGCTAACGGCGGGGCCGGCGGCAGCGCGGAGTTTGCCGGTTCCGCCGGCAATGGCGGCGCGGCGAACGGCGCCGCGAACGGAATTTCAAAAATAAGTGCGGCTGTAATCGTCTCCGATAGCGTTACGGGCGGTAGCGGCGGCGCCGCAGCCTTGGATGACAGTAGTAACGGTAAAGGCGGTAACGGCGCTACGGCGAATGCGAATGCATCCGGAGCAAACGCCGGAGACCAGTCTGTTTTGGTTATCGATAACGCGACCGGCGGCAACGGCGGTCAAGGTTCCGGCGGCGGCTTCGCGGCCGGTAACGGCGCCGTGTCCAGCGGCGTCGCCAATGGCTCCTCCTCCGGCGGCGGAAATGTCAGTGTTAAAGTTACGCAGACCGGTGGGAACGGCGGAGACGGCATCAATGGCGCGGCCGGCGGCAACGGCGCCAATTCGATTTTGAACAATGCCGTTAGCGGCTCGACCAGCGGCGCTACGACGCTGAATCAAACAGCAACCGCCGGAAACGGCGGCGGTTATGGTTTTTTAGCCGGTAGCGGCGGCTCCGCCGGAACCGCGGGCTATGCAGTCAGTAATTTAGCCGTTATCGATGCTTTGGCGAATGGCTTGTCCGTTAACACGACCGCCACGGGAGGCGCGGGCGGCAATACCAATGGCGGCGCCGCCAGCGGCGGCGGTACGGCCAACGCTACGAGCAGCGGCGTTTCGAAAATAAACGCCGACGTAAGTGTTAGCGCCACCGCCAGCGGCGGTAACGGCGGCGCCGGTTACGGGCCGCCGCTAAATGGTTTCGGGGGCGGACCGAGTGGCGGCGGCAGCGGGGGAAATGGCGCCGCGGCGAGCGCGGCCGCTACCGGAAGCAACGCCGGTTCACAGCAGGTGCAGGTGAGTAGCGCCGCCACGGGCGGTAACGGCGCCGGCGGCTCGGGCGGCGGTTACGCCAGCGGTAACGGCGGCGCGGCGTCGGCTGTCGCCGCCGGCGGTTCATCCGCCGATGGCGGCGTAAATGTTTCGGTAACGCAAACCGGCGGTGACGGCGGTCTGGGCAGTAACGGCGCTAATGGCGGCAATGGAGCTAATTCGACCGTTAATAACGCGGCTACCGGCTCAACCGGCGGTAGTTTGGCGTTGACTCAAACGGCGACGGGGGGCGCGGCGGGAGGAACCGATAGCGGTAAGGCCGGACAAGCGGGAGCGGCCAGTTCAATTCTGACGGCTACGCAAACCGGCGCCAATAATCTTACGACCAGCAGTTCGGCTGCGGGCGGAGCTGGAGGGGCCAGCCAATCAGGCTTGGCCGGTAACGGCGGCTCGGCAACCTCCAATAACAGCAGCGCTACCAGTAGGGACGATCAACCGATCGCCGCTACCGGCAGCGTCAGCGGCGGCGCGGGAGGGGCTAGCGCTGGCGGGAGCGCCGGCTCCGGAGGCGCGGGGGCCAGCGTTACCAGCGCCACGGCTTCGGGAAATAGTCTGGTAACAGTCAATGATAGCGCGCAGGGCGGGAATGGCGGAAACAATACCGCGGGCAACGGCGGCGGCGGAGCCACGGCGTCTTCCAATGCCAGCGGCGGCAATTCCGGGAGCGACGCTGTTATCGTTTCCAGTTACGCTACCGGCGGTTCCGGCGGCGGCGGCGCCGGCGGCGGCCATAGCGGCGGCAATGGCGCCGGCGCTTCGGCGCAAGCGTACGGCGTTTCCAGCGCCGATGGAGCCGTAACCGTTACCAGCCAACTGATTGGCGGCGCCGGCGGCAATGGCGGCAACGGCGCAAACGGCGGTAACGGCGCCAATTCGGAGCTGAACAATACGGTAGGCGGCGGCACAAACGGCATTTTGAATTTAAATCAATTCGTCAACGGCGGATCGGCGGGTAACAGCGATACCGGAATCGCGGGGTTAGCGGGGCAGGCCAATTCGATTCTGGCCATTACCAATACCGGGGCCAAGAGTCTAAACACCAGCAGCGCCGCTTATGGCGGTAGCGGCGGCGCAAGCAATAACGGCTCAGGTAGTAACGGCGGCGCCGCCAGTTCAAGCAACGCCAGCACCACCGGCGGTAATAATCAGACTCTAACCGCGTCCAGCGCGGCCCAAGGCGGCGCCGGCGGCGCCGGCGACTATAACGGCGGCGGCGCGAGCGGCGGCGGCGCAACCAGCTCAACTCAAGGCGCGGCGGCAGGCGCTAGCTTGGTCACTGTTACGGATAGCGCAACCGGCGGCGCCGGGGCTAGCAACGGCGCCGGCAGCGGCGGCAAAGGCGGAACCGCCGCTTCGGCCGCGGCCGGCAATAATACCGGAACACAAATGGTGCTTGTTTCCAGTTCGGGAACTGGCGGCGCCGGCGGCCAAGGTAACGGCGCCGGCAACGTGGGCGGCGCCGGAGCCGGCGCTACCGCTCAGGCCAGCGGCATTTCCAGCGCCGGCGGTCCAGTACAGGTTTCGGCGATTATTCACGCCGGCAACGGCGGCGGCGGAGTTAACGGCGCAAACGGCGGCAATGGCGGTAACGCGAATTTAATTAATGCGGTATCCGGTTCAACCAGCGGTAATTTACAGCTTACCCAGGAGGCGAACGGCGGCGCGGGCGGCGCCGGCTTAACCGTCGGCCTCGGCGGCGGCGCCGGAAACGCCGTCAGTAATTTAGCTGTTATCGATGCGCTCGCCGGTAATTTGTCCATCAGCAATAGCGCCACCGGCGGTAATGGCGGCAATAGCGCCGGCAATCGGGCTGGCGATGGCGCCGCCGCCAGCAGTTCGAGCAGCGGGATTTCCAATATAAACAGCGTTGTTGTGGTAAACGATAACGCCACGGGCGGTAACGGCGGCGCAAATTCCGGCGCCGGCGGTAATGGCGGCGGCGGCAACGGCATGCAAGCTACCGCAACCGCTACAGGATCAAACGCTGGTAATCAATTAGTCACGATCACCAGCCGCGCCATCGGCGGCAATGGCGGTCAAGGGTCTGGCGGCGCTTATCAGGGCGGCGGCGGCGGCGCGGCGAACGCCTCGGCTACCGGAAACTCCACCAGCGGCGATGTTTTCAGTTCTGCCGCGGCGAATGCCGGAAAAGGCGGTAGCGGCGTGAATAACGCTGCCAACGGGCAAAGCGGCAACGCCGCCGCATACGCCAGCGCGGGCAGCAATTCCGGAGGCGCCAGCGCCTCCAGCAACGCAGTCACCGCTAACGGCTATGCGTCTTCGACTTCGTTGTCCAGGGTGAATAGCTGGAATTTACCCGATATCGTCGCGTCCCAGGCGCTGGCGAATGGCGGCGCCGGTTCGCAAGCCGGCAGTACGGCCTATGCTTTAGCCATTCAAGTTAATGCGCAAGCTTCAATTGGCAATAATACCGCCGGCGTGAGTGACGCCAGGGTTGGGATTGCTGAATCGATACCCGCGGCGGCCAACGCCTCCGGCGAAGCGGCGGCCGCATACGGTTGGGCGCTGCCTTTTCAGAGCGATGTCGAGAATCTGTTGAAAGGACAATCCAAGGTAGCCGCTAGTTTTGATCTGGGCGTAAACAGTCAGGCCTGGTTAGCCGGGGAAATGAGCGTACTAAATACGTCCACGCTTGCCGGCATGCATGACTACAATGCTTCGTTGACGTTTAATATTAACGCCAGTCAAATGGCCGACGCCAAGGATATTTTAGTCGGTTTGGTTAATCCGGTTATCGGCAATAACAATTTTATCGGCGGTGGTACGGATAGCCTGGTTTTTTCGTATACCGTTTCCGGCGCGGGCGGGAGCAACAGCCAAAGCTATACGTTTAACGCCGCCAATATCGATTTGGAGGCGAATTTCTTTGCCGACCACGTGCTGGACTTAGGCGCGCTATCCGCGTACGCCACTGCATCGAACCCGGTTGTGACCGCTAATTTCAGTCTCAATTTGGATACTTCCGTCAATAATGCCGGCTTGACTTTGGACATGCTGCTCGGTAACACCACATCCAATATAACCAGCGTCGAGGTGAATCTGCCCCAAGCGCCGTTACCCGGAAGTTTCTGGCTGTTCGGTTCGGCCTTGGCCGGTTTGGCGTTGCCCGGCCGCCTAAAGCGGTCTTTTCGCCGCTCGAAGCGGTAAGCCGTTCGATTTATCCGGCTATGACGATTAATGCCGCGAATATTTTTGCCGGCATCCCCAAGCCGTCATCCATTGAATTCTGCCAGACCTTGCTGGCGGAAGCTAGCTGTAGAATCGAGCGCATTGTTTCAGCCGGACATAGCAGTCCGAAAGATTTTTGGTACGATCAGGAACAGGATGAATGGGTGCTGGTTATCCGGGGGCGGGCCAGATTGCAGTTTGCCGGCCTGCATTTTCAGGAATTGCGGGCCGGCGATTATGTGTTTATTCCCGCCCATTGCCGCCACCGCGTCGACTGGACTGATCCGGATGTAGAGACCGTCTGGCTGGCCGTGCACATCATGGCTTAACAACTTACTTCACGCGTTGTTTATAATCGTCCCATCCGGCTTGTGCGGCTTTCATTGTAGTTTTGTCTGCAATTCGGTTTCGATTTGCGCCAATATCGAAATTAGATGAGCAACGATGTGGCGAGCCTGTTCCATATCTTCTATGCGTTGCAACTGTTCCAATTGCCGGCTAAGATCGGCAAATCTCATGGCGCCCACCGATCCGGCCGCGGATTTCATGCGGTGACTCAAGGCGCTAATCGCCGGCATATCCTGCTTTTCCAGAGCAGCTTCGATTCCGGCGATGCATTGCTGGGCCGATTGCAGAAACATGAAAGCTAATTTGCGAATTTTGACCGGGTTATTCATGACCATTTTCGATAGTACGCTCAAGTCGATGGCGTCCCGATCAGCCGCGGACCGCTCAGCTTTGGGCGGAACGGCTGGCGCTAACGGCAAGGTCTGCTCGGTCCGGTTGTCGTTCGCCGTCAACCAACGGGCAAGCGTAACATAGAGCAGATCAGGTATGACCGGCTTCGTTATGAAGTCGTCCATGCCGGCTTGCAGACAGTATTCCTTGTCCTCTAAGCGCGCATTGGCGGTCATCGCGATCACCGGGATGCCGGCCAGAGCCGGATCGCCACGAATTTGCCGGGCGGCTTCAAGGCCGTCCATCACCGGCATCTGCATATCCATCAACACACAATCAAAAGATTTTCGCCGTAGGATATCCAGCGCCTCTTGGCCATTATTGGCAATTTGTACGGTGGCGCCGACAGCGGTCAGAAACTCGCTAGCCACCTGTTGATTGAATATGTGATCTTCGACCAGCAGAATTTTCGCTCCACGAAGGGTTTCCAATATTTCATCAGTCGGCAAAGGTATTTCGGACAGGTCCGCCATGCCGGATGCGCCGCTTTTGCCCAGCCGGACGATAAACCAAAACAGGCTGCCTTGACCCAGCTCGCTTTTTACGCCCACTTCGCCGCCCATCATTTCAGTCAGCCGCTTGCTAATCGCCAGCCCGAGACCGGTGCCGCCGTATTGACGGGTGATGGAAGCATCCGCCTGCTGAAAAACTTGAAACAGTGATCTTTGCGTTTGCGGCGTCATGCCAATACCTGTGTCCTGCACTTCAAAGCGTAATAGATAGTCCGTTGCGGTTTCTTCCAGCATTTTTGCACGAATACTAATTTTGCCCTGTTCGGTAAATTTGACGGCGTTACTGGTGTAATTGATAAGCACTTGCCCCAATCGCATCGGATCGCCCCGCAAAATGGCTGGCAGGTTGGGATCAATATCGAAGTCGAGTTGGAGACCTTTACATTTAGCCTTCAGACCCAGCATGCTGCTTAGCCTCGCCACCAATTGCTGGAGAGGAAAATCAACCTTTTCAAGATCGAGCTTACCAGCTTCAATTTTAGAAAAATCCAGAATATCGTTGATTATCCCGAGCAAATGTTCACCGGATAGTTGGATTTTTTCGAGAAATCCCCGCTGTTTGGGGTCAAGCTGGGTTCTGAGCGCGAGATGGGTCATGCCCAGTACTGAGTTCATCGGCGTGCGGATTTCATGGCTCATATTGGCCAGAAAATCGCTTTTGGCTCGATTGGCTACCTCGGCCTGCTCCTGAGTGATCCTAAGTTCCCGGGTGCGTTCCTCGACCCGCAGCTCAAGTTGTTCATTCAACTCGCTCAAAGCGCTTTCAGCCCGTATCCGGTCGGAAATATCGGTAAAAATGCAGATATAATGAGTGATATTGCCTATTTCATCATGAACCACGGCGATGGAAAGCCATTTTGTATAAGGTTCGCCTGATTTACGCTTGTCCAATAATTGGCCTTGCCAGATATTATGACGGGCGATCGAGCTCCATATGTCCTCATAGACCTCTTTTGACGTATTTCCGCCGGGCAAAGTAAATGGGTCTCCGCCTAACACCTCGTTTTGATCGTAGCCGGTGAGGGTGGTAAAGGCGGGATTGGCGGCGACAATCCGGTGATCCGCGTCACAAATCAGGATGGCTTCGGCCAGATTCGAGAATACTTTGGACATCAGATGCAGGCGTTCTTGCTGCTGCTTGAGGGAGGTGATGTCGGTGGCGCAGACCACGACGCCCTCCTCTTTGCCTTGCGGGCTGAATTGGCGACTCGCTTCCAGCCAATAATAACGATATTTCCCGTCACGGCCGGCTAAACGATGTTCCGAAGCATACGCGCCAAAGCGATGAACGGTCTCAAACAACGGGGAGTATACGGGCCAGGGCAGCTTGCCTAACCCGTCAACAAGCTGTTGCCGTTCATCGGGATGCAGCCATTCGTCCAGGACGCGTTCCGTCAAATTATCCTTGGCAACGTCCAAAACTTCCAGGCAATGTTGGTTGATTTGCCGCAGTCGTCCATCAGCCCCCATTACAATCATTAGCGCGCTGGTCGTATCCATTACACGCTGGATGAACTGATTTTGATTAAGTTGGCGCAGATTAGCTTCCCGAAGCGAATTGCTTTGCCGCTCCATGGTCTGCAGCAGGCTGTCGGTCTGCTCTGCATTGACGGACAATTGTTGCTGAAGCGTTGTATTGGCAAGCCGCAAAGCCTCTATTTCGGTGCGCAGGCTCTCCAACTCGGTTTGCAGTGGCGATTCATTCATTGTTGATGGACTGGAAAATAAGTCCTTAGTAAAGAAACGGCCTCATCCACTCCTCTAGTCACGGCTGCTGATAATCCGGGCTGGAATGGTTTTGCCGTTGCGATCTCGACGGCAATAATGCGTATTCGCGGCGCCTGCTCGGGAAGCGCCGCTAAGGCTTGCAGCAAATAGCCCACTCCGGCGCCATGCCCCGATACGGATGCTTCCGCAATGATGGCTTCAGGCAAAGGCTGACTGAGTCTACCGGGTTCATTACCTAAATTGCAGGCGTCGACGATGATAACTTCATCGCAGCCTTGAAACAGCATCAGCGCGGCCGGTCCGGGTGTGCCGGCGTCAAAGAGGCGCAGATCGTTAGGCAAGGGTAAAGTGACAAGCTGCTGGTAGACGGCGTGGCCAAAGCCGTCGTCACCGTGTAGAGGATTGCCAAAACATAGGATGTGGCGCATGAGAGGCTAGTGTTCGAAGAAACCTGATTACGGCGCGAAGCGTAAACGTTTCCCGGTGTCCAGCATATGTACGGTACAGACCAGACAGGGATCGTGGGAACGGATGATGTGGCCGATTTCCACCGGGTCATCGGGGTCTTGGACGGTCAGGCCGACCAGACTCCGCTCCCAGTGTCCGGGTTGGCCATTGCCGTCCCGCGGTGAAGCGTTCCAGGCGGTGGGGGTGACGATTTGATATTTCTCAACAACGCCATCCTTGATTCGCAGCCAATGTCCAAGCATGCCGCGCGCGGCCATCACCAATCCATACCCCTCGCCATCGGTCTCCTTAGTCTTGGGTATGTTTATAATATGCGGATCGTTCAAATGAGCGGCCAGCTCGTTGAGCATGCGTCGTGCGTGGAGCAACTCCACGGCGATACGCCTTACCCGGGCAAACTGGCGCAGCCAGGCATTGCCGCCTTCGGCCGCATGCAAGGAAGTGATCAAACCATCGCCAGCTATCAACAACTCGGCCAAAGGACCCGTTTGCATGACCTTGTCGCCATAACGAGGCGCCTTGGCCCAGGTGTAACGATCGCTGTTGGGCTGGAAATCGGGAATGGTTTCTCCTTTCCATGGGTGCCGCCCACCCTCGTATGGAAGGAACCAGGAATGACGCACATGCTCGTTAATCAGATTCTGATCGAGGACTTCGATTTTACCTGTGTCGCCGTTATAAAAACCTCCAGGCAGCAAGCGTGCTTCGTAGGGCGCCGACCAATGCTCGGGATCGCACCAGGAGCCGCAGCTCAGCATATGCGGCGTACCGGCGGCTTGACGGTGCAGACCGAGCAAGCGGGCGCAACGGCTAAGCAAACCCAGGGCGCTGCCGGCATGAGATGGCGTTGCCAGCCAGCTGAAATAAGCATCGGCAGTATCCAGGGCAAGCCAGTCACCGAGCGCGGCGCCAATAATACGCTGCTCGTACCAGCGTTGAGTTTCATCCAGAATCGCATGGCAGGCCAATATCTTACGCATATCGGCTGGAGTAGTGACGCCGCCGGGCAGCATATAAGACGAGTGCGGCCATTGTCCGCCGAAGTGGGCGACAATCTCGACCACACGGCGGGTAGTCGCCAACGTCTCAAGATAAATCGAGCCGTGAAACGGCTCAAAGGCGGCGCTCGCGCCGGCAAACCAAGGTTGCTGGCTGTAACGCTGGTTGCAAAAATCCGGTGCGAAGAACAGAAAAGTTTGGCGCAAATCGTTTTGCAGGCCTTCGGCTATCAAACATAGATTACGGATACGCGTGGCATTGGCCGGCGCCTGGGCTTGCCATACATTTTCCAGCGCCAGCACCGCGGAGTACAGGTGCGCCGTGCCGCAAATGCCGCACACCCGTGGCGTGATCACCATGGCGTCTCTTGGCGTTCGCCCCACCATGATCTGCTCGAAACCGCGGTATAGGGCGCCGATCGTTCGGGCTTCCGTCACCACCCCGTCTTCCAGGATGAGACCAATTTCCAGATCGCCTTCCACCCGGTTGATGGGGACATTGACTTCTATGCGGGCCATTTCAAATATCCATTTTCTTATCTTTGAGGCGCGCCGGCGCCGCATGATGCGCGAGGTTTTTGTAGGCCATATATCCCGAGCGCTCCACACCGAGCGGCAGACGTAACGGGATTTCGCCTATTTTTTCGGTGCTGAACAAGTCGATATCGCGCGGGAAATTGGGCGAAGTACAGCCGAAACACGGGACGCCGGCGCGCCTC
>JBEKBU010000109.1:0-13080 GCA_050015235.1 Methylomonas sp. | reverse complement strand
TTGAATAACATTTTTGCGCGCCGATAATTTATCATCCGGCGCTACGGCGTCCTCCAGGTCGAGGAAAACGAAGTCCACACCACTTTTCAGGGCTTTTTCGAACATGCCGGGATTCGACCCTGGAACCGCCAGTTCGCAGCGTTGAATACGTTGGGAATTGGCTGTATATAGTGTATGGCTCATGAATATTCCTAAAAGTATATGCAATGTTAGTTGATGTCCTTACATCAACCGAAAGTTGAAATGTGAACGGTATTATCTTTACAGTTCTACTCGACAAACATCAAATTTGCATACCGGGGCGCTCCTTCGGAGAACGCCGCGAGCGCTTCGCTTAAGGCTTGACGGCGGCGACGCCTTCGCCGAAACGCTCCGGCCTGAATTTGAAGTGTGTTGAGTATAATAAACTGACATTTTACTTTTAGAGTAAGCAATGTCAATCACTTGAGTTCTTGATATATCAGGCTTGCAGGTAAAATCCGCGCAAACGACTTGCCGAAACACGGTAAATATGCCACTATCCGCCGATTTTAAGAAGCATTAATTTTTAAGGAGACGTTAAATGGCTGGCCGTAATCACTTATTTGTACCGGGTCCAACGAATACCCCGCATGAAGTTCTCAGTGCGATGCATCTGCCTATGGAAGATCATCGTTCGCCGATTTTTCCGAATCTATTAAAACCGATTCTGGCGGACCTAAAAAAAATATTTCGTACTGATCGAGGCCAATGTTTTGTTTATCCGGCTACCGGCACGGCGGGTTGGGAAGTAGCATTAACCAATTGTTTGAATCCAGGCGATAAGGTTTTGATTTACCGTTTTGGCCAATTTGGTCATTTGTGGATGGATATGGCCCGCCGGTTGGGTTTCGATGTGGAATGCCACGAAGTGGCGTGGGGGAAGGGCATTCCTCTCGATCATCTGCAAGAGCGTCTTAAACAAGATAGTCAACATGCAATTAAGGCTGTGTTAGCCACTCATAATGAAACATCGACAGGAGTTACCAGCGATATCGCTGGCGTGCGGAACGCATTGAACGTTGCGTCCCATCCGGCCTTGCTGTTTGTTGATGGCGTAAGCTCCATCGCCAGTTTGGATTTTCGCATGGATGATTGGGGAGTGGATGCGGCGATAAGCGGCTCTCAAAAAGGGTTTATGCTGCCTGCCGGCGCGGCGATTTTGGCGTTTAGCCCAAAAGCGTTGACCGCTTCAGAAACCAGCCTTTATCCACGCGCCTTTTTGTCCTTGAATGATCAGGTCAATTCCAATAAAGACGGCTACACCCCGTACACGCCTTCCACGCCCATGCTGCATGGTTTAAGGAAGTCGTTGGATTTGTTACTGGCCGAGGGCATGGAAAATGTCGTTGCCCGTCACCATCGTTTGGCGGAGGGCGTACGCCGGGCTGTAGCCGCCTGGGGTTTAAAAATTTGCGCGCATCCCGGTTTTGAATCCGATACGGTTACGGCGATAGTCGTCCCGGCCGATAAAGACGCGCGGCTTGTTATCGGCACGGCATTCAACAAATACAATATCTCGCTGGGCGCCGGCCTTTCGGAAGTTGACGGCAAGGTGTTCCGTATCGGCCACGTGGGCGATTTGAACGATGTCTCGTTATTGGGCGCTATCGCGGGCGTGGAAATGGCGCTGCTGGATAACGGTTTCGATATCAAAGCCGGCAGCGGGGTGGCGGCCGCCATCGAATACTACCGGACTACGGCGAAATAGGCGTCATTCGCCAATCAAACGTTCCGAGCGTCTAGCGGCGGAGGCTCATTGATATTGCTCATTGGCCTTTGATTAAAGCTTGCGGATGTTCACGCGATGCTGGGCGGTATATTCATCAACTACCGGTAAGTCAATGGCTTGGCGGGTTATAAACCGCCAAGCCTTCGCCTTATCAAGCGCCCAAAGTAGTCTTCGATTAAGGCTTATGGCTATGCACGATTTCGCAACCGGCAAGCCTGGCGGAGGACGCCGTGAATACCTCCCTGTAGGCTTTCGTTCGGCATCCATGCCTCTCAAACCTCCGCCAGGCTTGCCGGTTGCAAAATCTGGGGCGTTGGGTTCAATGGCCGTTTAAAATGGCGGTATGATGGACGGGATAAATATCCAGCAGGCGCTCCGGCGACTATAGCCGGGCGCCAGCGCTATCCTATAATTCGCAGAATAGTTACAATTTTTTTCAATATTCATTATTTGCAACGGTAAGCCATGAATAAACCCAAAGTTTTGATTACCCGCCGTTGGCCGGCTTCGGTGGAGGCAAAGCTTCTGGCCTTATATGACGTCACCTTGAATGAAGACGATCATAGTTTTAGCGCCGAAGAATTGAAAACCGCCTTGCGGAATTATGATGCGGTATGTCCCAGCGTTTGCGATGCCCTGCCGGCCGAAGTGATTAATGTCGGTTCCAAGCGTTGCAAGATTATTGGCAATTTTGGCGTGGGGTATAATCATATCGACATTCAGGCGGCCCAACAACAAGGTTTGATCGTTACCAATACGCCAGGGGTGCTCACCGAGAGCACGGCGGATATAGCCATGACCTTACTGCTCATGAGTGCGCGGCGCGGCGCTGAAGGCGACCGTTTAGTGCGAGCCAAGCGCTGGATGGGCTGGTGTCCAACCCATATGATGAGTAGCGATGTCACCGGCGCCAGTTTAGGTCTGGTGGGTTTCGGCCGGATAGCGCAAGCCATGGCGCGGAAAGCTCGTCACGGTTTCGGAATGAAAATATTTTTTTACAAACCGAGTCCAGCGGACGCCGCTATTGTTGAAGGTTTGCAGGCGGTGCGCTGCGAGACGCTGCAAGATTTGTTGCCGCGTTGCGATTATATTTCCCTGCATTGTCCCGGCGGCAGCGACACCCGGCATTTAATTAATACCGAAACGCTCGCTTTAATGAAACCTGGCGCGCATTTGATCAATACCGCCCGTGGCGATGTTGTTGACAGTAAGGCTTTGATAAAAGCTTTACAGGAAAACAAAATCGCCGGCGCCGGTTTGGATGTATATGAAGGCGAACCGAATATAGACCCTGGGTTTTTAAATTTGGAAAACGTTACCTTATTACCGCATCTAGGTAGTGCGACGATCGCCACCCGCACGGCGATGGGCGAAAAAGTTCTGGCGAACTTGGCCGCCTATTTCGCCGGAGAAGTCTTGCCGGATCGGGTTGTTTGATATTAACAAACAACCGCATGCGCAACAATAAAGCGTATGCGGTTGTTTTCGGTATTAGCGGATTGGATCTTCGCCAACAGTGATAACTTTCAGAGAGTTGGTGCCGCCTTGGTGTCCGGTGGCGTCGCCCTTGGTAATTATGAAAGAATCGCCGTCATGAACTAGGCCGCGTGTTCTTAGTTTTTCAATGATATAGCGGTTTACATCCGCATTGGCCATTTTCTCATGAGTAAACGGTATAGGAAACACGCCTCTATATAAAGTGACCCGCCCTAATGTTTTCTCGTGGCTACTGAACGCAAAAATCGGGATCGCGGAACTGATGCGCGACATCCATAAGGTTGTGGAGCCGGTTTCGGTTAAGGAAGCAATGCCGGTTATGCGGGTATGATTCGCCATATACATAGCCGACATCGCAATCGCCTCGTCAATGTGATCAAAACTATCGGTCATGCGGTGTTTGGATTTAATGACGCTAGGCTGTTTTTCCGTTTCCATGCAAATTCGCACCATGGCTTCCACGGCTTTGACCGGATACTTCCCGGAAGCGGTTTCGGCCGAAAGCATAATGGCGTCGGTGCCGTCAACAACAGCATTGGCGACATCAAAAACCTCGGCGCGGGTGGGAATGGGGTTTTCTATCATCGACTCCATCATTTGCGTGGCGGTTATGACGGCGCGGTTTAGCTCCCGGGAGCGTTTAATCAGTAATTTTTGCGCGGCGGGCAAATTGGCGTCGCCGATTTCCACGCCTAAATCGCCACGCGCCACCATGATGACGTCGGAAGCCAAGATAATGTCGTCAATGACTTCCATGGCTTCCGCGCGTTCGACCTTGGCGACCAGTCCTGCGTCACACCCGTCTTCCAGCAGCAGTCTGCGCGCTTCCTGCATGTCCGCGGCTGACCGGGGGAATGATATCGCCACATAATCCGCATTAATGATCGCAATGGTTTTAATGTCTTCCTTGTCCTTTTCAGTTAAAGCAACAGCCGACAAGCCTCCGCCCAGCAGATTGATGCCTTTGTTATTGGATAAATCGCCGCCAACGACTACTTTGCAGTTAACGCGGCTTTGATTTTCAACATTAACGACATCCAGCACCACGCGTCCATCGTCAAGTAATAATCGAGTGCCCGGCTTAACTTCCCGGGCTAATGGCTCATAAGTTATGCCGACTTGCGTGTTATCGCCGTCGTCTTTTCCTAGATTGATATCCAGCGCAAAATCCTGGCCTTCTTCCAGCCAGATTTTTTTATCTTTAAAACGCGCTATACGGATTTTTGGGCCTTGTAAATCAGCCAGAATACCTACACGGCGTCCGGTCAGTTTACTGATTTCCCTGACCCGTTTAGCGCGATCAATATGGTCTTGAGCGGAGCCGTGAGAAAAATTCAGGCGCACCACGTCAATTCCGGCTTCAAATAAGGATTCAAGTACGCCAGGCTGATCGGTAGACGGCCCTAGGGTAGCCAGGATCTTGGTTCTTCGTAGTTGCATGTAAAACCTTATTTGGCGTTAAATAAGGCAACCGTGGTATCAAGCATGCGGTTTGAAAAACCCCATTCGTTATCATACCAGGACAGAACTTTGACAAAATTACCGCTGACAACTTTGGTTAAAGAAGACTCATAAATTGAAGAATGCGGATTGTGATTAAAATCCATGGAAACCAGCGGCTCGTCATTAACGGCGAGTATGCCTTTTAACGAACCGTTAGCGGCTTCCCGTAATATTCCGTCGATTTCTTCCTTGGTGGTATTTTTGGAGGCTTGAAAGCATAAATCCACAACAGATACGTTGATTGTGGGTACGCGCATGGCGAAACCGTCCAGTTTTCCCAACATTTCCGGAAGCACCAGGCCTACAGCCGCCGCCGCGCCTGTTTTGGTTGGGATCATGGATTGAGTAGCGGAACGCGCCCGGCGTAAATCGCTGTGATAAACATCGGTCAGCACCTGGTCATTGGTATAGGCGTGTATGGTCGTCATCAAGCCGTGGTCGACGCCGATGGCGTCCATAAGGGGTTTTACCAGCGGCGCTAAACAATTGGTGGTGCAGGATGCATTGGATATGACAGTGTCGGATGCTTTCAAAGTCTGGTGGTTTACGCCGTAAACAATGGTCGCGTCGACATCGTCGCCACCGGGCGCCGAAATAATCACTTTTTTAGCGCCGGCCTGAATATGGGCGGAAGCTTTTGCTTTGCTGGTGAAAAAACCGGTACATTCGTGGACGATATCGATACCTAATTCAGCCCAAGGCAGTTTGGAAGGATCCCTTTCGGCGAGAACGCGGATTTTGTCGCCGTTGACAATAATGTAATCGCCGTCGACACTCACTTCGAATGGAAAACGGCCGTGCACCGTATCATATTTTGTTAAATGGGCGTTGGTTTTTGAGTCGCCTAAATCATTGATTGCAATGACTTGAATTTCATTAGTGCGGCCAGATTCATACAAAGCGCGCAAGACATTACGGCCAATACGGCCATAACCGTTAATTGCAATTTTAATTGCCATAGAGTTTTCTCCGGGAGGATGTATAAAGACTTTCATTGCGATAAGCGCAAATTAGTACGATTGTAGCAAATCGTAACGCGTAGCGTCTACCTCGATGCAATGACAATACGGATTAGCGCCGCAATTTGGAACGCCTGGCGTATAGCGTTCGCAATTGAATGCGTCAGACTTGTTGTGTCGAGTGTATATTGTCAATGGCTTAATGAATGTGTATGCTGTTTGCTTATGCAAATACATCTCATCTCAGTTGGAAACCGCATGCCGGCTTGGGTGCAACAAGGTTATAATGAATACGCCAAACGGATGCCTAGGGAATGTGAATTGATATTAAAAGAAATCCAGCCCGATAAACGGCGGAGCGGCGATATTGCCCGTATAGCCCAGGATGAAGGCGAACGCATGATAGCAGCCTTGCCGGCTAGGGCCTATATTGTAGCCTTGGATATTTACGGTAAACTCAAATCAACAGCGGATGTTTCGCAAACATTGCAGCGTTGGCTTGGAAACGGGCAACCTCTGGCTTTGATGGTGGGCGGGCCGGAAGGATTATCTCGGCAAGTCAAGGAAATAGCCGATGAGTCATGGAGCTTGTCGCCATTGACGTTTCCTCATCCCTTGGTGAGAGTTATTGTGGCGGAACAAATTTATCGCGCCTGGAGTCTTCTGCACAATCATCCCTATCACCGGTGAAGAAATTATCGATACGCATGTCAGCAAAAATTATTCTGGCTTCTGCTTCGCCGCGGCGAAGTGAATTACTCAAACAGATTGGTGTCGAACATTTCGTGCGCGCCGTTGAAATTGATGAAACGCCCGGTTCGGCGGAATCGCCACGGGTTTATGTGGAACGGCTGGCGGCGGAAAAATCCGCCGCCTGTTTAATGGACGAAGCTACAAATTTGCCGGTGTTGGCGGCCGACACCAGTGTTGTTTGTGATGGTTTAATCTTGGGTAAACCCGAAAATCGCCAGCATGCGATAGCGTTATTGAACAGATTGTCCGGACGCAACCATCAGGTATATACGGCTGTTTCACTCCGAGGCAAGCAACACTGGCAGGCCATTAGCATTAGCGAGGTTAAATTTAGAAAGCTTGATCAGGAAGAAGTTATTGCATACTGCGAAACCGGCGAGCCGTTCGACAAGGCTGGCGCCTATGCTATTCAGGGTCTGGCCAGTATTTTTATCGAATCGATCACCGGCAGCTTTTCCGGCGTTATGGGCTTGCCGTTATTTGAAACTGCTCAACTATTAGCCCGGCAAGGGATAAAAATACTTGCATGAGTGAAGAAATTTTAATTAATGTTACCCCCCCTGAAACACGGGTCGCCGTGATTGAGAACGGCGTACTGCAAGAACTGATTATCGAACGGCTCAGGCAAAAAGGCTTGGTCGGCAATATTTATAAGGGTGAAGTATGCCGGGTGCTGCCCGGCATGCAAGCGGCGTTTGTCGATATCGGATTGGATAAAGCCGCATTTCTGCATTTGTCCGATTTCAACAATCAGGAGCTTGCAAACGGTTCGGAAAATATTGAGCACTATCTGAAGGAAGGTCAGAAAATCGTCGTGCAGGTCACGAAAGATCCGCTAGGTAACAAAGGGGCGCGTTTAACTACCGATATTTCCATTCCATCCAGGTATCAGGTTTTTATGCCTTACGCCTGCAACTCCGGCGTTTCGCAGCGGATTGAGTGTGAAGAAGAACGAGTCCGCTTGCGCGCTTGTATCGAAGGTTATTTGCAAAAATATGCGGTTTCTGGCGGTTTCATTGCTAGAACTGCCGCGGAATGCGTCGAGGAAGGCGTTTTGCACTCCGATATGATGTTTTTACATAAACTGTGGGAATCAATTTTCGAAAAAAGTCAGACCGCGAAAGTCAAGACTTTAATCCACGAGGATTTACCCCTTAGTATTCGTACATTACGGGATTTATACAAAGAAGGCATCGAAAAAGTTCGTATAGATTCGCGCGAAACTTTTCTACGGTTGGTGGAATTCGCGGAAACCTTTGTACCGGAAATGGTTTCTGTCATTGAACATTATTCCGGAGAACGGCCATTGTTCGATATTTATAATGTCGAAGATGAAATCAGCAAGGCTTTGGATAGGAAAGTCAAGCTTAAATCGGGGGGCCATCTGGTTTTCGATCAAACCGAATCCATGACCACGGTTGATGTCAATACTGGAGCCTACGTCGGTGGACGTAATCTGGAAGAAACTATTTTCAAAACGAATTTAGAAGCCGCGCAAACCATCTCCAGACAACTCAGACTGCGTAATCTCGGCGGCATCATCATCATCGATTTTATCGATATGCAAAGTAATGACCATAAAAAACAAGTGCTCAATGCGCTACAACGGAATCTGGATAAAGATCACGCTAAAACAAAAATAACCGAAGTTTCCGCTTTGGGCCTAGTGGAAATGACCCGTAAACGTACCCGGGAAAGTTTGGAGCATATTTTATGCGAACCCTGTTCTACCTGTGGCGGCCGCGGCGTGCTGAAAACCTCCGAATCGATTTGTCTTGAGGTTTTCAGAGAAATTATCCGGGTTGTCAGGCAATACAACGTCAAACAGATTATGGTGCTGGCGTCGGAACAAGTAGTTGAGATGCTACTGGATGAAGAGGCTAATATGTTGGCCGAACTGGAAGTTTTTTTGGGCGTCGGCATCAAAATCCGTGCTGAAGCCGAATATAACCAGGAACATTACGACGTGGTGTTATTGTAGAAAGTTCTTGATAATGCGCGGAATTATACGGACAACAAAATATTTACTGTTTTGGATATTGATAGCCGTCGCCGTCGCGCTAAGCTGTATACGAATTCTAATAGCTGACGCCGGTCATTATAAATCAGAGCTGGAACGGAAAATTTTAGCATTTACAGGCATTCCCTTGCACATTGGCGCTTTACGCGCAACGATGAACGGATTCAATCCTACCCTGATTTTGCGTGATATGCATATAGATGCGGCTGAATCCGCAATAGAGCTTCAAGAAGCCCATATCAGCGTTAACTTATTTCAATTAGTTTGGACCGCCGATTTATTGAAGTCCGGCGCATTAACCCTGATAGGCGCCAAGTTTGATCTATTGCGAAATCTTGACGGCGATATCGTTATTAAAGGATTAAAAAATTCCTCCGGTTCTCTTGCATGGCTGCTGTCCGGCGGAAAGTACCAAATTTTGCATAGTGATGTCAGCTGGCGGGACTTAAAAAACAATATACAGCCGGTTTATTTTCATAATGTTGACTTGTTGCTGAAAAATCATTTGCAAGATCATGAGATTCATGTATTAACCGATTTGCCGGCTCCCTACGGTGAATCCATGCGGGTTTCAGCTCTCTTGACGGATGATGTGTTCGATCTCCGGCGTCTGGATGGAAAATTATATTTGGAAGGCGTTAACCTGCAAAGCTTGCTAGTTGCCGGCCAAAAATTGCCGCTGGGTTTAAGGCTGGAGTCAGGCCTGGGTAATATCAGGGTATGGAGTGATTGGCGGCAAGGCGAATTAACCCGAGTGATAGCTTATGTACAAGCTCAACAAGTTAAAATAGTCACATCAGCAAATAAAACCTTACAGTTGGATAATCTGCAAACGAATCTGAGTTGGTTGACCACGAAAAATGGTTGGCGGTTTGGCGCTTATGATGTGGATATTGTCGCTAACCAAAAGCATTGGCTGGATGGCGAGTTTTATTGGCGGCAGGATCAATCAGGCAATATTGCGGGTTTTATCAAGCAATTGGATTTAAGCGTGCCGGCTATATTCATATCTACCCTTAATCCCTTAGATAATCAGTCTGAATTTCGGCAGGTTGATGGGTTATTACATAATTTCACCGGTCTTTTAAATGATTTCAGCTTCTACATCGAGAGCGATTGGCGGCAGTACGCCATGCAAGGCCGTTTCAGCCGGCTAGGGTTCGTCGGTTCAAAATCGATGCCGGGCATACAAGGTTTAACTGGGCAAATTAGCGGCACCAATCGGCAGGGTCAAATTGTTTTACAAAGCGACCGGGATTTATTAATTGACGCGCCTGAGCTGTTCAGGAACCCGGTGACCGTGAAGGCTCTGCGCGGCGGTATCGATTGGCGGCAAAATTCCGGCGATTGGCTGCTAAGCAGCCGCGAGCTGCGTATCGATAGCCCGGATTTTCAATTGCTCGGCAATTTTGATTTGACGATACCGAAGAACGAATTTTCCTCTAAGCTAAATTTAATTGCGCATTTAAATAATTTTTCGGATATCAGCAAAATTTCCACTTATTTGCCCGCTAAAGTTATGAGTAAAGACGCGGTAAGTTGGCTGGATCAGGCTTTTCTATCCGGACGGATAGATCAGGGCGAAATAATCATTCAAGGCAGTCTTGAAGAATTTCCGTTCGCTAATGGCGATGGCCGGTTTGATGTTTTGCTGGGTCTGGAGAATGTCGAAATTGAATACAATCCGTATTGGCCGCACGTTAAAAACTTGAGCGCGGACATCCATCTAAGCGGAGCAGACTTGCGGGTAGCCGTGTTTGGAGGAAATAAGGACAATGTTGAAATTAGACAAGCCTTGATTACTATCCCGGATTTTCTTGACAATAGTGAAGTTGAGATCAAGGGCGTCCTGCAAAGCAGGATAGAAAGCGCTTTATTATTCCTGCAGCAAACGCCCTTGCGTAATCGCGTGGATCCCATACTGAAGGCATTGAGTTTTGAAGGCGATACTCAACTCAATCTGGATTTGAAACTTCCCTATGATGAAAGCGGGCCTTTGCATGTCGATGTCGTTTCTGAACTGAATAATGTTAGTTTAAAGGTTAAACCTTTAAATTTAAACATTAACGACGTTAGCGGCAGCATTAATTTTACGGAAACTAAAGTGCGCGGCGCAGGGTTGACGGCTAATATGCTGAATTTTCCCATTCAAGCCGCATTGACTGGCGAAAGCGGCGTCGCGCGCCTTAAGATAACAGGCGCCGCCAACACGGATGATTTACAGCGGCAATTCAATTTTTTGAAAAATGATTTTATCAACGGCGCTTTTACTTATCAGGCCGAGGCCATACTGCCGATAGCCTCCGATCAGGCAAGCTCGTTCTTGTTTAGCAGTAATTTACAAGGCGTAGCAATTGACAATCTAGCGGGATTGTCAAAAAACGCCGAATATGCCGTTCCGTTCAAACTGAATTTTCAATTCGCGGATAAAGCAATGTCTCCTTTGTATGTGAGCTATGGCGATGAATTAAAAGCCGCCTTTTTGGTAAACCTCGAACAGAAAAGCTTGTTTGCCGGACATGTCGTTTTCGGGAAATCCGAGGCCGACATGCCTAAGGATGCCGGACTTTTTATTGAAATTTCCCAGCCGGAATTCCAATTATCCAATGGCCTTATGGACTTAAGTTCAACTGATAGCCCTTGGCCTCCGCTACGTGAAGTTCAACTGGAAACCAAAAAATTGATTTGGCAAGGTCAAAATTTAGGAGCGGCTACCTGCCATTTTCAGCATATGAATCAAGTGTGGCAAGGTAGTGTAAGCCATAGCCTGGCGGCGGGGCGTTTGAGCATTCCGGATCGCTTTGCTGATAATGAACGCATTAAAATGGATATGGATTACCTAAATTTGTCCGCTATGAACTCATTAAATTTAAATTTAGAGGAGCAGGCGTTTACGGTGTTACCGCTTATTGATATCGATAGCCGGCAGGTATTTTGGCGAGCGGTGAATCTCGGCAAATTAAAGCTGCAAACGGAACGATTGAATAATGGCGTCCATTTCAAGAAAATTCTGATCACCGGCGTCAATAACGAGTTTAATTTTACCGCTGATTGGCTTAAACAGTTGCATGGAACGTCTACGCTGATCGATGGCGCTATGAAAGTCAACAATTTTGGTCAATTTTTATCTGAACTTGGTTACGGTGACGATTTTAAAGAAACCCAGGCCGATTTCAATTTTACCGGGGGATGGAATGACGCTCCGCAGCAGTTCTCGCTGGATAAATTGAGCGGACAGTTGCAAATCAAATTGAGCGACGGGCGTATTTCCAGTATTGAACCGGGTTTTGGGCGTTTATTAGGTTTAATCAGTTTGGAGCAATGGGCAAAACGTTTAAGCCTTGATTTCAGCGATATTTATCGCGAAGGTCTGGCTTTTAACCGCATTACCGGCGATGTCAACATAACAAACGGCATCGCCTTTACCGACAATTTGCTGATTGACGCCGTCGCCGCCAAAATGCGGATAGCCGGAACTACCGATCTGGTCAACAGAACTTTTAATCAACGAGTAACGGTGATTCCTAAGAGTTCCGACGCTTTGCCCATTGCTGGTACAATTGTCAACAGTATTGCCGCTTTTATTACCGACGCCGTCACCGATGATTACAAGGAAGGTTATTTTTTCGGTTCCGAATATAAAGTCTCGGGCCGCTGGGGTGATATTGAGGTTACGCCGTTAAACGACAGGGATGGTTTGGTTAATAAAACCTGGCATGGACTGACGAATTTTGATTGGCTGAAAAAGTAAACTTTTTACAGCGCTTTAATCGGCGGCGGCTATTTTTTATCTTACACAGCAATAACGAGAACCGAATATGACATTATGTGCAGCTATCCAAATGGCGTCCGGCCCGCAAGTGAGCGCCAATCTTTTGGAAGCCGAAAAACTTATCGCCGAAGCCGCTAAATCCGGCGCGAAACTGGTTGCGTTGCCCGAGAATTTTGCGATTATGGGATTACATGAACTTGACAAGGTTAAAGTTCGGGAGCCTGACGGCGAAGGTCCTATTCAAGATTTTCTGGCGGCTACCGCGAAAAAATTTGGTCTATGGTTAATAGCCGGTACTATACCTCTGTTGGCCGAACAGGATGGTAAAGTGCGCGCCGCTTGTCTGATTTATGACGAACAAGGGCAACGCGCGGCTCGTTACGACAAAGTACATCTATTTGATGTTTGCGTCCCGGAGAGTAGTGAAGAATACCGGGAGTCGGACTCCGTGGAAGCGGGAGAAGCCACTTGCATCATTGATACGCCTTTCGGCCGGCTCGGCTTAGCAGTTTGTTATGACTTGCGTTTTCCTGAGTTTTTCCGCTCCATGAGCGAGCAACAGGTCGATATGCTGGCGATCCCTTCCGCATTTACCGCTAAAACCGGCGCGGCGCACTGGGAAGTGCTGCTGCGCGCCAGGGCGATTGAGAATTTATGTTACGTGATTGCGCCAAACCAAGGCGGTTTTCATGAGAATGGCCGGCAAACCTATGGACACAGCATGATTGTCGATCCATGGGGCGTCGTCTTGGATTGTTATAAAACAGGCTCGGGTTTCGTTTTGGCGGATGTCGATAAAACCCGCATAGAAAAAACCCGCGCTTCT
>JBEKBU010000108.1:0-13174 GCA_050015235.1 Methylomonas sp. | reverse complement strand
ATAGGAGTACCAGCTGGACATTCTATATGGATTATGTCACGGTAAACTTGTTTAGGTAATAAAAAAGCCGAATTGTTTAATCCGATTTAACCTCATTAACCGGTATTTCTCATTCCGGCGGCAATGGCGTTGACGCTACGTAAAAGCGTACGCATGGCGCTAGTAGAATTTAGATTTTCCTGATCCGACGATCTAACTTTACGTAACAATACAACCTGGATGAAATTTAGCGGCCCTAAATAACTATTCCGGCTATGTAACGATGTGGCTAGCATGGGGTTATCGGCCAATAACTCTTCGGCGTCTGTTACATCTAGAATCCAGTCCACGCAACGCCGATATTCGCTGGCGATCAAATGATGAATGCGTTTGCCGGTAGTGCTATCAACACATAAAGTTGCATATTCTTTGGCGATATCCATATCGGTTTTGCTCAACGCCATCTGCACATTACTGAGCAAATTCCGGAAAAAAGGCCATTCTCGATACATATCTTGTAATATTTTCAACCGTTCCGGTTTTCCCGAGCACCAGACTGACAAGCCGGCGCCGATGCCAAACCAAGCCGGAAAGGTCTGTCTGGACTGCGCCCACGAAAATACCCAGGCTATCGCGCGTACGGACTGTTTTGACCGATCTTTTTGTTTCCGATGAGAAGGGCGCGATCCCAAATTGAGCTGGCCAATCTCGCTCACCGGAGTGGCTTCGTAAAAATAATCCAGAAAACCTTCGGTGTGTTCGGTCAACTCGCGAAATCTATTTTCTCCTATAAAAGCAAGTTCGTTCATAACGGCATGATATTGGCTATAATCAACGGTTTCTGTTTGAATCAGGCTTGTGCTGGCCTTTATTAATCCGGCGACGCCCAAGGTCAATTCATAAACCGCGGTTTCCATATTGTTGTAACGATAGAACAGCATCTCACCTTGTTCGGTGAACTTAATTTGACCTCGCACCGTATCGGGCGGCTGAGCGAGTATTGCTTCATGCGTTGGGCCGCCGCCCCGGCCCACTGTGCCTCCACGCCCGTGAAACAGCCGGCATTTGACTCCGCGTTGTTCGCAAATTCCAATGATTTGCCGTTGAGCCTGATAAAGATTCCAGGCTGAAGCTAATATGCCTCCATCCTTACATGAATCGGAGTAGCCCAACATAATTTCCTGACGATGTCCAAAAGCTTTAAGCAACTCAAGATATGCCGGAGCGTCAAATAAAGTATTAAGAACGGTATTTATGTGTTTAAGATCATCAATAGTCTCGAACAATGGACTCACGCCGATAAAGCAATACCAATGGCCGGCAATCCGTCCCGCTAAACCCCATTGCGCCGCTAGTAATAGCACTTCCAGAACATGGCTTGCGTGATGTGTCATGGAAATGACATAACGGCCGAAACATTGGTTTCCTAACTCGGAGCGCATTTGCGCTATGACTTGAAAGATTTCCAGTGTCTCTAGAGTTTCCGCGGACAAAAGATTTCTTTCGTAAATTAATCCGCCCGCCGCCGCGATTGCTTCGCTAAGCACGTCAATTCTTGCTGTTTCGTCCAGTTGCCGATAATCGATAGCCAACGCCAGATTTAAAATTTCCGCCACAGCTTGGCTGTGGCGGCCTGATTCCTGCCTGGCGTCCAATTGCATCAAATGGTAGCCAAATGTTTGGGTGAGGCGGATCAAATCCAGTAATTCCAGCCCTGCAATTTCACTGTCATCGTGACTACACAAGGAGCGTTTGATCAATTGCAGATCAGCCAGAAATTCCGAACAACTATATTTATAGGTAATCGGCATAGCGGAACCGTCCTGGATGCCTTTCTCGATTTCGGCCAGCGAATGCTCCATCCGGTATTTCATCAGCGCCAGTTTCTGCCGGTACGGTTCCTGCAAATAGGGTTTTTCTATTACCTGCGCCGCGGGTCCAACAATTGAACGGTCGTGTTCCAAGCTGGACAAAAATTCGGCGGAAGGAGAGCATAACCCGTAAGAGAAGGAAAGATGTTCGCGCAACGTATCGATCCTTCTAATATACTCCTGCAGAATGGCTCGCGATTGCATGCGCGCCGCCATTATTGTGGTTTCCGGTTTGACATTGGGATTGCCGTCACGGTCTCCTCCTATCCAGGAGCCGTAGGCCAGGAAATTCGGCATCGGTATTTGAGCGGCGTCAGAACCATAAATATCAACTAACGCACGCTCAAAGTTACGGTAGACTTTAAGCGTGGCTGTAAATAATGAACTGGGAAAATAAGACAAGCCAGTTTCAATTTCGTCCACCGGTCCCATGCTGTGAGCGCGGACTTCATCGGTTTTCCACAGCAAGTGGATTTGGCTTTGCAGCGTGTTCAGCGCTTCCTGACGGTAGTAGCCTTTGAGCCTAGTGTCATTGAGTTTTTCGAAACTTAGAAATATATTGCGTAATACGCCTTTGATGGTTCTGCGCTTCGATTCGGTCGGATGCGCCGTCAAAACCGGCAAGTATAATAATTCATCAAACAAAATTTTCAGTTGTGTGGCGGTAACGCCTGATTCTTTAAGGGTGGCGAGCGTATCGTGAAACGATCCGCGCCAAAAATGCCCGCCCCGCTCGGACAAACGCCTTCTAAGCTTCAAGCCGTAGGATTCCTCGGCGATATTGACAAGGCTAAAATAAAGATTAAATGCCCTGACTACTTTATCGGTAATTTCTAGCGGCAATGCTTCTATCGTTTTCATCAAATGTTGGCGGCGGGCATTTCCGCCGCTTTCATGAATTAGGCCATGAAAGTCGTGCTGCAACTGATCGACAATAGTGGTGATTTCCGGACCGGCCGCAATTTTTAGCCTTCTGGCCAACATTGATATCAGCAAACGTTTGCCGCGGCTAAGTTCTTTGTCATCATATAAGGTAAACATATTTAAATCTCCACTGGAATCAGTTGACGCCCAATAATTGGAAATTCGTAGCGATGTTCGCTCAAAAGTTGAAATTGATTAATATTAGGATCGTAACCATAAACGTCCCCCGACTCGATTTTATATACCCAGCCATGCAGCTTAAGTTTGCCTTGCGCCAGATTTGAAGCGATAACAGGGTGTGTGCGTAAATTTTCCATCTGCGCCAACACATTTTCTTGAATTGTCGCCGTCAGCCGCGCCGGGCCTATTAGTTCAGAATATTTTTCTTGAATAATTCGCCTAGTAGTCTCCGCATAAGAAAGCCATTGTTTCAAGGCTGGAAAATCTTGTGCCGGCAGTGGCTCCACGACTGCGCTCATGGCTCCGCAATGGGAATGACCGCAAATAATAATGTCTTTAACGCCTAGTCCGGCTACCGCAAATTCTATTGTCGCCGCCTCTCCGCCTATGTTTGCCCCATATGGCGGGATTATATTCCCGGCATTGCGCAATATAAATAATTCGCCTGGCTCGGTTTGCGTCAGAAGATTCGGATTAATTCGAGAATCGGAGCAAGTAATAAATAATACTTCCGGCGACTGCCCATGAGCTAGCCGTTCAAAAAGTTCTCGTTGCGTTCCAAACAATGTTTTTTGAAAGTGATGTATACCTTGGATAAGCTTCTGCATAACCTGTTCCGCATAAAAACCGAAATTATGGTTAATAGAATACTGATCAAAAAATATATTGTAAAATAGAATAAATCTATTTTATTCATAGAAAATTACTATGGAAAGATTAAATTACCAACATTTATTTTATTTTTGGAATGTAGCTAAAGAAGGCGGCATTATGCAAGCTTGTGAGAAGCTGCACTTAGCGCAACCGACTATCAGCGCCCAATTAACCGTTTTTGAGAAGGCCATAGGCGGAAAGCTTTTTTATAAAAATGGAAGAAAATTGGTGCTTACCGATTCAGGTCAAATTGTGTTCCAATACGCGGAGGAAATATTCACGTTGGGACGCGAATTGACAAACACTCTCAAAGGCCGGACCGGATCTCATGCGATCAGGTTAAATGTTGGAGTAGCGGATGCATTGCCCAAGCTTGTTGCTTACCGGTTGCTTGAACCCATTTTAAATTCTAAAGATACTGTGCAATTGGTTTGTTTTGTAGATAAAGCCGAAAAGCTAATTGCGGAAATAGCCTTTCACGGGGTTGATCTGGTTTTGTCGGATAGTCCAGCGTTCCAAGCAGCCGAGGCAAATGTTTTCAATCATTTGCTCGGAGAGAGTGCTATCGCGGTATTTGGTACGCCCAAGCTTTTCGATAGATATAGAGTAGATTTTCCGCGTTCGCTAAACGGCGCGCCATTAATATTACCCACGTCTAATACCGCGTTGCGGCGCTCGCTGGATCAATGGTTCGATGCTAGGGAAATTTATCCTAAAGTTCAAGCCGAAATTGAAGATAGCGCATTATTGAAAACTTTCGCCTCTGCTGGAGCTGGAATGTTTTTTGCGCCCGTAGCGGTGGCGGACGAAATCAATTATCAATATGGGGCGCGGATCGTAGGCCATATAGATAATGTATTCGAGCGGTTTTATGCAATTACCGCCCGCCGCAAACTCAAGCATCCGGCGGTAGTTACAATACTTGAAGAAGCCCCAAACCGACTATTCAGTTTACTGAATACCAGCTAAAGTTATCTCAAAAATTACAACAAATGCCCGTAGGCGGGCAAACTCTGCAATCGCCCATCCTCCAGGGGGTCGCCGACAGTGAAATGGTACAGGCTTTGCCAGTCTTCACTCCGCAAGCCCAAAACCGCATGCGCCGCATCATCAAAAAAACAGCCGATGCCGGTGCCGCGGACGCCGGCGGCTTCTGCTTCCAGATATAGAATTTGCCCTATTAGGCCGCATTCCCAAAATAAGCGGCGGTAAGCCCAGGCGTTTCCGCTGAGGGTGGCGGTAAAATTCGCCAGCATGCCCAGGCTAAAAGCGCTGTCGCTGGCGATAGGCTGATGGCAGGATAGCGTTTTGGCGGTTGTCCTGAAATTGCCGTCGGCTAGTTTATAAAAACTGAACGGCGCTGGAATTACTCGCCAGATAAATTCGGCGGATAAGTCGGCCTGTAAGGTTGGGATAACAGATAAATCGCGCGGTAACAGGTATAGGCCTGGCTCCAGATCCGCAACCCGGTGTACGAAAATAAACAGGTGTACCGCCGGTTGCCAATTCCAGGCTGTAAATGGCGGTTTGCTGCTAGGCAGCAATGCGGCGAGTATGCGGTGGAAATCCGCCAGCGGCATTAGACCGGCTTTGGCGTTAAAGTGTTGGGCGCTACGACGTTGGCGTATCAGGAGGCTGGCGGTAATATTCAAGCTGGGCGCACTTAGTTCAATAGGCGGCGCCTGCCAGCGTTCTTTTGCTGTAGCGGGTTTCTCGGCCTGTTTCGCTACTTCGTCTATGATAGGCCAACGGTAAAAGTGCCGCCCGCTTAAACGCTCGGCCGCTCCGAACCAAGTTGCGGATGCGGATAAAGGCTCTAAAAACGCCAGATTCTCATCGCCGGAAGGTGCGGAAGCATGAATTCGGCACCATAAATCCGGCGTTTCCGCTTCATCGCCGATAAAATCGCCGCCGCGGTCCAGCCCCAGCCATGCGGCTATTTCGGCGTCGGCGGCTTCGCTGCATAGTTCAATCCGCCAGCCCAATGCGGCGGCGGCATAACTCAGTGCAGCCAGAGCGTGGCCTATGTCATGCTGGCAATAGCGGAACGCCCGTTCGCCGTATTTCCATGCTTCCCGCCAATGAATAGAGCTTAAACCGATAAACAGCGCATCTTGCAATGGCTCGGCGCTATACCGGTTACGTCGTTCCAACGCATGATCGTGACTAACATAGTGATAAACGCCCGGCGCCAGGATTTCGGCATTACTACACAGCAAATAGACTTCAGTCGGGTGCAGATTGCCGCTGGAAGGGTTGCAGCGCAAAGACCAGCGATCGGGGCCGAATTGTTTCCAGGCCGACAAGCCGAAAGATAATTCGAGCAACAAGCCTAAATTGGTTAAATTAAGTGCCGCCGGCGTAATCAGTTCCGGCCGGTCGAGTTCGGCGAACAGACTGGGCAAATCGGCGCCGGGCGCCGGTAATGGCGCGGCCTCGCAGCCTTTGAAACGCCGGAACGGATTGGGCTGATCGTCCCAATCCAGCGACGCCGGGCCTTTGGCGTAAGCGTTAAGTTGATGCTTGGTGCGTTGATGGTAAGCTATGATAGCGGCGGCTAAATCGTTCATTACGATACGTTGGATTTGTAAAAGTTTAATGCGGGGCCGACACCATTAAATCGCTGCTCCAACAACCGATAGGAGGCCCAAGATTCATTGTTTGATCTTCGAATCTTACCAAAAATACGCTTTTGCCCGGATCTTGCTCTACATGGCCTTTCATGACAATAACGCCGCGCGCGCCGGAAGGCGCAAGGATTTCACCTTCCTCGGCGTCCGGCATGCTGCCGTCGTCAATAATGGTATGAGCGGCATAAACCACATCGCCTAAATCCAAGTCTTCAACGTTCATAAAATTTTCCTGTGGGTGATTTGTAGTAAAACCGACAAACACAGCCTTTTTGTTGCGAAACAAGCCGGTTACATATCGGCGCGGTTTTCCAGAGAGCCCGGTTAATCAGGGTTTTAGCCGAAATTATAACGTATGGCACACTGGTTGCTTGAGATTGTTACAAGATCAATGCCAACCTGTTCAGGAGTTAAAAAATGATTACACTAACCGAAAGCGCTGTAAATGCCGTGGGTAGATTTATAAGCAGTTCAGACAAACCGACCGGCGGGTTGCGAATTGAAGTGACCGACGGCGGTTGTTCCGGTCTGTCTTACGGGCTACGTTTGGAGGAAACGCAAAGTCAGGATGATACTGTTATTGATTGCGGTCAAGTGAAAGTATATGTCGATCCTTCAAGTCTACCAAAGCTGGATGGCATGTCTATAGATTTTGTCGATAGCCTGGAAGGTTCCGGATTTAAATTCACTAATCCCAATGCCGTAAAAAGCTGCGCCTGCGGTTCATCGTTTACTACGAGCGATAACGGCGCTCCAACTAAAACCTGCTCATAACGCTGGAGAGATTAAATTATGTGGGATTATTCAGATAAAGTTAAAGAACATTTCTTCAACCCTAAAAATGCCGGCGCCGTAGCCGGAGCGAATGCGATCGGCGAAGTCGGCTCTATCAGTTGTGGCGACGCCCTGCGTTTGACGCTGAAAGTTAACGACCAAACCGAAATCATCGAAGCCGCGGGTTTTCAAACTTTCGGTTGCGGTTCGGCGATTGCGTCATCGTCAGTGTTGACCGAAATAATCAAGGGGTTAACCCTGGACGAAGCCTTGAAAGTCACTAATCAGGACATCGCCAAGGAACTTGACGGTCTGCCGCCTGAAAAAATGCATTGTTCGGTGATGGGGCGCGAAGCTTTACAGGCGGCGGTAGCCAACTACCGCGGCGAAGAATGGAAGGATGACCATGAAGAAGGCGCGCTGATCTGTAAATGTTTCGCCATCGACGCGGTGATGATAGAAGAAATGGTCTGGGCGAATATGCTGCGCACCGTCGAGGACGTCACGAATTACACCAAGGCCGGCGGCGGTTGCGCTTCTTGCCATGAAGACATCGAGGCTATCCTGGAAAAAGTGCTGAAAGAGCGTGGAGAAGCCTTCGACCCGAATGCCGCACCCATCCAACAGCCGGTGGTAGCCGAGAAAAAGCCGCTGACTAATCTGCAACGCATCAAGAAAATCGAAGAAGTCCTAAATTCCTTGCGGCCGCAACTAATGGCGGACGGCGGCGACGTGGAGCTGGTGGAAGTCATGGACAATGTCGCCTATGTAAATATGACCGGCGCTTGTAACGGTTGTCAAATGGCGTCGATGACTATTTCCGGCATCCAACAACGTTTGCTGGAAGTGCTGGGCGAGTTCATCCGGGTAGTGCCGGCTTCGCAAATGCCAAAACCGGCTGCTAAGGAGGCTGCTCATGCCTGATATTTATCTGGATAATAACGCCACCACCAAAGTGGATATGGCCGTGGTCGACGCCATGATGCCTTTTTTTACCGAACAATTCGGAAATCCTTCATCCATACACCGGTTTGCCGATGGCGTGGCGCGAGCGATCAAAAAAGCCCGCGGCCAGGTTCAGGAGTTGATCGGGGCTGAGCATGATTCCGAGATCATATTTACTTCATGCGGCACCGAGTCCGATTCGACCGCGATTTTATCGGCTATCAAGGCGCAGCCCAACCGTAAGGAAATTATCACTACCGCCGTCGAGCATCCGGCGATTTTGAATTTATGCGAAAATCTGGAGAAAGAAGGCTATACCATACATCGTTTGCCGGTGGATAAATGCGGCAGAGTGAGTCTGGAAGCATACAAAAACATGTTGTCCGACCAAGTGGCGATTGCTTCGGTGATGTGGGCCAACAACGAAACCGGCACGATTTTCCCGGTAGTTGAAATGGCGGAAATGGCGAGTAACGCCGGCGTAATGTTCCATACCGACGCAGTGCAGGCTGTCGGTAAAATCCCGATGATGTTGCAAGATACCAAAATTGACATGTTATCGATATCCGGCCATAAACTGCATGCTCCCAAAGGCATAGGCGTGTTGTACTTGCGCCGCGGCACCCGTTACCGGCCATTGCTGCGCGGCGGGCACCAGGAGCGCGGCCGCCGCGCCGGTACTGAAAATACAGCGTCTATCGTTGGTTTAGGCAAAGCTTGTGAATTGGCGATAGAACATATGGAGTATGAGAATATCCAAGTCAAAGCCATGCGCGACAAACTGGAGAAAGGTATAGTCGAACAGATCCCGCATAGTTTTATCACCGGCGATTTGAACAACCGTTTACCGAATACCACCGACATTGCTTTTGAATATATCGAGGGCGAAGCAATTTTGATGTTGCTGAACAAAGCCGGTATCGCCGCCTCCAGCGGCTCCGCCTGTACATCCGGCTCCCTGGAGCCTTCGCATGTCATGCGGGCCATGCAGATACCTTATACGGCGGCGCACGGCACTATCCGCTTTTCGTTTTCCCGCTTCAACGACATGAGCGAAGTGGATGAAGTATTGAGAGTAATGCCGGGCATAGTCGCCAATTTGCGTAAACTTTCGCCGTATTGGGAAGGCGACGGGCCTGTCGCTAATCCTCAGCAGGCGTTTCAGCCGACTTACGCTTGAAAAGTTGGCGCATCCTTAAATCCGCTACAAAATCTGATTAACCCCGCCGGTGAACAACTGCACATCCGGCGGAAAATATTGCCGGCCTAAGGCGCTTACCTCGCGCGGAAACTCCTGAAGCATTGTTTAATAGTTAGGGACACGGCCTGCTGTAGGTGTTACGTGGTTAACTCACAGTTATTAGCGATGCTCGCCAGAGCCTTGGATTAAGCTGGTTGTGCGCTTTGCTATTTCAATTAAATAGCGTAAAGCTTCATTGACGGCGTCGGCATTCGGAAATTTAGCCATTACATCCGGCTCCAAGCGAACCATATCGCCAAATTTTTTACGCCCAGGCCCAAGCTTTCTGACCTGCAAACTTTGCAAATCATATTCCGGCCTTAATTCATCTTCTTTTTCAATCTTGTTCATAGGTTTTCCGCTCCGAAGGCGTAGTTTCTCTTGCACTAATCAACCGAATAGTTTCGTTACGCTCCATATATGAAACAAACAATAACCGCCCTTGAATCGATTCACCGAGAAGGATGAAGCGATATTCATCATAGGAATGGTCCGGGTCGTAAAAATCAACGTACAAAGGGTCATCAAAAACCGTTTTCGCTTCCTCAAACGAGACATTGTGTTTAGACAGATTTGCGATAGCTTTTATTGCATCCCATTCAAATTTCATTTGATAATTATAATCCCAACGCAATAAAAATATTATGACTATTCACCCCATGCCGTTAAGTTAAGCGGCAAGCCGTACCTTCTCCCTCCGGGACAATGCCGTTAAGTTAAGCTAGGGACAGCTCCCTCTCCCGTGTATAGACCGGAGAGATAGCCCGCGTAGCCGCGATTATGCGAAGCTAAATCGCGGGCATCAAGGCTTACCGGATTACGCATCGATCGCGAGTTTTATCGCATTTCCCGAAAGGCTTTTCATTCCCCCTATTACACTTCGTTAATCGGGTAATCGCGCTGACAAACCGTGGTGGTTTGTGCCGACCCTAAATTTTTAGCGCTTACAAAATCTGATTAACGCCGCCTGTGAACAACAGCACATCCGGCGGAAAATATTGCCGGCCTAAGGCGCTTACATCGCGTTTTTCCGGTAGCCGGTAGCAGCGTATGTCGTCGGCGCGCCTGTCGATCAATACTTCCAGCCTATCCAGCAAGCGCAGTAATGGCTTGCGCTTTATCACGACTGTAAATACCGAATACTGCATCGGCAGGCCGGCTTTCTTCAATACCCGATGTACGCGTGACAAGCGACGTGGATTAGCGATATCGTAGCTGATTAAATATAAGCCGGGCCGGTTATCCGCCATCAACTAACCGCCAGCAAAAATTGATGCAGTTTATTGAAGCAACCCCGGAACAATAAGTAACTCCGTTCGGCATGGCCATTATACAAAACCGCACTATCCGCCGGCATTTGGGAACTAAACGCCTTTTGACCGAGTAAGCCCGGATAAAAATCCCAAACCAGCAAGCGGCTGAAATCGGCGGCTAAATCCAGCCGATTGGATAACAGCGTTTCATCATTGCAGTTGTAACCTGCTTCTGTTAACCAATGCAATAAATCGGCATATAGCAGGCTTTGTAATAGATTAGCCGTTTGGCGTCCGCTTTCAGGCAATTGCCGATTGATTTGTTCCCGCAGGATTTTAACCGGCGTCTCTCGCCAGTCCGGCACGCCCAGCCTTCTGGCGCAACTGCGAGCCGCCAATTTTTCCATAGCCAGGCGCCAATTTCCGTATAGATCCTGTCCATCACCCCGCGCCAGCAAATCCAGCAATCGTTGGGTTAAATCTTGCCGCTCGCCGCTACGGCCCAGCCAGCGAGCTCTTATTTCGCCGTTTCTTTCCAGAAAAATCACATGTATGCCGGTATCCGCGCAAGCCAGCAAGGCGGACATCGTCCAATCGACAACGCCGATGCAAACCACCCTTGAGATTCTGGAAAGCGGGAATAATTGATCCGCTTTGTCCGCAACCATAATCCTTAGGGCCGGATCGTCCAGCGTTACCCGGCAGTTTGGCGAGCCTTCTATATACAAAGGGCGCATAAAATAACCTTAATCAGGAATCCTGGTTTTGAAAAGCGGATAAATAACGTTTGGCTAATGCATATGCGTAACGCCGCAACAAACGGCGCGCGGGGCCGATTTTTGCCTCGTACATGCCGTAAAAACAGTGCCGCCCGGCTTTGTTCATCAAACAGCGGCCATTGTCATCGCTAAAATGCTCAACGCGTAATTGCCGTTCTTTAAATATTTGCCAAATCCAGCCATCCATAACCGGACGCAACGGCTCCATTAGATCGCAAGCCAAAGACTCGCGGCCAAAGCTGATGTCGTGAAAAAATCCCAGCATCGGGTCCAAACCGGTAATCTGACAGGCGCGTACCGCGTCATAATGCAACAACGTGTAGCCCAAAGACAAGCAGGCGTTGACCGGATCGGGCGGCGGGCGCTTAAAGCGGCCGGTAAAATTTAATGACGGTGCAAACAAACCAGTATAACCCCCAAAATAGGCCGCGGCGGCGGCGCCTTCCAAGCCGCGCAACTGTGGGATAGTCAGCTCGTTACCATCTTCGCGTAATTGGCCGGTAATGCCTTTTATTGTCTGTAAAGCGGTATGCAGCGAATGGCGTAAATCCGCGCGCGCGGCCATTGCTTCGCGTAACAAGTCTTGCTGTTTTCTGACTTTCACCAGCACTAGCCAGCGCGCCAGCGGCGTCCTGAATTCTTGGTCGAGGCTGCATTGATATTGGCCTAAGCGGCGCGCCGCGTCATTTGCGGATTTTGCCGCCAGCATTGCGGTAGCTTCCGTATTCCGCCCGGACAAAACAATCAGCCCTATATTCCGTTCCGATAACGCGCCCAGCACCCGGCTTTCCAGTTGGACATTGCCTCGCAAGACTACACGCTCCAACAAATGCAGCGGCACAGTGCCTTTTTTGACTGTATCTTCGTACAAGGCCAGCGCTTGGCCGTCTAATTTTATCGCCAAATTTTTTTTGTCCAGATATAAACTGCTCATCGTTTAGCCTATATAATAAAAACTGCCGTCTTGAGGTAAAACCGCTTTGCCGAGAATGCGGACATGCTTGGCGCCGGTTAATTTCAACAGCATAAAGCGGTCTTCCCGGCAATCGATTACCTGGGCTATTTCGTCCAGTAACGCCGATTTTTCAACGGGTGACAAAAAGCATTCAAATACCGACTTTTGCCCGCCGGACGCATAGCCGCGCAACACCCGCAACGCCCTGCGCAAGCGCCGGTTGCAGGAAATGTCGTAAGCCGCCAGATAAAGTTGCCGTTTAGTCATGGCCGGCAGCATAGCTTATAGTTTGTAGGTATTGTGGATTGACAAGCTTGCCGGTGAAAATTGTTTTGTGCTTATAAAAACAAAGCTAGGAATCCGGGTTCGGCAATAAATGGTTTGCAGTTAGGCTAGGCTGTATAATTATTCTATAAAACATCATTTTTTCGCCTATGTCTCACGATAATAGCTACAAATTGCTTTTTGCCCATCCGGAAATGGTAACGGATTTACTCAAGGGTTTTGTTAAAGAAGAATGGGTGAATCAATGCGATTTTACGACTTTGGAGAAAGTCAGCGGCAGCTATGTTAGCGATGATTTACGCGATAGGGAAGACGACCTGATTTGGCGTATGCGTTGGGGTGACGAATGGCTATACGTTTACATTCTGCTGGAGTTTCAATCTACGGTCGATCATTTTATGGCTGTGCGGATTCTCGGATATCTTGCGCTGCTCTATCAAGATTTGATCCGAACGGAAAATTTAGGTAAACATAACTTGCTGCCTCCGGTTTTGCCGCTGGTGCTTTATAATGGCGAACGGCGCTGGCAAGCTCCGGTGGAGTTGGATAAATTGATGCACCCCGCTCCTAGCGGGTTGGAAAAATACCGTCCGCGGATAAGCTTTTTGTTGCTGGATGAAGGGTGCTTCGCTATTGAGGATTTGAGTGGGCTTAAAAATTTGGCGGCCGCTTTGTTTCGGCTGGAAAACAGCCGTACTGAACAGG
>JBEKBU010000107.1:0-13196 GCA_050015235.1 Methylomonas sp. | reverse complement strand
TTATTTATACGCATTCCTTGCCGGCAAATTTTGCCGTACTCTGGTCGGGCTGTTTTAATTTTCTCGGCGTGCTCACCTCCAGCGGCGCGGTAGCGTTCGGCATTATTTCGCTGTTGCCCGTGGAATTAATCCTGCAAGTCGGCTCAGGCGCGGGTTTTGCCATGGTGTTCGCCTTGCTGATTGCCGCCATCCTCTGGAATTTGGGCACTTGGCTGTTGGGTTTGCCGGCTTCTTCGTCGCATACCTTGATCGGTTCGATTATCGGCGTCGGCGTAGCAAATGCGTTAATGCACGGTAGAGACGGCACCAGCGGCGTTGATTGGGCGCAGGCCGTTAAGGTTGGTTATTCCTTGCTGTTATCGCCGGTTATCGGTTTCGGTTTGGCGGCGTTGTTGCTGTTAGGTTTGCGCAAATTCGTCAAAAACCGGGAATTGTACGAAGAGCCGAAAGGGCAAACGCCGCCGCCGTTGTGGATCCGCGGCCTGTTGATTTTGACCTGCACCGGCGTTTCGTTTGCGCACGGCTCTAATGACGGTCAAAAAGGCATGGGTTTAATCATGCTGATACTGGTAGGTACGGTGCCGATGGCTTATGCCTTGAACCGTAGCATGCCGGTGGAGCATACCACTCAGTTCGCCGCTATTTCGCATGTCACGCAGGAATCGCTGTTAAAATCCGTTACCGTGGCCGCGCCAGCCGATCCGCGTCTTACTCTGACCGAATATGTGCGCGTCAAAACCTATAGTCCGGAAGTCCTGGCCGGGCTGGCGGCTATAGTGGGCGATATCGGCGCCCAGGTCAAACTATACGGCGGTTTGGACGGTCTGCCTGTCGAAGCGGTGGAGAACGTGCGGAACGACATGTATCTGGCCTCGGAAGCATTGCGTTTTCTGGAAAAAAGCCATGCCGTGGAATTTGACGCCGACGCCGACGCCAATATCAAAGCATTTAAGAAGGATATTGATAACGCGACCAAATTTATCCCGTTGTGGGTAAAAGTGACGGTGGCGATAGCGCTGGGCTTGGGTACGATGGTGGGCTGGAAGCGCATTGTGGTGACGGTCGGCGAAAAAATCGGCAAAACCCATCTGACATATGCGCAAGGCGCTTCGGCGGAACTGGTGGCCATGGCGACTATCGGCGCTGCCGATATATACGGCCTGCCGGTTTCGACTACCCACGTGCTTTCATCCGGCGTAGCCGGAGCGATGACCGCTAATAATTCCGGTTTACAATTGAGCACCGTCCGTAATCTGGCGATGGCCTGGGTGCTGACGCTGCCGTCGGCCATGCTGCTGTCCGGGTCGCTGTATTGGTTTTTTTCCCGGTTTGTATGAAACCTGACATTCAGGGAACGTAGGCTGGGTAGAGCAAAGTGAAACCCAGCTTCAAAGCCTACACATGCTGGGTTTCGCTTTGCTCTACCCAGCCTACTTAATTTTCATTTTCAACAAATGCACCCGGCGGGTGTCGGCGCGGAGCACTTCAAAAATAAAATCGTCGATCTCAATTTTTTCGCCGCGTTTGGGGAAATGCTCCAGTCTTTGCACGATCAGCCCGCCTATGGTGTCGCAGTCGTCGTCCTCCAGTTCGGCGGAGAAATAGTCGTTAAATTCGGCGATTGGAGTTAGGGCTTTGACAATAAACTCGCGCTCGCTGCGCTGAGAAATAAATTCATGGTTTTCGTCTTCGTCGTGCTCGTCCTCGATCTTGCCGACGATCTGCTCCAGCACGTCTTCTATGGTTACCAGCCCGGCGGCGTTACCGTATTCGTCGACGACTATGGCCATGTGGTTGCGTTCGGTGCGGAATTCTTTCAGCAACACGTTTAAACGTTTGCTTTCCGGCACTACATAGGCGCTACGCATGATGTTTTCGACTTTAAGGGTTTTGTCGCGCAGCGCGTGGGCGAGCAAATCCTTGGCGAGTAATATCCCGACCACTTTACTGCGGTCTTCCTCGATGACGGGGAAGCGGGAATGGGCGAATTCGACGACCAGCGGAAATATGGTTTCCAGTTCTGCTTCCCTGGGCGCCACGACCATTTGCGAGCGGGGGATCATGATGTCTCTGACCCGCATTTCCGAAACTTGCAAAACGCCTTCTATCATGCTGAGCGCATCGGCGTCGAGCAGATGCTTTTCTTCCGCTTCGCGCAGAATTTCCATCAAATCCTGTTGATCTTGCGGCTCCCCAGTCAGAAAATAGCTGATGCGCTCCAGCATACTTCGCTGATGGGGCTGACTACTCGGGGGGTTACCATCGCTCATGGCGCACTCTCTTCCAGATAAGGATTGGCTATATTAAGTTTACTTAAAATTTCAATTTCCAACGTTTCCATTTGTTCGGCCTGTAGTTCTTCGCAATGATCATATCCTAACAAATGCAGTACGCCATGTATTGTAATATGCGCCCAGTGATGCGCAACCGGTTTGTGTTGGGCCAGCGCTTCCCGGCGAATTAACGGGCAGCAGAGGACAAGATCGCCCAGCAAATCCGTCTCTGCGCCAGGCGGGGCCGAGAATGGAAAGCTCAGGATATTGGTTGCGCCGCTTTTATGCCGGTATTGCCGGTTCAATTCGGCGCTTTCGGTCTCGTCAACCAGACGGATCACAATTTCAATATCGCGGCCGGCATCGGCCAGCGCTGCGTCCACCCATTGCTGAAACAGGCCGGCTTCAGGATAATCGTTACTTTCGGTGACGATTTGAATATCCAGATAATTCATGATGGCGACTGTTGTTCATAGCGTTCATATGCGGCGACGATGCGCTGAACCAACGGGTGCCTGACGACGTCGCGTACGCCGAAAAAGGTAAAACTGATGCCTTCGACGTCTTTTAAGACTTTTAATACATGTATTAAGCCCGACATTTTTTCGTTGGGCAAATCGATCTGCGTTACGTCGCCGGTAATGACGACCGTGGAGCCGAAGCCAATCCGCGTCAAAAACATTTTAATTTGTTCCGTGGTGGTGTTTTGGGCTTCGTCGAGGATGATAAACGAATCGTTCAAGGTTCGGCCGCGCATAAATGCCAAGGGAGCGACTTCAATCACGCTTTTCTCCAGCAGTTTCTCCACCCGTTCGAAACCGAGCATGTCGTAGAGCGCATCGTATAAGGGCCGCAAATAAGGGTCGACTTTTTGCGCCATGTCGCCGGGCAAAAAGCCCAGTTTTTCGCCGGCTTCCACCGCCGGCCGCACCAGTATGATGCGCCGCACCGTTTCGTTTTGCAACGCTTCCACCGCACAGGCGACCGCCAGATAAGTTTTACCGGTGCCGGCCGGCCCGACGCCGAAATTGATGTCGTGGCAGAGAATTTTGCGCAGATACTCTTGCTGATTATGTCCGCGGCCTCTGATCACGCCATGCTTGGTTTTGATATGAACCGGCGCTTGATTTTGCAGAGCGGCGCGAGCCGCCGTCAGTTCGTCAACGCTGGCGTCTTGCAGGCTTAGATGAACTTGCTCCGGAGTGATTTCTTCATTGGCCGCTATTTCGAACAGATTTTCCATCACGGCGCAGGCGGCCTTTACCGCCTGATCGACGCCGGTAATCTGAAAATGGTTGCTGCGGTTGGCGATCTCGACTTGCAAGCGTTGTTCTATTTGCCGCAAGTGCCGGTCCAGTTCTCCGCAAAAATTGGATAACCGCTGGTTATCGGCCGGCAATAAAGTAATTTGTTTTGATGTACTGATGGTATTCAAGACTAGGCTGTCAGCGGAATTTTTTCAATGGAGGCGTCTACCACCCGTCCACGCAGGGAATTGGGCTGCGCCTCGGTTATCAGAATATCGGCAAACTGCCCGGTCAGGCGCGGATGGCCGGCAAAATTGACCACCCGGTTATTTTCGGTGCGTCCGGTCAGATGTAACGGATTTTTTTTCGACTGGCCTTCGACCAGAATGGTCTGCACGCTACCAATCATCGACTCGGAAATAGCGGCCGCCGATTTGTGCAAACGCGCTTGCAAAATTTGTAAGCGCTGTTCCTTGGTCTTGATGCTAACGTTATCGGCATAACCGGCGGCCGGCGTTCCAGGCCGGGGGCTAAAAATAAAACTATATGAGGTATCGAAACCGACTTCATCGATTAACGCCAAGGTATCGGCGAAATCCTGTTCGGTTTCACCCGGAAAGCCGATAATAAAGTCGGAAGACATGCTGATATTGGGCCGCACCGCTTTTATTTTGCGGATAATTTCCAGATAATCCTCACGGGCGTGGCCGCGTTTCATTTCCGCCAGTATGCGGTTGCTGCCGCTTTGCACCGGCAAATGCAAATGATCCGCCAGTTGCGGAATATCGGCATAAGCCTGGACGATGTCGTCGCTAAATTCCAGCGGGTGGGAAGTGGTAAACCGGATGCGGTCTATGCCCTCTACAGCCGCCACGCAATAAAGCAACAACGCGAAACCGGCCAAATCGCCGTCGGCGGTAACGCCTCGGTAAGCGTTGACATTTTGGCCGAGCAGATGGATTTCCCGTACGCCTTGTTGGGACAGCAGCGTAATTTCCGCCATCACATCCGCCAGCGGACGGCTGACTTCTTCGCCGCGCGTATAGGGCACCACGCAATAAGTACAATATTTGCCGCAGCCTTCCATCACCGATACGTAGGCTTTCGGGCCTTCGGCGCGCGGCTCCGGCAGGGCGTCGAATTTTTCGATTTCCGGAAAGGAAATATCCACTACATGTTTCCGGCCGTTACGCGCCTGATTTAACAATTCGGGCAAACGGTGCAGGGTTTGCGGGCCGAAGACGATGTCGACATAGGGGGCGCGTTTTTGGATAGCGGCGCCTTCCTGGCTGGCGACGCAGCCGCCGACGCCGATAATCACTTCCGGACGTTTATCCTTGATTTTTTTCCAGCGGCCTACCGTGGAATACACTTTATCCTGCGCTCTTTCCCGGATCGAACAGGTATTTAACAATAATACATCGGCCTGTTCCGGATGTTCGGTTAATTCCATGCCTTGCGCGGCCTGGAGCAGGTCGCGCATTTTGCCGGAATCGTATTCATTCATTTGGCAGCCGTTCGTCTGTATGTAAAGTTTTTGCGCCATGCCTTTTGTCGATTACTCCAAAATTTAAACAAAATTCTCATCCCGCAACGACGGGTTTCAGGCTGGCATTATAAACCTAATTTACTTTTACTCGCTGATTTTATACGGCTATCCCAACTTGCAGGGTTTCAAACCAGTCCAGGAAGCGTTTTACGTCATCGCCTTTAAATACCCGGCCATGCTGCGGGGCGATGATGTCTATGTTCAAATGCCGAATTTTATCTATCCATACGCGTTTCGCCTGATTGGACGGCATCCAGCGTTGGTGGAAATAACGCATTTTTTCGATATGCTGATCGAAGTTTTCCACATACATCGGCGCGCCGGGCGCTTCCAGCGCGGCGCCGACATCGCCGGAGTAGAGGATCCGCGCCAGCGGGTCATAGATATGGAAATTAGCCGAGGAGTGCAGATAATGCGCCGGTATAATCTGCAGTTCCAGACCGTCCAGATTAATGACGCCGCCGTTGTCGGGGATAGCCATATATTGAATGGAATCCAGGCCGAAATGCCGTAAAAAACCCTCCCACAAGGCCGGAGCATGGAGTCTGGCGTGCGGCACGGCCTGGTCCCAGAGCCCTAACGATGAAATGATGTCCGGGTCCTGGTGCGAAGCAAACAAATCGGTAATTTCTTCAACCGGCGCATGATGCAATACCGCCGCCAGCATCGGCGCGAACAGATCGATGCCGCCGGGATCGATCAGTAAAGCGCGGTTAGCGGTTCTGACCAGATATTGATTGGTATCGATAATTTTCTCCGGCTTATTCGGATCGCGGCCAAACATGATCCATTGGTAAGCGCCGTCGTAAATTTTGGTCATTTTCATGGTTTGGGTCTCTAGGTCGGCTTAATCGTCGTTATTAATCAGATTCAAGGCGCTACGGCAGCGATTGACCTTGACATTAATAATCTGCGCGGCATGATCGACGCTTTCCGCTACCGCTTGCAGACTTTGCAAATATTCTCCCGCCTGGGATGCTTCAATGCGGGAATTGGCGGCGATAACGCGGGCCGCCCGGGCAGGGTGCATCACATCGGCCAATTGTTCCAGCAATTCGTTGACGTGTTTTACAAATTCCCGCTTACTTGACGACATTCGCGACTGCGCATTTTTCAGCGGAATTTGCAGGGAATCGGCGTAAGGGGCCGATTTCGCCAGTTCCGCTATTTTTTCAAATTGTCTACAAGCCATGGCGGAACAGTGTTCATCGACCGTCAAACGATACAGCAGCAGGGCGTGGTCGTTGATGCTGTTGACCAGGGTAATAGTTTCCTTGGCCAGGTCGTTAATAAAATCCGTGATGGGCTGGAAACCTTTGGCTTTTTCGCCCGCCCTGAAAGCGATGGCCTTGGCGTTTGCCGCCGCCAGGGATATTTCCTTGGCGACCTCCATCACCGCGCTTAATTCGGCGGCAATGGACGCTACCGCCACAAACCGCGATTTAGCCAGGTTTTCATTCATAGAGTTATACTCGCAATTAAATTTCGATACGCAGGGACTACCGCATTAAGCATAGTCGACAAAATAACAGTTTGCATGGTAAGCCAGGGAATATTCGGGCCGGCGCCCGTATTCCGCGTCGCCGCATATGGGCTACGCCGCTAACAGGTTGAAATAGCAAGCCGCGCTTGCGCGCTCATAAAGGTATACGAAAATTTTTCAATATCTTCATTACTAATATCGAATTGATTAAAAACTTGTTCCCAATTAGATACCGATTCCTTAACTTCATCAACTATGATTAAAGCTTTGCCATAAGTTAATCCAAATCGATTGCATGATGATAGCGCATTGCGGATATTAGCTACTCTTCCATCTTCTCCTACGTCTAGAGCCAAGTAAAATGTAGTGGATACGCCGCATTTAGATTCGGTTGGCGTAATATCGTAGGCCGGCGAAAGCTTTACAACGCCGCCGTAATCTAAAATAAAACCATGATTTCTAGCATGATCGTCGGTGTTTCTGATGGCGATATTAAACACCATGCGTTTAAAAAGCTCTTCCGCTCCCTGACAATCGCCGGATGACCTCAATGCTTCCGCAAAATCCGGATAACCAAAACCTCTATCCCTTTCATCCTTACCGAGTAAGGACAATCCGCTGACAAATCCATTTCTGGCGTAAGCATTTTTTTCAATCCGATAGGATCGATCGAACCGCTCGATCATAAAAATATCTTTTTCGGCTATGCGTTCAATACGAATATTTGGAATCGTTATCCCGGCATTTTTGGCAATCGTCATGGTTGCCGCTTCAACGCGGACAACATTGTACGAATCGCCTTTGGATGGGAATTTGGCGATCCATAATTTATTGTTGTCTTCAATCGTGCATTTTGGACGCATGCCGCCCATGGACGTACCCGCTAAAAGCAACATTTGATAAGCCGCGTCGACTTCTTGACCCGCCTGTATATTATCAAACGCCTTAATTAATTTTGCTAGAGACGAAAAAGTTGGCAATGCTAAAATCGGTTCGGGCGCATCAACCGTTTTTCTAAAATCCAGATTGCCTATCCGGGAAGCGCTTTTATCCAATAAAAATTCATGCTCGCCAATTGAATCGAAAGGTTTTTTATTTAAAGCCGCAAAAACCGTTCTTCCCCAATAATCGGGCGAAGCATCTCTGAAAGCGCCGAATAAGCCATCAAATTTATCCGATACTTTTGGGCTGTCGTCTAAAATTAAATCGGGTGAAATTTGAAAAGCATGATTTTCAAGGTACTTATGCCCGTAAGAAAAATAACCGATTTTGTCTTTGCTATCATAATCGAAAATACCGGCCGGTACGGCCACGGTTTCACCTGGCGGATAAACAAAAACAAATATTCTTTCCATCAGAAATCGAGCGCCTTATCTTTTTGCAAGCGGATGCGTTCCGGCATGTTTCTCCTTTCCATGGACAAGCCGATACGGTCTTTAGCGGGATCGGCCAAAGCGGAAAAATCCTCGGACAAACCCAGCATAAACAACGCGCTCAAATATAAACCCATGGCGACAGTCGCGTCACCATTCTCGATTTTTCGATAAGTTTTCACGGAAATAGCGATTCTTTTCGCCATATCCTCTTGACGAATCTTCCGTCTTATTCTGGCCAAGCGGATATTTTCACCTAAAGCGGCCATTTGGTTCCGGCACGATTTAGGCAAGGCTTTTACGCCAAGACTGCGTTCTTTAGCTTCGGCCATTATAATTCCTGTTAATTCTGTTTAAAAGGAATTATAGAGCCTATTATTTAGCTTTTTCAAGTAGTCATTAAACGTTGCGTAAAAAAATTCCTTATTTGGGTGAATTTAAGCAAACGACAGAATTTTGTGCGCTTGAAACCCGCGCGTAACCGTACAACGCCATTTATTCCGGCCAAAACTCGAAATTCATAATCTGCTCAAAACTCCAAGGGCAATACTCTGGAAAACTACTTATGCCCGATTCTTTCGTCGCGATATCAACTGCGTCATCCCATATCTCTAACCAAAAATCATCAGCGTCCATAGTCGATTTTAAGCTTGGTGTTCTTTGTAGGCGTCTGGTGATATTTTTTCTTTGAGTTTTAATCGTTACTTCCCAACTAACGCCTCGATGCGTGGGTTGATATTGCCATTTCAGCAGATGGGCTAACAAAACAGCCATTCGGCTTTCCAGTTCTCTTAACTCGCTTTTACCCACGTCTTCAATCTCATCCGCAATATGTTCAAGATCGAGCATGTCAAATTGGCCGGCACGAATAAGCGCGGCCTGCTCATTTGCCCATGCGATTACATCGGTTTCGTAACTTTGCATCGATAACGCCCTCGAAATGTCTCAACAGGGTCTAGACCCTGGCAAAATATTAGTCTATCACAACGAAAACAACTCTGTTGTGACCCCCCTTTGGTAAAGTTCCAACACGGACGCCATCCCCTTTATTATCAATCCCAGTAATATCAGGATAATTATCAAAATCTTTATTGGCATCATCAAAATTACCAGGCTTATCCCATTGCCTTGTTCCAGTCCCTGTCGTTGGGTCTGCTGATGGTGAAATCCCAGGAATTGGTGGGGTATTGTTGGAAGTGAGCGAATCAGCAATCATCGCTCCACCAAGCGCGACTGTTGCGGCATCAACCACTGCTTGTACAGCGACACGACCGGCATTTATAGCCAATCCGGCAAAAAGTCCTTGAGGATCGGTGTATCGAAGGGGATTGTTATTAACATAGGCGTATATGATTGACCCTGATGCCCTTCCGTCATAGTTTAACCCATTTTCGCTAGACGTGCTGCGGGTTTGCGAGGTTAAAACGAAGGCACGGCTCCCGGTTTTTTAAAAAAATTTCCTAGATGCGCATATGGCGGATAGCCAAAGATTATCCGTACTATGAATCTTAAATAGGTAATAAATAAATATCTTTTGAAAACTCCCAATCCTTCTGATAAGAATCAAAAGAGCGATGACATCGATACAAGACCATTAAATCTTCATATACAGGATAAATCCGACATCTGTATTCCTGATCATCCAAATTAAAAACACTGTCAGACTCGCATAGATAAATGGATGCTGGCTCTTCAACACATCCAATGGAGTCAAAAAAAGCATCGTTCCAGAATTCAATATTCTCTGAATATCCTAAAGGAATTACAACGATTGGATAAAAGGAAGAAAACTTAGAATCGCACAAACTTAACTGTTCTTTAGCAATTCGTAAGAATTCATAACTAGCTTTTAATAAGTCATCACCTTTCAAAGTATTCAGGTCAATAAAATCAACGTCATCTACATGAAAAGATACCGATTTCTGCATCTTTTCATGCAGTAATTCAGAAGAATATTTAATCCATTCGCTTATATCAGAAAAGTTTTTGATGATCATTTTGGCAATGTCCATCCGTTATTTTGCAACCAATCTTTTATAGCGTTAGATAAATCACTTTCGCCATGCTTCCAAGAACCGTCAACATTTAAAGCAGAACCGTCATCAAAATGGACATGTGTCTGTTCTCCGATAACTTTACCAACGTCAACTCGTTGCACCCCATTTGGTGCTAAGCCTTTTTGTATTTGTTTATTTAGTTGATTAGGGCTGGCAACTTTACACGCCTTCGATCCGACGTTTTTAATGATTCCAACACCAGCAGGAAGGCCGGGTAAAGCGGTTGCTAAAGCATCATAAGCAAGCCCAAGGCCATTCGTTAAACTTGGATCATCTTTGTAGGCTTGGTAGCTTAATCCAAGACTAACAAGATCGGTGATTGTGTCAACAATAAGCCCACTTGAATCAGTCAGGTTAACAGGATTGTTGTTAACATAGGCGTATATTGTTACCCCTGACGCCCTTCCGTCATAGTTTAACCCATTTTCGCTAGATGTGGTGCAGGTTTGCGGGGTAAAAACGAAGACACGGCTCCCGGTTTTTAAAAAAATTTGCCTAGATGCGTATTTTGACGGAGTACCGGCGTGTGGGCAAGACCTATTTTAGCGCACAGCGGCTAAGGGGTTGGTTGTTTTGGGGTAATGGTTTGTTACGCAGTCACGACGAACGGGAGAGGCTTTAGCGCGTTGATGCTAAAGCCTGGCCTGTTAAGTAGAAAAACAGGGGTCAGTTCCAACATTATAACATTTATGCTAGACTATTAACAACAGCGGAGTAAAGCCGGCATTTGCCTTTTGATAGGCAAAGTGCGCCTGAAATCGCCGGAAACAGCGATTTCAGAATGGAAAATCTTCCAAACTGGGGCTTAATCACATCAGTCAAACGAATTTCGGATTTAAAACAGGGCTTATTCCGTGAAATATTAGTAATTATGCCGGTATTTCGAGGTGCCCTATTATCATGGCAAGACCCCTAAGAATAGAATTTCCGAATGCGCTTTATCATATTACCTCACGTGGAGATCGTCGAGAGGCGATTTATCGTGACGATGAAGATAGACGGCAATGGCTAATGATTTTAGGTCAAGTCTGTGAATGTTTTAATTGGGTAATACATGGATATTGCCAAATGACGAATCATTATCATTTATTGGCGGAAACCATAGATGGAAATTTATCTCGGGGAATGCGGCAACTAAATGGTTTGTATACTCAAAAATTCAACAATCGTTATAAGGAAAGTGGACATTTATTTCAGGGGCGTTTCAAAGCGATTATTGTCCAGAAAGAAAGTTATCTTCTTGAATTAGCCCGATATGTTGTTTTAAATCCGGTTCGCGCCAAAATGGTGAATTTGCCGGAAGATTGGGCATGGAGTAGTTATCGGGCCATGTGCAATCTCGAAGCGGCGAAGCCATGGCTGGATGTTGATTGGACTTTAAGCCAATTTGGTACGGATAGAACAAAAGCCATCGCCTCATTTCGACAGTTTGTTTGGCAAGGAAAAGGCTTGGCCGATCCAAAAATCCAAGTTAAAAACCAACTATTTCTGGGTAGCGATAGTTTTATTAGTTTGCATCGGCAGGATATTGATAAATCGGAAAAATTATCAGCAATTTCCAAAGCGCATAAGCGATCGATTGCTTTGCCATTATCTGATTATCAAAGTAATTATTTTAGTAGAGATGAAGCCATGGCTAAGGCATATTTGTCAGGAGCGTATACCATGGCTGAAATAGCAAGACATTTTAATGTACATTACATGACGGTTAGTCGGGCTTTGAAAAAATAAAGGAGTGATGTTGTAATGTTGGAACTGACCCCTTGCCGGTGTAAGCAGTCTGTTGCCATTCTGCCTGCAAGGCTCGATACTCGGCCTGTGGCTAGCAGTTACCGAGGCGGGATTCTCACCCGCTAGATATATGCGGCATTGCCCAGCCACAACACATGGAGGTATTCACCGCGTCCTCTGCTAGGCGCTCCGGCGTAAAATGCCGGGTAACTGACGCCATCTTAAAATAATAACCGAAACTAGCCCGCGCCATGCAAACTCTAATTGATATTGACAATCCAGCCTTCCGGCGCCAGATGCAAAGGAATTATTCGGCAGGCTTTGCTTCCGCTTGCTCCATGGCGCGGCAAGCAACCATGTTAGCCTGTTCGTCAAATTGAATGCTAATGCGCTGCGCGTCTTGCAGTTCGGCGATCTGTTGCTCTTCCACGCCGAAAAAAACCGCTAATTGTCCGGTGGTAACCGACGGCAAGGCTTTGCGGCGCTCTAAATTTTTGAAACGCGCGTAGTTATACAATGCCCATACGCCAAAAGAGACGCCGATGCAGGCGACGATTTCATAGAAAATAACCGCGTCCGCGATCACTTCATCAATGCCTCTTAAATCGAACATCTGAAAATAAAAAAGCTTAACGCCAAAATACCAAGCGATCAGCGTAATCAACGGCGTCCACAGATACAACCATATCAGCCAGAACACAAAAGTGAGCAAAGTCGAGGAGTATTTCTGGCGGATGGTTTGTAGATCCGGATTATTGATGATGAGCGGTTTCAATGGATGCCTCGATCCGGGCTTTCCCAGACTGCCCGATTATTGGGTTTTTTCCGCGCCGCTTTTACCGAACCGGCTATCACGGTAAAAACGTTAATAAACCAGAAAGCCAGCGGATACCAGATCATCCAATAGTAAACGCGGCCTATGCCTTTTTCATAACGGGAATCGATAATTAAACTGACGGCGAATTGCAGCAAACAGGTAAATCCCAGCAACACGCCGCCCCAGGTAGGAAACAGGGGCGGAATGACAAATTCGTCGGGCAAGTCGATAAACATATCGATTATCCATAACAACAGCCAGAGCATCATCGTGAACGACCAGCAAACGCTGAGCAGATATTCCAGGTAGACGCCCCACATGCGGCGCGATTTCCATAACCCCATTTTTTTATAATAACGGGCTAATACTTCGATGCCGCCTTGCGCCCAGCGTAATCGTTGCCGCCACAAGCCGCGCAGGGTTTCCGGCATCAATATCCAGCACAAAGCGTTGGGTTCGAAGCGTATGTCCCAGTGATCCAATTGCAATTTCCAGCTGATATCGATATCGTCGGTTATCATATCGGGGCTCCAATAGCCGACCCGATGTAAAGCGGCTTTCCGAAATCCGGACACCACGCCGGAAACGGTAAAAATCCGGCCGTAAATGCGTTGCGCGCGTTTGATTAGACCGATGATGGCCGAAAACTCGCCGACCTGAATTTTA
>JBEKBU010000106.1:0-13241 GCA_050015235.1 Methylomonas sp. | reverse complement strand
GTTCGGCATGCCCATGGCGCTTATGCAAGGCCCGGATCTGGGCGGGAGCATCAACCTGCCGGCCATTATTATCATTTTCCTGATAGCCTTGATGCTAATGTTCGGAACCAAGGAAAGCGCAACGTTTAACTCGCTACTGGTAATTTTGAAACTAGCCGCCCTGCTGGTGTTTGTCGCCATAAGCTCGCGCTACTTCGACATCGATCATTTGCTACCCTTTATGCCGTTCGGCTTTTCTAAATCCATGGCGGCTGACGGCGTGGAGCGTGGCGTAATGTCGGCGGCGGCTATCATATTTTTCGCCTTCTACGGTTTCGACGCCATCGCCTCCGCCGCCGAAGAAACGCATAATCCGCAGAAAAATTTAGCGATAGGCATTATCGGTTCGATGTTAATTTGCGTCGCCATCTACATCGCCGTCGCCACGGCAGCGTTAGGCGCCCTGCCCTATGCCGAATTCGCCAATAGCCCCGAACCTTTAGCCTTGATTCTCCGCAAACTCAATGAACCAAAGGCCGCTGTCTTTCTGGCCGGATCGGCGGTGATTGCGCTGCCGACGGTAATCCTCGCCTTTTTCTATGGACAGAGCCGCATCTTTTTCGCCATGGCGCGCGACGGTTTGTTACCCAGGAGCCTCGCCAATATATCCCGGCGCGGAACGCCAACCCGCTCCACGCTTTTCACGACGATAATCGTTGCCTCCATTGCCGGATTTTTCCCGTTGGGGGACATCGCCGCACTGGCGAACGCCGGAACCTTGGCGGCCTTTACGGCGGTCACGGCGTGCATGCTGATTACGCGGCGCCGGGAGCCGGACGCCGTCCGCCACTTCAATGCGCCGCTGCCGTGGCTGACAGGATCAATAGCCATCATAGGCTGCGGCTATTTATTCTTCAGCCTGCCGCTACGCACTCAAATTTATTTCTTGGTTTGGAACATTTTCGGCTTCGCGGTCTATATGGCCTACGGTTCACGGCATAGCCTTTTGTCGAAAAAGTCCGTCCGGGGCCGTTAAACCGTATTTAAACGATTACAGTAAAAGGCTGGTCAACGCGGCAAGGCGCAATGCGTAACGCTAATTTTCCGCGCCTATGTCATTGTTACTTATTGATATTTTGAGTCAAATCATGTGAAGCCTTATTTAAGGCTAGAGAAAAAAGCTAAAACTGCCGTGATGGCGGTATTGGAAAGTCTCAGGGTTCGTGTTAAACGGATAATCGGATTGCCTCTTTTAAAAGCTCGCTCGATCAAACAAGCAAGTGGATTTTTATCAAAAAATTTAATAACAGTTTACACCTACGCTTAACCGTATTCTGGCGGAATCGGTGTTAAGCTTGGCTCAAATTTTGTGCGGGACAGCGGAGGCGGGGCTTGACACGGTCGACTGGGCGAAGGCTCCCGGATTTCTATTTAACTTTTTCGGCTTTCAAAACTTGCTCGAATTCCGCTAATGGCAATGGTTTTCCGAACAGGTAGCCCTGAAAATTCTTACAGCCGTGCATTTCCAGGAAAACAAGTTGTTCCTCGGTCTCCACGCCCTCGGCAATGACCTCCATGCCAAGCTTGTTGGCCATAATGATTATGGTCTGAACAATGGCCTCGTCATCGACATCGATAGAAATATCGCGCACAAAACTTTGATCGATTTTCAGTTGGTCGAGGGGTAGCTTTTTAATACTTGAGAGCGAGGAATAACCGGTGCCAAAATCATCCATAGAGAATTTCACGCCGATTTCTCTAAGCTTTTTCATTTTGTTAATGGTATTACCGATGTCCTCGAGGACTAAGGATTCCGTTAACTCCAGCTTAATCAGATTGGGATTGACGCCTTCGTTATGCAGGACGCGAACCAGGCGCTCTTCAAAATCGGCCTGTTGAAATTGGCGGGCGCTTACGTTTACGGCAAGATGCAAATGCCGGGTGTGCTCACAACTGTCCCATGCTTTAATTTGCGCACAAGCCGACTCCAGCACCCACTGGCCGATCTTCAATATCAAGCCTGTTTCTTCGGCCAGCGGTATGAAGTATCCCGGAGATACCAAGCCTCGCTGCGGATGTTCCCAGCGAATAAGCACTTCAGCGCCGACTATCGTGCGGTTATGATCTACCTGCGGCTGGAAATAAAGGATGAACTGGTTATTTTGCGTCGCTAGAATCAAGTCGGCTTCCAGTTCAACTCGGGCGCTAATGCTTACTTGCATTTGCGGATCGAAAAAACACAGCCTGTTCCGGCCTAGGGCCTTGGCCTGATACATGGCGATATCCGCCTGTTTCAGCACTATGTCTATCGTTTGCTCGTTTTCATAAAAAAGAGCGGCGCCAATGCTTGGGGTACTGTAGTATTGATACGCGCCAAGCAGATAAGGTTGATTTATGACAATCAAAATTTTATTGCCTATGCTTTCCACCAGAGTAGCCGCTTCAAAAGTATGTTCACTCAAATCTTCCAGCATCACCACGAATTCGTCTCCGCCCAAACGGGCAATAGTATCGTTTTCGCGAATACAGGCGTTAAGCCGTTCGGCAACTTGTTGCAGCATCAAGTCCCCCATGTCGTGACCGAGAGAATCATTGAGCGTCTTGAAATTATCGATGTCGATAAACAGCAGCCCCCCTTTACGGCCGCTTCTATGGCTAGACGCTAACGCCGATTTTAAGCGATCAAGAAGCAACCGCCTGTTGGGCAGGTTTGTCAGCGGATCATAAAACGCCAGACGTTCGATTTTTTCGGCGGCCGCTTTATTTTTCGAGTTGTCGATATGCGCCGCTACGTAATGAGTGATAGCGCCCTGGTCGGTTTTCACGGCGGTTACCGTGAGAAATGTTGGATAGATTTCGCCATTTTTACGTCTATCGAAAACTTCCCCTTGGCACGTGCCGTTGAAACTAGCCGTGTTCTTAATTTCGGCATAAAATTCAGCGGGATGCAGATCGGACTGAAGAATGCTCGGTATGCGCCCCACAACCTCCTCCGACGAATAACCGGTAATTTCGGTATATGCTTTGTTTACCCGCAGGATTTTACAATTTACATCGGTGATCATCATGGACTCATGAGAGTCAAAGGCCACCGAGGCTATAAGAAGCTCTTTCTCGGCTTGCTTCCGTTCGGTAATATCAATCTCCACACCGATCATGCGCAATGGCCTTCCCGCCTGATCGCGCTGAATGATGGCGCCGCGATTAATGACCCAATGCCATGCTCCCGTTTTGGTGCATACCCGATAATCAGCGGTATACAAAGGGCTATCGCCATCAAAATATTCGGCGAGCGACTTCTTCACTTCAGGCAGATCTTCAGCGAAAATTCCTTTTTCCCAAGAGTCGATTTTTGGTTCGATTTCTTCCAATCGATAGCCGCGTAATTCAGCCCAGCGATCATTAAAAATAAAACGCCCGGTTGTAACGTCCCAGTCCCAAGTCGCCAATTCGGCGCTGGATAAAGTCAAGGCAAGCAGCGATTTGCTCTCCTGCAAAGCGATTTCAGCCTGCTTCCGTTCGGCGATAATGGCGCTAAGATGCTCGTTGTTTGCTTGTAAATGTCCCAAATGATCCAAAAAAAATGTGACCATCCATACAAGGATCGGCGCCACGACGCCGGAAGTCACCAAACCGGTCAAAAGATAATCGACTGGAATCTCGCCTTTAAGCAATAGCGCCATCAACGAGCAGATTGCCTCGCTGAGTAAAACGGAAATTAAAACTAATAATAGCCACACCCGGGACAACGCCGTTTTCTGTAGCCATAAAAAAATATTGATTTTCATTTTACGGGGTAAACAATCAGTTTAATTGCTCCATGACGCCGATAAGTCTTTCGCCATTGCTTCGCCGGCAATATTTCATCTAAACCCCAGGTTGTTTTTTAACGCAAAAGAAGCCCCAAAAAGCAGAAAAAATCATTAAGGAGAAATCTATAAATCTGCTTTAAATGGAAACTCCCGCCCATAAACGTTAAGGGGCAAAAATCAGCAACCGCTAATAATCAATAAATCGGGCAATGGCCTGATAAATTATTGCAAACGTAATTTATATAAATACCACATATGACAAAAAAAATATGTAATGCATCTAACAGAAAACGTAACTATTCACCGAGTGACCTATCTTTAAAAGCTTTCCGATATCTGACCACCCGCTTTATATTTTAAATCTCAACCATACCCACGACCTCTTCTTTAGACCTGGCGCTCAAGGCGTAACCGGTACTCACGCGGGTCAGATGGCCTAATAATTTCTCCGGCAAAGCCGCCAACACCCACTCGGCGGCGTCTTTGGAGAGAACAGACCAGGCGGCTATGTGTACGCCGACAGCTAATTTCTCCCGGCTCCCATCGGCGTTTATACGGAAAAAATCGAATCTTAGTTCAATGCCATTTTCATATACCGCGTTCAGATACATTCTGGCGTCCAGCGTATCAAACGGCATGGCGTCGCGCAGATGTTTCACTTCAGCGAATAAACACCGTAATCCGCCGCCGCCGGGTATTTGATAAGCTTCGGGCATCGCCTTGAAAAAATAATTGTCGCGCAAGACGCCTTGTAGTTCGTAATACTTTGTATAGTAGATATTGCCGACCAAATTAGCGTCGATGACCGAAGTGCTTATAGTTTGCTGATGAAGGAACTCGCCGAAATTCGGACCCGTTTCGCCGCGCCAATCGATGGAGCCCAGGCGCTTTAACGCCTTGTTAAAACCGTCCGCGCCCGGATCGGGCCGGTCGCCGCCATCGTTGGTAAATTCCTTAAAATACTGATTTAGATAGCTGGGGTAGCCTTCAGGCTTGACCACGCCGTGGCCTACAACTCTTGCCCAGGTCATTTGGATCCGGCTGCTCGCCAATGGTTGTACAACACCGTCCGCGCCGATCCGCCGCCAATCAAAACCGACCGACACCATGGAGTTTTTAGGGCCGCCTTGCCCGAGAAAACTACAGTCAACCTCGACAACATCGCCGGATAGCGCCGGGCTGTGGATTTGCACGGACGATTGATTGGTTACCCAGGCATATTCTCCACTCGTAAATTCAGCCGTCAATTGACCCATAACCGGGCGCAAGGCCATTTCCCGCAACCGCCCCATCAACTCGAAAAAACGTACGAAATAAACAGTGCCGTCGGGATTCGCGCAATCCTTGAACGAAATCGGAAAGCGAAAACGTATGGAGCGCTGATTATTTCCGGCGGAAAACCCGGCTTTTACGCCGAAAAATTCCGCGGTTTCGCCGTCGCCGGTAAGCCAGTTTTTCCATGCATGACCGGCAACAGCCGCCGGCGCTTTATCGCCGCTTAAAGCCTCGATGCTCTCCGCCGCCTCAAGTTGTATCATTTCTTGATCGGCAGGCGGTTTTATCTTTAGCTCCATTAAATCGAGCGGATAAATCCAGGATACCGTTACGGCGAGCATGTGTTCGATACCGGCAAGGACAATCGGCAGCGTGAGTATTCTAACCGTATAGCCGCCGCTGCTGGCAAGGAAAATCACCGTATCGTCTTTCCGTTTATCGATTTCCAGCGTTAGCTCCCGCGCATCGTAATTCTTCATGGCCGCTTCCAGCGCCGACCATAACCTTGTGCCCGCCCGCTCCAGGGAATCTCCTTCCCGTTCCAGACGCTGCAACGAATCGATTAACCGCGCATTGAGCATTGCCCGCCATTGCTCGGGGCTGAGCTTGACATTAGCCGCCAAATCGCAACCCTGCGCTCCATTACCGGCGATACATAAAATCCAATCGCCTTCATGACTGAGAGAGACGCCAATCGCATGGCCCGCATTTGCATGCTGGTCGCCTGAAAGCGTGGCGGATTCAAAAACGACAGGCTTTCCCGAGTCTAGCCAGCCAATTTGCGCGGCTTCCAGATCTATAGAGTAACGTTCGCCGGCTAAACAAAGAGCGGTTTGAAAAACCGGAGCTTCCAACTCATGCCTGGCCTGCTTATTCTTGCCGGACAGGCGCGGTATACAGCGCAGAACCGCGGCGGGCGCGTAAAATCCAAGTTCGCGGGCGGCTTGATCCAGTTTTTTTTGAAATTGCAACTGTTGTTCGTTGTACGGTTTGGCCAGCAATTGTTCAGGCGTGGGGAAATCGCTTCGGTGCTCCATTAGCTGCATTTCGTAACCGCTGATACATTCGATAACATGATTCTCGGCGTCTACCACCACCACTTCTCCAAAAATCTTGCTCCCTTCGCGGCCGGTGATTTTGGCTTGAGCGCGGTAGCGGCCCGCTGTATCGGCATGTGCGTAGAGGTCGATGGCTTCGATGCGGAACGGCAAACAAATTTCCGGCGTCATTGATAACTGGGCGGCTTGCAACAAGGTGTCCCGATAATACGGATCGCCTAGCGTCAATGGCGCGCCCACCTGTTCTGAAAAGCCTTCCGGCGCCGACACGGTTTGCCGGCGCGCTTCGGTAATAAATTTTACGCCGCCGCGGCTAAGTTCTTCAACGGCGCTTATACGCTGAAACAATGGCCCCTGGAACAGCACTTCGCCGTATAAATCAAGCGACGGCACTATGCCGAGTATGCCGCGTGCGGGCGGCATCAGCTCGCCGGCATGCCGGGCTTGCCGTTTACCGAAAATAAAATTCGCGGAAAAATGGGCTTGCTCCCACCCGGTTTGCTCCGTGCGGATACTGGCTTCAACAATTCTGGGCGACGATATCGATTCGCGCTCTCCGGCCAGCACTCGAATCTCCAAGGCCAATTTCCGCCCCGGCATAACCACGATAGGGCGTTCCAAGCGAATATTTTCAATGCGTACGACGTCTAAATCCGGATCGCCGATGAGAGCCCGGCAGTTCTGCGCCATTGCCTCCAGGCCCATGACGGTTGGGAACAACAGCGATCCGCGGTAATTATGATCCTGTAGATAAAGATCATGGTTGTCATCTAAATAAAACCGGCTTATCCGTTCGACTCCCGGTTCGGAGTGTAATACCGAACCTAGAAACCGGCCGGTAACCGGTTGATCGGCATTTATCGGCTCAGGCCGCCAAGCCGCCAGACCGGTATGGCTGGCTATCACGATTACCTCCGTACTTGGCGGCGCATATTTCGCCCAGCGCATGAACTGGCGCACGCCGTCCCGCACGGAAATCGCGTCTATGCCGATTTGTTCCAAATGCCGCACGCTGCCCAGTTTCACGCCCATGCCTACCTCGTCCCAGACGCCGAAAGCATAAGCAGCCGTCGCGGTTTCGGGATGCGCCCGCGCGTATGATTCCAGGAGCCGCGCTACGCTTTCATTCGAATAGGCGTACCAGGCGTTGTTGCGCATGCCGGTAACCCCAATGATAGAAGTAAAGACGGCGAAAAGTTTCAACGGCGCCGATTCGAAAATCGTCAACAGGTTTTCGGCGCCGCGCAGCTTGGTCGCTATTTCAGCTTCGGCCTCGGACGCCGACACATCAACGACGCGGCGCGGCGTATTACCGCCCGCTCCATGCAGAACAGCCGTGATCGGCCCCAAGTCCCGGTGAATTGACGCCACGGCGGCCTCAAGCGCATCGCAATCGGCGACATCCGCGGCATAATACCGGTATTCAATATCCAAAAGGGCTAATTTCGCCAGCGTCGCCGCCAACTCGGATTTTTCGCCGGAGCGCGGCGCGGCGGAGCGTCCGATTATGGCCAGTTTTACGCCGGTTTCGCGGACGAATTCTAAAGCGCATTCGGCGGTAATGCCCTTGCCGCCGCCGGTAACCAGCAATACATCGTGTGGCGACCATGACAAATGGCGGGGCGAACACTGTTCCGCTTCAATATATTTGATACGGCGCAGCCAACGGTTTCCGGCGGCGTCATACTCCACGGCATGATAACGCGCTTCGTTGTTCAGTTCGGCGGCGATTTGCCCGGTAATGAATTCGGCGGACAGTTGCCGGTCAACCCCAAGCACGACTACTTCCAATTCCGGCCGTTCCTGATGGATGCTGGCGGCAAACGACCAAACTTCAGGCGAATTAAATGCTTTACCCTCGGATTGCGTCTGCACGAACACTATGGTTTGCAAACTTTGCCAAAGCGCGGGATGTTGCCGGTTGAGTCTCTGGAATACCGAAAGCTGCCGCACGCCCTCACTGACGGCGCACAAGCCGGCGCCGTCCAGCAAAATCGTTATCCGGGTAGGAAAACCCGCAAAATCGGCGCTTGGGGCGTCGAAACATAGCGAAGCGCCCAATTTACGGGCGAATTGTTCCGCAAACGGCGAGTTTCCGCCCGGCGCAATCAGCAACATGTTTTGGGCGAAGCTTAAACCCGGTTCGGAATCGGCATTCAAGGGCGCGGCTATCTTCGTCTGATAAAACGCCCTGACCCAGCGCGCCTGGCGTTGTATTTTAGCGGGGATAGTTTCAGCGTCGCCGGCATGCGCGGCGCTACTTGGCATTGCGGCCTGAACCCGGGAGGCGATTTCGCCGAGCGTGGCGTTGGTCAGCACATCGGCCTGGATCCGGTTCTGGGTTTGGGTTTCTAAAAGCAACTCGCCTAATAGAGCCGCCGCCTTGATAGAGTCGATATTCAAATCGTCGAGTAACTTTTGTTCAGGCGCCAAACTTTCAAGGTTGAAACCGGTGTGTTCCGCCACCAAGCCGAACAGCAGCTCCAAAACGCTTGCCGAGCCGGACTCGTCGCCAACGGCGGCTTCGAAAGCGGTAACGAGCTGTTTCAAATCGGCTGAAGCTAAGCCGATGGCGTCGACCTTTCCGGCCACTCCAAGTTGCAGAGCCGCGTCGCCGATCAGAGCGCCGATTTTAATCGAATCCAGATTTAGATCGTCTATTAAACGTGCGCCGTCGGATATGGAGTCCTCGCTGAAACCGGTGCGCTCGCAAATAAGACCCATCAACAAAGACCGCACCGAACTTGATCGAACCGGCGGGCGTTGAGTCGTAACAACATCCGCCGTAAGCAGAGATGGCGAAGCAATAATCTTTTGGACAAGATCCGGTATGTTCAGCGGCGGTAAACTTCCGCTTCCCATGTCGATTTGCCGCTGAGTGCCTACATCGGCGAATTCCCGCTCACATGGATTGACATAAAATTTCCGCTTGGAAGCGGGTACAAACATTCTGACCAGCCTTCCCGCATATAATTGCGGCCAGTTCAATTCGCCGCCGCGCACAAAGGCTTCGGCAATCACGGCGTTGAGATCGGCGTCCTTTCCCGGCTTGCTTTCCACCGGGAAACAAGGCCGCACAGCCTCGGCGCCGTGGCCTTGAACCAATCCGGTCAAAACGCGGCCCGGACCGACTTCGATAAACATGTCGCAATGTTCGGACATGGACTCTAACAGCCGGCTAAAATCGACCGGCGCGACGATTTGATCGGCAAGATGGTTCCGCAAATCCAGATCGGCGCCGATTTCCTGTCCGCCGATACCGGTAAATAGCCTGCATTGAGCGGGTTTAGTCTCCTGAGCGATTAGATCGCTTTGCCGTAACCGATCCGCGGCGGAAGCAACCAGACGGGAATGAAATGCATTGCTCACCGGCAGCATAACGCCCCGGACGCCCGACAGGCCGGCCAGCTCCAGTACTCTAGCCACCGCCTCCGATTCGCCGGAGATAACTGTCTGCTTGGGCGAGTTGCGGTTGGCGATAACGCAATATCCCGTTTCCAGGCTTTCCAGCAATTTTTCGGCGGTTTCCGCCTCGCAGGATAACGCGGCCATGCCGCCGGAGCCGCCGGCCGGCGCCGACATGGCCATGCCGCGCAGCGCCGCGAACCTTACCAGCGACGTTCGGTCATAGACTTCGGCGGCCGCTAACGCGGTGAGCTCTCCTAAACTGTGGCCGCCGACGGCGACGGGTCTTATGCCGAGTAATTGTAATTGATTCAACCAAAGCCAGGAGGCGGCGCATATCGCCGGTTGAGCGTTCTGGGTCAGGGTAAGTTCGGCTATCATGGCCGGCTCGCCGATATTTCCCGGCTCAAAGTCAAAATCAGGCAGATATAATGTACTTAAATCAGGGCCATGTTCCTTATCGCCTAATTCCTCGCGTAACGCGGCCACCTCCTTATCGACTAAATCCGTGAAGCTCTTGGCCCAGTCAAAACGCTTCGTCAAGGATCCGGCCATGCCAAGTTGCTGAGAACCTTGACCTGGAAACAAAAAACCGATCCTGGCGCAATCGGCATTATAACTTAGCCAAATGTCCTCGTTGCGCCAGATTTCGCCGGATTGCGGCGGCTGGTTTCGCAGTCTGGCTGCCAGCGTTTCAAGTTTCGCCGTTAATCCACTGACGCTGTCGGCTATCACGACCGCCCGCCAGGGCAGATTCTGAACTTCTTCGGCGCAAACGGCCGCAAAATCGACCAATTCGCCGGTACTGACGCCTTTTACATTGCGCAAGGCGTTCTTCACGGCGTCAATCAGAGTCTGCAAATCGGCGGCGGAGAATGGAAACGCCTCGGCGGATCGGAAACTTGCTAACAGCATTCCCTCCGAAACCTGGGGATTCAGCTCGGGAGCAGGTGGGTCGCCGCTTTCTAAAGTGACGTGGCAATTGATGCCTCCGAATCCCATTGCAGACACGCCAGCCCGCAGTTGTGCCCCCGGTTCGCGTATTTTGCCCTGCATGATAGGATAAAGTACTCTAGCGGAATCGGTAAATCCGCCGTGTGGTTGCTGGCAACCCGCCGTAGGCGGAATGACGCGCCGGTTAAGAGCGATAACCGTCTTGATGAATCCGCCGATACCGGCCGCCGCCTTGGTATGGCCGACTATGGACTTGAAGGACGTCACGCCGATCGAATGATCGGGGGCGCCGCCGAACTCGCTAACGGCGCTCGCTATCCCTTCCAGCTCCACCCGATCGCCGACGGCCGTTCCGGTACCGTGCCCTTCGATAAAGTCCAAAGTGTCCGGCGAATAACCGGCGCTTTGGTATGCGCGTATCAGTGCGCGAGCCTGACCTTTTACGCTCGGCGCGGTAATCCCGCCGCGGCCGTCGGTGGAAAGGCCCCAGCCGCGTAAAACGGCATAAACCCGATCGCCATCGCGGCGCGCGTCCTCCAGCCGTTTCAATATCGCCATGCCGCATCCTTCGCCGGGAATAAATCCGTTGCCGCGCTTATCGTACACCCGCATTTCATCTTTGCTGAGCGCGGTAGCTTTAGCAAAACCGACCAACTCGAACGTGTCCAGACTTACATCGACGCCGCCGGCCAAAACAAGGTCCAATTTGTTATGATTGAGATAATCGGCCGCCGTTGCAATTGACAATAAAGACGAGGAGCAGGCGCCGTCGACGATATAACCGCCGCCGTGAAGATCCAGATAATTGCAGATGCGGCCGGCGATTGTATTGGCCAAACCGCCGGCCAGACTATCTTCCGTCACGGACGGAAATACTGATTTATATAACTGCTCCATGGTGGATTCGAATGCTTGCCTATTTTCAGCCGTTAAGCCATGAGCGTCCGCCGCCCGGCGGAATACTCTGCGCACGAAGGGCCACCGTAAGCGCAGCGTGTTTGACCTGGTTTCCTCACCTGTCAACGTGTTGCCCAGGATAACGCCGGTGCGTTCGCGTGGAATTTTGTCGCCATGCAGGCCGGCATGCTCGAATGCTTCAAGAGCCGTGGCTAACGCCAGCCAATGAACGATATCCGTGCTTTCGAACATCGATTTTGGAATTCGGTAGCGGCGCGGGTCGAATTCGAAGCCATCCAGCACGGCCGCGCGGCAACCATAGGTTTTGTCCGGAACGCCGTTGTCTGGATCGTAATAGTCGGCGGGCGGTAATCGGACGTCCGGCATTTCACGAAATTGTTGCCGCCGAGTAAGTATGTTCTCCCAAAGTTCGATCAAATTCGCGGCGCCTGGATATTGGCAAGCCATGCCTATGACGGCGATAGGTTGAGCAGTTTCATTTTTCATGTATTCACCAGAGATTTGGGATTTGATTAGCATGGGTTTCCGTACATCCATGAAAAATGAATTTTCTAATCCGACTGCGTTAATGCTTTTCCCGCAAACACGATTTATCAGTTTTCTATAGCGTTTTTAGTAAAGAAAATCGTCATGCGAGTTAAGTATCTTATGGATTATATTTTTGTCATGGATTCAAAAAACGAACATCAATATGTATGCCATTAATTTGAATATTTTATAATTTCAATTAATAGCAATCATGATAAGCCGCCATGTCAAACTTGATTTTTCCCGACATTCGCGGCTTAAAAGTCAAATTTCTTCATACGCCGTTATTTACCGTCAACATTTTGACGCCAAGGCAACTCGGCAAACATTTATCGCGCCGTAACTATTCAGGGAATTTCAAGGTAGCGTCAATTACCCGACTTTTTACGCGGGAGCGGCCTAACAGCGGATGCCGTGAATACATCCGTGCGGTTTTCGCCCGGCCTCCATGCCGATCAAACCTCAGCTAGGCGCTCCGGCGCCTAAAGCCAAGGTGGTCGATTTTATCGGCAAGCTTTTGAATGTTTAGTCACTCGGTGAATAGTTACCTTTTTTAAGGCTTCCGACACAAGCGCGTTCCGGAAATCCTAAAGCAGCACGCTCAATTTCATTTCCAGGGCGCTAATTAAGCCCGTGGCGGCGTCAGCCACGTTTTTCGTCATTTGTTGGATGCCGGCCTGTTCGCCGTTACGCGCGCCGTATTCCAGATCGTCCGCGTGCCGGACTAAGGGCGCGGCGCAAAAATGTCCGGCCATGCCTTTAATGGCGTGGGCGGCGTTGGCCAGGGCGGGGAGATCGTTACGCGCGCGGGCAGCTTGAATGTCTTGCAGTTTAGTGGGGATATCCTCAAGAAATAAAGCGATCATGTCATTCAATAATTCGCTGTCGTCGTCCAGTTGCGTCATAACCGCGCGCTCATCCCAAATAAGCGTCCGGGCGGTATCGGCCGTCTCGTTCGCCGCCCGCGCTTCGGCATCCGGCGGCTCGCCTCCGCCCAGCCAACGCTCCAGCATTTTCGCCAGTTCGCGTTTGGCTATGGGTTTGGTAATAAAATCATCCATGCCCGCGGACAAACATTTCTCGCGCTCGTCGCCGGTCGCATGAGCGGTTAAGGCGACGACCGGAAGGCGCGGGCTATTTTGCGTTAATTCCTGACCGCGCAAGATACGGACGGCCTCGTAGCCGTCCATGATAGGCATCTGGCAATCCATAAACACTAAATCGTAGGATCGCTGTTTAAGCTTATCAAGCGCCTCTTGACCATTCTCCGCCAAATCCGGGGCGCACCGGAATTTACCCAGCATGCTCATGA
>JBEKBU010000105.1:0-13386 GCA_050015235.1 Methylomonas sp. | reverse complement strand
TACTGGTTTTACTCACGATCCCCCCTAGACATAAAGTTGTCAGCCATTAAAGATAATATAACTATAACACCGTATTTAAATTATACAATGCCTGTTTTATTTATTATTTGTTTCATATTAAGAAACAAAAGCATTAACTATTCACCGAGCGGCTAAACTTTCAAAAGCTTGCCGATAGCTGACCACCTTGGCTTTTGGCGCCGACGCTAGCTTAAAATTCGCTGAATAGTTACCAAAACTAAACTATTAATTAAAAACTCAATTAACAGGCGCGACTTCCGATTCCTGCAAGGCGGCCTCCCAACCGCCGCCTAAAGCCTTATAAATAGCCGTAAGCGCCGTCGCCACGGACGTTTCGCTTTGCGCTAACTCGCTCTGATCCTCTAACAATCTTAATTCGGTATCCAATACGGTTAAAAAATCCGCCACCCCGGCTTGGTAACGCAAATGAGCGAGCTGATTGGCTTTTTCGCTGGCTTGCGCGGCGGTCGCTAACGAGGCGCGCCGGATGCTTTCCTGATGATAAGCGACCAGGGCGTTTTCGGTTTCTTCCAGAGCATTCAGCACCGTTTGCCGGTATTCGGCCAGACTGGATTCGGCGCGGGCGCCGGCCGCTTTAACGCGGGCATAGACGCGGCCCATATCCAGAAACGCCCAACTGATTCTCGGCCCAAATGCGTAAGAATTTGAACCGGCGGTGGTTAAATGCCCCAGCTCGCTGGCTTCAAGCGACATATTGCCGACAAAGGTCACGCGCGGAAAAAAATCGCCGGTGGCGACGCCCACCCGGGCGGTGGCGGCGGCCAGGGCGCGTTCGGCCGTTTTAATATCCGGGCGGCGTTTAAGCAATTGTTCCGGACTGCTGATCCGGATAGCGGCCGGCGCCGCGGGCAGAGCCTGATATTCGCTGAGCTGATTGGATAAGGCGTCCGGTATTTGCCCGGTCAGCACGCTTAACCGGTGTATAGCCGCGGCTATGGACGTTTTCAAGCCTGGAATGGTGGCGCGGGTGGTTTCAAGTTGCGCCAGCGCCCGCGAGGTATCCAGCTCGGTTCCCCGGCCGTTATCGAGTTTGACTTGGGTTAGCGCCAAGGTTTCCGATTGATTTTCGGCGTTTCTTTCCGCGACTTCCAGTTGCCGCTGCAAGCCGCGCAATTGGAAATAGTTTCTGGCGGTCTCGGCGATCAAGCTGACGCCGACGTCCCGCAAATTCGCTTCCTGGCCTTCCACTTCATCGTTGCTGGCTTCCACGTTACGGCGGATCCGGCCGAAGAAATCGGCCTCCCAGGTGGCGTCGAATCCCATGTTATACAAATCCAAAGGCCGGGGCGCGAAGCCGCGATTATTCAAAGCCGAGGCGCTACGCTCCTGGTTGTTGTAATTACCATGCGACGTGATTTGCGGGAATAAATTCAGGCCGGCCTCCAGGTACAAGGCCCTGGCTTCGGCCAGATTGGCGCGGGCCGCCTGAATTTGATAATTATGCTCGGCCGTTTGCCGGACTAGTTCGTTTAGCCGGCTATCGTTAAACTGTTTCCACCAGCCTAAATCGATGTCCGCCTCGGAAAAAACGGCAGGACCGCCATTTGCAAAATGCGGGGGTAATTGCGTCTCGGGCTGCTGATAATCCGGCCCCACCGCGCAGGCGTTTAACAACAGGACGGATAGCAACATTAGACCGGCGGCGTTTGCTTTTACCGATATCATAAGGACTTATCCGGAGAATGATCCCGCATGGCTAATGTGTTTTTGGGCCGGCTTCGGCTCATGCGTTGCGCAAGGGATTGCACGGAGACATAAAAAACCGGGGTTAACAACAGCCCGAATACGGTTACGCCCATCATTCCGCTAAATACCGCCGTTCCCAGCACTTGCCTGGATTCGGCGCCGGCGCCGCTGGCGACCACCAGAGGAAATACCCCCATAATAAAAGCGAAAGACGTCATTAATATCGGCCTTAACCGGATGCGGGCCGCTTCGGCGGCGGCGGCCGGCGGGCTTATCCCGGCTTCATGACGGCGTTTGGCGAATTCTACAATCAGAATGGCGTTTTTACTGGCTAATCCCACCAATACTATAAATCCTATCTGGGTAAAGATATTATTATCCATATGCCGTATCCATACGCCCGTCATGGATGACAATAAACACATGGGGACAATTAAAATGACCGCGAAAGGCAAAGACCAGCTCTCGTACTGGGCGGCCAGCGCCAGAAAAACGAAAATCACGCTGAGCGGGAATACCAAATAGGCGACATTGCCCGCTAAAACCTGCTGTAAAGTAATTTCCGTCCATTCAAAGTCAAAACCCGGCGGCAATTCGGCGCTTAATAGTTTATCCATAAGGTCTATCGCTTGGCCGGAACTGACCCCCGGCAAGGCCCCGCCCTGGATTTCAGCCGTCGGGTACATATTGTAGCGGGTTATTTTATCCGGCCCGGTTATCTCTTTAACATCAACGATGGCGCCCAGCGGAACGGCGCCGCCGCGCGAATTTTTGGTTTTGAGCTGTTCTATGTCTTCCACCGTCATCCTGAATTCGGCGTCCGCCTGGGCCACGACTTGATAACTTCGGCCTAGCGTATTGAAATCGTTGATATATAACGAACCCAAGTAGATTTGTAACGTATCGAATACATCCTGTAAAGCCACATTCATGGATTTGGCGCGGGTCCGGTCGACATCCACAAATAATTGCGGCACGCCGGAACGAAAAGTGGTGAACAATCCGACCAAGCCGGGCTGCTGATTACCCTTGGCTATCATTTCAGCCGTCACGCGCTGCAACTCGTCCACGCCGGCGTTGGCTTTATCCAGCACTTGCAGTTTAAATCCGCCCACGGTGCTCATGCCTCTGATCGGCGGCGGCGCAAATACGGCAATCCTGGCGTCCGGAATATCCGCCAAACGCCGGCCAAGATTTTTTATCACCGCGTCGGCGTATTGTTCCGGATGACCCACCCGGTCTTCAAACGGGGCAAGCCGGGCAAACATAGTGGCGACATTCGATTGACTGGCGCCGGTCATCACCGACCAGCCCGCATATTCATTAACATGCCCAATGCCGGGAGTAGCCATTATGATGCGATTCGCTTGCTGAACCACATCCTGGGTGCGCGATAAAGACGCCGCATCGGGCAATTGTACGTAAAGTATCAGATACCCCTGATCTTGTTGCGGAATAAAGCCAACCGGCACGGTTTTGAACAACAAAAAATTAACGCCGATTAAACCGGCGTATAACAGCAAAACAATGCCGGTCAAACGTATCAAGCGGCCAACCAACCGGGCGTATCCATGACTAAGCGCATCAAAAATCCGGTTGAAATATTTAAAAAACCAGCCGAACAAATAATTAATGCCGCGCGTAAACATATCCTGTTCGCCATGCGCTCTATCCAGCAGCAATGCGCAGAGCGCCGGGCTGAGCGTCAAGGAATTAAAGGCGGAAATAACCGTGGAAACGGCGATAGTTAGCGCAAACTGCTTATAAAACGCCCCGGAAACGCCGGTAATAAAAGCGGTTGGGACAAATACCGCCACCAGCACCAACGCCGTGGCGATAATCGGCCCCACGACTTCCCGCATCGCCAGACGCGTCGCCTGCCGCGCCGCCAGTCCTTCGCCTATATGCCGTTCGACGTTTTCAACGACGACGATCGCGTCGTCAACCACGATACCGATGGCCAACACCAGCCCGAATAACGACAGGGTATTTAAAGATAAACCCATTGCGGACATCACCGCAAAAGTCCCGATCAACGAAACCGGCACCGCCAACATTGGAATGACCGCAGCCCGCCAGGTTTGTAAAAAAACGATGACAACGATTACTACCAGCAAAATCGCTTCGAACAGGGTTTTCAGCACCGCATCTATCGATTGCTGTATGAAAACGACCGTATCGTAAATTACTTTATATTCAAGCCCTTCCGGAAAACGGGTTTTGAGTTTTTCCATCGCTTGCACAATGGCTTTTTTGGTGTCCAGCGCATTAGAGCCCGGTAATTGAAAGACGGCTAACCCAACCGTCGGCTCGCCATCCAGAAATAAGCCCGAATTGTAATCCTTGGCGCCCATTTCAATACGCGCAACATCTTTTAAACGGGAAATTTGTCCGTTACCGCCCTGCTTAATGACTATGTCGGCAAACTGCTCCGGCTGGGATAAACGCCCCAAGCTAGTCACCGTATATTGAAACTCGGCGTTATTCGGCGAGGGTTGCTGGCCGACCACGCCGGCCGCGACCTGTACATTTTGTTCGCGCACCGCGTTTATTACCTCGGTTGCAGTCAGGTTGCGGGCGGCAATTTTTTCCGGATTCAGCCATATACGCATACTGTAATCCCGCGCGCCGAACACAATAATATCGCCGACGCCCGGCAAACGCGCCAGACTATCCCTGATCTGCAACAAAGCGTAGTTACTTAAATAAATACTGTCATAACGCTGATCGGGAGACGTCAGATTCACCACTAAACTTAAATCAGGGCTACGTTTTTTGACGCTAATGCCTTGCCGCCGAACTTCTTCGGGCAGCCTGGGTTCAGCCAAAGCTACCCGGTTCTGCACCAATACCTGCGATTTATCCAGATTAGTGCCGGGTTTAAAGGTTATGGTTAAAGCCATATAGCCGCTATTGGTGGACTGCGAAGACATATAAAGCATATCTTCCACGCCATTCACTTCCTGTTCGATAGGGGTTGCAACCGTTTCCGCGACTACCTTGGAGTCGGCCCCCGGGTAAGTAGTGGTCACCACTACCGTCGGCGGCGCGATTTCAGGATATTGGGCTATCGGCAAGGTGATCAAGGCTAATCCGCCCACCAATACGATGACGATGGAAATGACCGCGGCGAATATGGGCCGGTCAATAAAAAAATTGGTAAATTTTTCCATGGGCTACAAAACTCCCTGCGGTTCGCTCAAAGTAATCCGTTCAGGATTGGTTTGCAGACCCGGTTTAAGTTTTTGCACGCCCTCGATAACCACCAAGTCGCTGCTTCGTAAGCCTTCATTAATGACCCGCATCTGCCCGATACGGGCGCCGGGCGTGACTTTCCGGTATTCAGCCCGATTGTCTTGCGTCAACACCCAGACGAAACGTTGCGCCTGATCGGTAGCTATAGCCCGCTCGGGAATTAATAACGCAAAATAAGCCGCTCCGCTCCGTACCCGCATACGCGCAAAAAAACCCGGACTTAATAATTCGTCTTTATTTGCAAACACGCCGCGTAAAGTGACGGTTCCGGTAGCGGCATCCTCACGAGGCGCAACGTAATCCAGATGCCCGTGATGCGGATAACCGGCTTCATCGGCTACCGCCAAGTCGACCGGCGTACCTTTTAGATCCCCGCCGCTCAGGCCGGCTTGTCTGGCTTGGCGGCGATATTTGAGCACCGATTGCTCATCGGCGTCGACGTAGACGTATACCGGATCGGTAGAGACAATATTGGTTAATACCGTGGTATCCCCGCCGGTGACTAAATTGCCGGCGGTTATCATTTCCCGGCCGATGCGTCCGCTGATAGGCGCCCTGATTTCGCAGTAATCCATATTAATTTTGGCCGTGTACAAATTGGCTTGCGCCGATGCGACGGCGGCGTTCGCTTCGCGCAGGCCTTTACTGCGGCCATCGAACTCTTCGGTGGAAATGGCTTTTTGCCGGTAAAGATTTTCGGCGCGCTGCAAATCGTTTTTGGCTAACTCCTGACGGGTTTTAGCTCTTTCCAATTCGGCTTCCGCAAAATTTAACTGCGCTTTATACGGCTTTTGATCAATTAAAAATAACAAATCGCCTTTATTGACTTTCTCGCCGGCGGTAAAATTAACTTTATCGAGATAGCCGCCTACACGGGCGCGAATATCAACAGCGCTGACGGCTTCTACCCGTCCGGTGTATTCATCCCATTCGGTGACGCTCTGATATAAAGGTTGAGAAATTTTTACCGGAACAGGGGCCGGCGCGGATGCGCCGGGCGTAGCGCTATTGTCGTTACAGGCGCCTAGAAACAGCGCAAGAATAATATATATCGGAGACCAAAGGTCTTTTTGCTTGACACATTTCTGCTTGACCAACAGCAAAATAAAAACCGGCATACACGATTCCTTTTCCATTTGCGAGCGCCTCGGAAAATATTTTAAAAAAACGGTAATATCTATTACCATTAAGTCTAGGGTATCATCTCATTTGAAGTCAACATAAATTTTATGAGCGTCAAAAATATGATTAAGTGCGGACGTCCGTGTAAAGGCGATGAGCAATTATCCAGAAGCCGATTGCTCGATTCCGCCCTGCGTCTGTTTCTGGAATACGGCTATGCTAATCTTAGTATGGAAACGATAGCGAAGGAAGCGCACGTTTCCCTGCGGACTATTTATAATCAATTCGAAGGCAAAGCGGGCTTATTCGGCGCTTTAATCCGCCGTTGCAGTGATCAATTGATAGGCAGTTTGGTGGATGAAGGCCCTCTGGAAGACGTATTGACGGCGTTTGCAACCGAATTTCTATTTCGATTAACACAGCCGGAAGTGATACGTATCCGCGCCGTTTTAATCGCTGAATCGCCGCGCTTTCCGGATTTGGCTTTTCAGTATTACGAGCAAGGCCCTCGCCGTACCTTGATTTATCTGACGGATTTTTTTCGGCGCAGGCAATTAGACGGCCAAATCGGTTCGGCGGCGGCGGAATTCTTGGCGGATCAGTTTCTTGGCGCGTTGCGTGGCGAGAAATTCAATCGTTTACAACTAGGGCTTGAGCCGACGCCTGATGAAGCTGAAATTGAAGTTTGGGCGCTACAAGCCACCCGGTTATTTTTGTTTGGCGGCGTAGCCCGTTAATCCGGAAGAAATTGCAAGTCTCGGCCTAAATGGCGCTAACCGCACGCCAAATTCGACTAAACTTTTTAAAAAAGATGATCGCCGCCAACTTCACACGCTGAAAAACTTACGCACAATTTAAATCGATTCAGCCCCCAACATGCCATGACTAAACGTTATAACCGTTTCAGCGATATTTCCACCAGCGAAAGAATTTTAAACACCGTTTTTTTGATAACCATAGGTATCGGCTATCTGGTGGCTTTATCGAATCTGGTTTACACCCATCAAGGGCTTGACGGCAAACCCGGCCTTTCGATAGAAGATATCGTGATCTATTACCACGGATCGAGTCATCAAACTCGCCTCGGTTCGGCTATTAACGGCATAATGGAGCCCAATCTCCGCTACAAAAGCGATAAAGAAGTCATTTTAAGATGGTTACAAAACGGCGCGGATGAAGCAGGGTATAAAAAGGATATTGCTCCGATTTTAAACAGGGACTGCGTGCATTGCCATACGCCCACGATCAATCCGGGCTTACCGGATTTAAACAGCTACCAAGGCGTATCCGAAGTGACGCGCTCCGGCGGCGCCAGCATTCCGGCGCTTATTAAAGTTTCCCACATCCATTTGTTTGGCATCGCTTTTATTCTCTATTTTATCGGCAAAATTTTTCTGCTCTGCGATATGAACATTTATGTCAAACGCGTCGCGGTCGTTATTCCGTTTGCCGCTATGTTAATGGATGTTTTATCATGGTTTATCACCCGCCTGTTTTCAGGATTCGCATACGTAGTCGTAGTTAGCGGCGCACTGATGGGATTATCCATGTCTGTACAGATTTTGCTCAGCATCTATCAAATGTGGTTTTATAAAAAAACGGTATGAGACGGTTATGCTCCCATGTTAACCTATCTTTTATCCGTCAAAATACACTATAATTCCACAATTTTTATTTTCTCGGCTAATAATAAATTGTATCGCGAACACTTCAAATTTGGCGTATCCGAATTTTGTCGCTCATCTTCATACCGTAGAATACGGTGGAGTCAAAATTTGCCATGCAAAAAAAATTTTTTGCAAATCAATTTGTTTTAACAAGTACAATGAATCACGTATGCCCAATATTACTTTTCTTACCGGCGCAACCGGATTCATTGGCGCGGCAGTAGCGCGGGTGCTTATCGCCAAAGGTCACAGGCTGCGGGTATTAGCCCGCGCCAATAACGACCGGCGAAATTTACAAGGGCTGGATATCGAAATTGTTGAAGGCGATTTAGCGCATCCGGATTCATATCGTCATGCTGTAAACGGCTGCCGTTATCTTTTCCATGTCGCCGCGGATTACCGTATCTGGGTGCCCGATGTGCACGCCATGCACCGCATCAACGTACAGGGCACCAGCGAGTTGATGATGGCGGCGCTGCATGCCGGCGTCGAACGCATAGTCTACACTAGTTCCGTTGCGACTTTGGGACTGCTTAAAAACGGCGATCCGGCTAATGAAGAGACGGAATCCACTATTTCGGACATGGTGGGCGTTTATAAACAATCCAAATATTTGGCCGAATCGGCGGTACGTAAACTGATTTCGGATTACAAATTACCCGCTATTATCGTTAACCCATCATCGCCCATAGGCCCACGCGACATTAAACCCACCCCAACCGGACGCATTATTGTGGATGCCGTAAAGGGCCGCATCCCGGCTTATGTGGATACCGGCTTAAATATCGCACATGTTGATGATGTTGCGATGGGACATTGGCTGGCTTTCGAACGCGGACGGATAGGCGAGCGTTATATTCTCGGTGGAGATAATTTGTCGTTGTGCGATATTTTAGGCTTGGTCGCCGCTATTGAAGACCGCCCGGCGCCTAAAATAAAACTCCCCTGTAACGCTATTTTTCCGATCGCTCTGAGCATGGAAATCGCCGCGCGCATGACCGGCCGGGAGCCGATGATCACCCGCGACGCGCTCAGTATGGCGAAAAATAAAATGTTTTTCAGCTCCGGCAAAGCCGAGCAGGAACTGGGTTATTCCGCCCGCCCTGCCCGCGAAGCCATTTGCGACGCTATAGAATGGTTCCGGACCGAAGGCTATTGCGACGCCAATTAGAGGCTAGTCCAAAAAGATCGGGCCGTATTTCGATAAGCCTGGAATCAAGCATGAATAGTCACTTGCTGCAGATTGTTTACGCCTACTAAATCGATGGCATGGTTGTTAACGGTAATGATTTCATTATTTACGCCATTAATTAGTGAGATTTTGTCCGTATAGACGCTAGAACTGCCGTCGATTTTAGAAATATCGATATCCGTCAAATGATTGGCGTTACTGCTAATTGTGAAATTCGCGGTTAATGAAGTAAGCACGATTTCAGCGTTGGCGCCGCCGCTCGAATTAAGCGTACCCTTGACCCCGGCATCGGTCAACGTTGCAATCGCCATACCGTTTTCTATATCGCTATCAAATTTTGGAACAAGACTCAATAAATTTGCAGCCAAGTCTTTTACGGATAATCCACTGCTCTGGTAGCCGTCAGCGAGAATGAAACCGGCTTCATTTGCATTTAGGCTGTTAATGACAGTGGCGCCTCCAAACTGCAACTTATTATATACGCTTGAATTCATTAAAGAATCCAACTGTGTTTCCGTCAGTAAACCGTTAATTTGAATCGAACTGGCTAATGCATCGCCGCCTGCGTTTACATTTTTAAGCACGTCCCCAATACTGTCGTTGATAATAAGCGCGGCAGTTCCTAAAGTTGGCGGAATTGCGCCAAAATTTGACAAATACTCCGAGATTATCGATGCTTCGGCTGCTGTTGCCGTCAAGTTTCCGGTAATCGACAAATGCGACATATCCGTACTTGTATACCCTTGACCGGCCAAAGTATCTATTAATGTGTCGAGGTCGGTAAAATTGGCGGAACCGTTGACAATAACATTGGATGCGACAAATAACGCCGATTGATTGCCCGCCAGGATATTTCCAACCGTATCGGCAATATTATAACCTTCGCCGTTCTGCGCGTAAGCATAACTGGCGTCGGCCATATCTAAATCGCCGTTGAACGTAGCGCCGCTCAAGTCAACATTGCTTGCGTAGCCGGAACTAGCCAAGTGCTCCAGCTCGCCGCTATTAAGCGTACCGGTCGCCGACACCGTAGAAGCAGCGGCGATTGCGGTCTGATCGGCGGCATTCAAAATGGCGGATATCGAATCGCTGATACCGTAGCCTTGCCCGCCCTTTTCGAAAGCGTAGGCAGCATCGTTTACATTCAAAATATCGCTAAAAGTCACATTACTTAGATCGATAGCCGTTGAGGCCGAGTAGGTTTTTGCATCGTTAATCAAGCTTTCCAGATCGGCTGCATCCAATGCTCCGGTTATGGAAACCGTAGCGGCATGGCCGATAACTGTTTGATCGCCATTTAAAATAGCCGAAATAGTATCGCCAATGTTGTAACTATTGCCGTTTAGTTGCGCATGCAAAGTATCGAACAAGGTTTGCGCCTGGCCGATAGTCAAACCGGCCAGATCGCCGCCGTCATTTGCGGAAATGCTGATCGAAGCCGCGCCGGTTACGGCTCGGTCGGCGGCGTTCGCCAGCAAATTCGCGGCGCTATCGGTAATGCCGTAGCTATTGCCGCTAAGCTGCGCGTTTAAGCTGTCGAACAAGGTCTGCGCCTGACTTATGCTAAGCGCGGTCAAATCGGCGCCGTCATTGGCGGAAATACTGACCGAAGCCGCGCCGGTCACAGCCGGATCGGCGGCGTTCGCCAGCAAATTCGCCGCTGTGTCGGTAATAGCGTAGTTATTGCCGCCCAATAGCACATGCATTGTATCGAACAAGGTCTGCGCCTGGCCGACAGTCAAGCCCAAGCCGTTTGCGGAAAGAATGAGTGTAGCCGCGCCGGTTACGGCTGGGTCGGCGGCGTTCGCCAGTAAATTCGCCGCCGTATCGGAAATGCCGTAACTGTTGCTTCCCGGTTGGACTTGCAACGTATCGAACAGGGTTTGCGCCTGGCTGACCGTCAGCTGGCCCAGATCATTATTATCGTTTGCGGTAAGAATTATCACGGCGGCGCCGGTCACGGCCGGATCGGCCGCATTCGCCAGCAAATTCGCCGCCGTGTCGGTGATGTTGTAACTGTAGCCGCCCAGTTGCGCCTGCAGCGTATCGAACAGGGTTTGCGCCTGGCTGACCGTCAAGTTAGGGCTGTCCGCAAGACTAAGCGTAGCGGCGCCGATCAAGGCTGGGTCGGCAACGTTCGCCAGCAAATTCGCCGCCGTATCGCTAATGCTGTAACTGTTGCCGCCCGAATGGGCTTTAAGTGTATCGAATAGGATTTGCGCTTGGCTCAACTTCAGACCGGTCAGATCGCCGCCGTCATTCGCCGCCAGGGTAATCGAAGCCGCGCCGGTCACGGCGGGATCAGCGGCGTTCGCCAGCAAATTCGCCGCCGTGTCGACGATGCCATAGCTATTGCCGTTTAATTGCGTTTTTAGGGTATCGACCAAAGTTTGCGCTTGGCTAATCGTCAGGCCGGTCAGATCGCCGCCGTCATTCGCTGCAAGAGTAATCGAAGCCGCGCCGGTCACGGCGGGATCGGCGGCGTTCGCCAGCAAATTCGCCGCCGTGTCGGTGATGCCGTAACTTTTGCCGCCCGATTGCGCATGCAATGTATCGAACAAGGTTTGCGCCTGGCTGACTGTCAAGTCAGGGCTGTCCGCAAGACTGAGCGTAGCGGCGCCGGTTACGGCGGGATCGGCGGCGTTCGCCAGCAAATTCGCCGCCGTGTCGGTAATGCCGTATGTATTGCTTCCCGGTTGCGCTTGCAGCTTATCGAACAGAGTTTGCGCCTGATCGACCGTCAGATGGGTTAGATCGCTATCATCGTTTGCCGAGAGGCTAATCGAGACCGCGCCGGCCACCGCCGCATCGGCGGCGTTCGCCAGCAAATTCGCCGCCGTGTCGATAATATTATAGCTATTGCCGCCGAGTTGTACCTGTAGTTTGTCGAACAGAGTTTGCGCCTGGCTAACAGTTAAGCTAGGGTTGTCCGCGAGACTAAGCGCGGCGGCGCCGATTACGACCGGGTCGGCGGCGTTCGCCAGCAAATTCGCCCCCGTATCGCTGATGCTGTAGCTATTGCCGTTCAATTGCGCATGCAAGGTATCGAACAAGGTTTGCGCTTGGCTCACGGTCAGGCCGGTCAGATCGCCTTCGTCATTTGCGGAAATGCTGATCGAAGCCGCGCCGGTTACGGCTGGGTCGCCGGCATTCGCCAGCAAATTCGCGGCGCTATCGGTAATGCTGTAGCTATTGCCGCCAAGCTGCGCGTTTAAGCTATCGAACAAGGTCTGCGCTTGACTGATATTTAGCGCGGTCAGATCGGCGCCGTCATTGGCGGAAATACTGACCGAAGCCGCGCCGGTCACGGCCGGATCGGCGGCGTTCGCCAGCAAATTCGCCGCTGTGTCGGTAATGCCGTATGTTTTACTCCCCACTTGCGCTTGCAGCGTGTCGAACAGAGTTTGCGCCTGGCTGACTGTCAGGCCGGCGCAGTTTGTTGACAGGCTGATCGAAGCGGCCCCTGTCACTACCGGGTTGCCGGCATTCGCCAGCAAATTCGCCGCCGTATCGATAATGCTGTAGCTATTGCCTCCCGGTTGTACTTGCAGCGTATCGAACAGGGTTTGCGCCTGGTTAATCGTCAAGTTAGGGCTGTCCGCGAGGCTAAGCGTAGCCGCGCCTAGCAGGGCGGGGTCGGCGGCGTTCGCCAGCAAATTCGCCGCCGTATCGCTTATGTTATAGCTGTTGCCGTTCAGTTTGGCATGCATTGTATCGAATAAAGTTTGCGCCTGACTAACCGTAAGACTACTCAGATCGCCGCCGTCATTCGTGGAAATGCTGATTAAAGCCGCGCCGGTTAAGGCTGGATCAGCGCTATTCGCCAACAAATTCGCCGCCGTATCGGTAATACTGTATTTGTTGCCGTTCAATTGAGCATGTAATGTGTCGAATAGAGTTTGCGCCTGGCTGACCGTCAGACCGGTCAGATCGCCGCTATCGTTCGCGGAAATGTTTATCAAAGCAGCCGCGGTAAAAACCGGGTCCGCGGGGTTAGCCAGTAAATTCGCAGCCGTGTCGGTAATGCTGTAAGCATGGTTTTTGTTGATATTCGCATAAACAAAATCCGCTTCGGCAACGCTTAAACCGCCACCGATACTTGCCTGACTTAAATTTATCAAATTTGCATAGCTTGCATTTATTAGACTATTCAAATTTGCGGCGGTCACCGCGCCGGTCAAATTAATGGCGTTCGCGCCAGCCAATAAAGTTGCATTGGCTTTAGAAACATTGGCGTAGGAATCGGAGACAATATATAAACCATTATGCGTCAAAACATAATTTGCTTCAGTTGCCGTTGCGCTTCCCGTCAATGTAATCGCGGCCGCGCTCAAATTCACCTTGTTTTTATAGCTGGCTGTTGAAAATGCGTTCACATCGCCGTTGCTAATTAAACCTGTTGCATAGACGCTGGTTGTAGCC
>JBEKBU010000104.1:0-13453 GCA_050015235.1 Methylomonas sp. | reverse complement strand
CGGTGAAATGCCGGTTGGCGAATTGCGGCACCGTCACGTCCGCCGTCAAGCTGGGTTTGAGGATGTGCGCAAAAGTACCCGGCACGTAGATGAACAGGCGCATCATGTGGATGTCAGCCACCGAAAACAGGTTGGTGACGGTAGTACGATCACTGATATTGCCCTCCGGGTTGATGTAGTCGCCGACGTTGATGTGGCGCTCGGTCACCACGCCGTCATAAGGCGCAACCAAAGTTTTGAAACGAATCTTCGCCTCGTAGTTTTTGACGTTTTGCAGCGAGGCGTTGAGCTGCGCCTTCTCGGCTTTCGCATTGGCTTCCTGTACCGAGATCGACTGTTCGGAGACGGCTTGGGATTTGCGCAACGCCAGATAGCGCTGGGCGGTGATCACGGCAAGATCGTATTTAGCCCGCTCGGCTTCCACGTCGGCCACGGCCTGGGCAAATTCGGCGTCTAGACTAGGGGCGCTGATTTCGGCGAGGACATCGCCTTTTTTTACTAAAGCGCCGTAATCCTTGTACCACATTTTCACATAGCCCGAGACCTGTGCGTAAATCGGCGCCTGATACCAGGCCTCGATATTACCGGGAAGGGTAATCGTTTCGGTCGGATCTCCATGCTTGGCATGGGTGACGGAGACTGTGGGAATGGCGTCTTCCAGAGTCTTTTCTTGCAGCGCATCCGAGTCTTGTTTACGCTGATAGAACTGATAGCCGACATAAAAAACGAAAAGCAGGATTGCGACGACAACCCGTGTTTGTCGCGGAATTTTGAACATCAGGCGCTCTCCTTTTGGCGAACGGATCGCTTGTTGTAAATGATGGCGTAAACGCACGGCACGAAAAACAGGGTGGCGAAGGTTGCGACAGTCAAACCGCCCATCACGGCCCGGCCCAGCGGCGCATTCTGCGAATTACTCAGCGACATCGGCAACATGCCGATAATCATGGCCGATGCGGTCATGATGACCGGACGGATACGGGCATAGCCGGCTTCGATAGCCGCCCGTATCGCATCGCCGTGCAGTTCCAGCCGTTCGCGGGCGTAGGAAACCACCAGGATGGAATTGGCGGTCGCCGTGCCCATGGACATGATGGCGCCGGTTAGCGCCGGTACGGAAATATTGGTATGGGTGATGAACAGCGACCAGGCGATACCGGCTAAAGCGCCCGGTAACGCGGTTATGATGATGAAAGGATCAAGCCAGGATTGAAAATTGACGACGATCAACAGGTAAATCAGAATGACCGCGGCGACCAGGCCGAAAAGCAGTTCCTGGTAGGCGCTGCTCATAGTTTCGGCCTGACCGTGGATTTCCATAATGGCGGTGCGAGGCATCTCTTCCTCCATGGATTTGGCGATGCTCTCGACATCGGCCAAAACCCCGCCCAGGTCGCGCCCTTCGGCGGATACATAGATATCGAAAACCGGCCTGCTGTTATAGTGGGTTATCACCCCCGGAGTGCCAACCGCTTCCAGTGTAGCCACGTTGCCGAGCAGTTGCAGATTGGCTCCCGAAGTGTCGAGTTCGCCTTTATCTATAGGGATGGTCAGTAAATCCTGAATGCGGGTAACCTGCGGCTGCGGCGTATAGATATTGACTTGGTAGGAGTTGCCGTTCCGGTGGTCCAGCCAATATTCCTGGTCGACCTGCTGGCTGCCGGACGTGGTCAGCAGTAAATTGTCGGCAATATCCTTCAGTGTCAGATCAATGCCTAGGCCTAGAGAACGATTGCCGTTGACGCGCATGGTCGGGGTTCGCATCGTCTGCTGAATAACCACGTCGCTGGCGCCGTTGATTTTGCGGAACCTGCTCGCTAATTTTCGCGCGAACTCGTAGTCGGCTTCCATGTCCATGCCGACTACCTGCACGTCGATCGGCGAGGGCGAACCGAAGTTAAGAATCTTTGCGGTCAGGTCAGCCGGCTGGAAAGTGAAATCGACGCCCGGATAGCGTTCCTTCAGGCCTTTGCGGAGTGTATCCCGGAACTCCCAAACCGGCGATGTTTCATTAGTCAGAGAGATCGTGATATCGCAATCCTGAGTGCCTATCGTCGGCGTCGGGATGAAGGCCAGATTATGCGGCCCGACCGGCAAGCCGCAATTGCTGACCGCGCCTTCAATTTGGCCGGGCAGCAATACGCTGAGGTCATTGGTTACTAGGGAGGCAATTCTGCCGGCGACCTCGATACGCGTACCCAGCGGAGCCCGCATATGCATCTGCAAAGTATCCGACTTGATCTCCGGGAAGAAATCGCGTCCATTGAAGTAAAACAGGCCGAGTGAGCTAATCGCAATCGCCAGAAACACCACGATGAATTGACCGCGATAGTGGATGGCCTGTTCGAGCAGCACATTATAGCGTTCGCGGAAGCGATTGAAGCCGTGTTCGAAACCCTGTTGGACGCGGCCGAAAAATCCCTTGGATTTCTCCGCCTGATAAATAGGATCCGGTAAAGCTACCGCGAAATGCGCGCCGCCAACGTTGGCCATGGCGTCGTTCTCCGCGCTCTTGTTGGCTGCGGAGTACGCCGCTTCCGCGTCATGATCGTCTGCTCCGGCATGATGATGCGCATGCGGCGCGTTGTGATCCACCAGAATGAATTTCGCCATGGTCGGCACCAGCGTGCGCGATAGAATGAAGGAGGCGAGCATTGCGAAGACCACCGCTTCCGCCATGGGCATGAACAGCCATCCGGATACGCCGCTGAGTTCGAACAGAGGGAACCAGACGATGACGATGCATAAGGTGGCGACAAACGTAGGGATGACGATCTGATTGGCGGCGTCGATGATGGCGGCTTCCAACGGCTTGCCCATTTCGATATGCGTATCGATATTCTCGATCATCACGGTGGCGTCGTCGACCAGAATGCCGACGGCCAGCGCCAATCCGCCCAGGGTCATAACATTGATCGATTGCTCCGCCAGATGCAGGCAGATGATTGAACTCAGTATGGAGAGCGGAATCGAGGTGGCGATAATTACAGTCGACCGCCACGAGCCGAGAAAAAGCAGCACCACCAGACCGGTCAGACACGAAGCGGTCAGCATTTCGTGCACCACGTCCTTGATGGAGTCCTTGACGAACACCGAGGCGTCGTTGAGGAGTTTCAATTTCACGCCCGCCGGCACGATTCTTTCGATGCGCGGGATCGCCTCCTTGATTCCGGCGACCACATCCAGAGTGGACGCCTCGCCGCTTTTCATCACCACGATCAAGACCGCCTGTTTGCCGTCCACCAGCACGGAGTTGGTTTGCGGCGGACCGGCGATACGCACATCGGCGACATCCCGCATATAGATGGTGGCGTTGGTGCTTTCGTTTCTTTTGATCGGGATATTGTTAAAATCTTCGACCTGCATTGGCGAGGCGTTGGTCTGCACCATCCAGTCGGTCGCGCCGATTTTCTGGTCGCCGGCCGGCAGCACGATACTCTGATCGCCAAAGGCTTTGTGCACGTCCATCGCGGTAAGGTGATGGGCGAGTAATTTCTGCTGATCTAGCGAAACCAATAACTGTGCGGGTTTGCCTCCATAGGGATGCGGCACGATGGCTCCCGGTATCGTCACCAGCTGGCCGCGGATTTGCATGACGGAAAGGTTATAGAGCTGTGCGGGAGTCAAGGTATCCGATGTTACTTGCAGCGTCGCCACCGGCACCGAAGATGCTTCCAGGCGCATAATCATGGGCGGCGAAATATCCGGCGGCAGTACTTTGGTCACTGTCTGCGAAATCGCGTCAATCTCGGCTTCCGCGCCGGCGAGATTGGTTTCAGGTTGCAGAAAGACGTTGATGATGCTGCTGCCGTAGTAGGAATGGCTGACCAGATGCTCGATACCTTCCACCGTCGCCGTCATTGCGCGCTCGTAGACGAAGGTGATCCGTCCCGACACATCGCTGGGCATCAGGCCTGCGTAAGACCAGACCACCGAAACCACGGGAATCTTGATAGTAGGAAAAACGTCGGTCGGCGCCTTGAATATCGCCATAATCCCGAATAACAGGATCAAAATAGAAAGAACGACGAAAGTATAAGGTCTTCGCAGAGCAATGATGACAATCTGGTTCATGCGTTAATGAAGATTAAAAGTGGTTTTTCAATCTTAAAGCATGTTTTATGCCATCTTGATGGTTTACATAAATCTAGGTTGAAGGCTTTAAAAAATCAGATATGGTTTTTATAAACCTTTCTATGGGTTAAACAAACAAAAATTGTAACTATTCAGCGAATTTTAAGCTTAACGTCAGCTATTCGGCTTTTGACGCCGGAGCGCCTAGTAGAGGACGCCGTGAATACATCCCTGTAGCTTTCGCCCGGCCTCCATGCCGGTCTAACCTCCGCCAGGCGCTCAGCTATCCGCAAGCTTTTGAACGTTTAGCCGTTCGGTGAATAGTTACCAGAAATTCATCCTAAATTATTTTGTTGTCCAGCGGCAATAAACTTAAATTTATAGCGGGGGAATGCACTGCTTTGGTTAATATGCACTTTTTTGGCTCGCCGCCTATATAATTTTATGAATTCAGCCGGAAAAATAGCCAGTGACGGTTTGTTTTGGATGGGTTTTTTAAGAATGCGCAATCCTCGTGTAAACTGGAAAGCCATATTGCAGTTGAGTTTGGAGAAGAGGTGCGCAATAATTCAATAAAACGGTTGAACCATGACCGCTCTGTTAAGACCTGAAGACTATAAACAAAAAAAGCCGGGGCGGTTAGGCGAAGTTTTTCCGCCAGGGTTAAGACTGTTAATGGTTGCGATGACCTTGCAAACAGCGGTTTCCAAAGCGGCGGATCCTCAACCTTATGGCGTCGAGCTGGATAAGACCGATAGCACCCAACTTGATCGGATGCTCCAGGACGCATCGACGCTAATCAGTTTACAAAAAACAGCGGCTGTAGGGCCGTTTGCCTTAATTGCCCGCGCCAAACAGGATCAGGAGCGTTTTATTTCAGCTTTGCAAAGCCGAGGCTACTACCAGGGTAAGGCTTTGGTGCGCATTACCGGCCATACTCTCGACGATCCGGACTTGTTTGAAAGCCTGAATGACGCGCCGGCGGACCCGCCAGCCCAGGTAACCGTATCTTTCGAACTCGGTCCGCAGTATTATTGGGGAGAAATCAATCTCCAGGGGGAGGCTCCACAGCCGGTTCGCGATGCGTTAAAATTGAAAACCGGCGACAAAGCCATCGCCGATGATGCGCTAGCGGCTCGGGATCGTCTATTGAAAGCCCTGCTTGAGCAAGGCTACGCCCTAGCGAAAGTCGACGATCCCATCGCCAGTTTATCGGCGGAATCCAGGACAGTGGATTTAGTATATCAAGTGAACAGCGGCCCAAAGGTAAAGTTAGGACGGATCAGCATTCAAGGCTTGGAGCATATCGACGAATCTTTCGTTCGGCGGCGCTTGCGGATTGCCGAAGGTCAGGATTATAAGGCCAGTGCAATTGAAGCCGCTCGCAAGGATTTGGCGGGTCTTGGGATATTTTCCTCGGTACGGGTTGCCGCCGGCAAACAACTGGATCAGCAAGGCGGATTACCCTTAAGTTTAATTTTCTCCGAAAAGCCGCGGCGCTCCGCGAATGCCGGAGCGGCGTACTCCACCGATATCGGTGGTAGTTTATCCGCCGCCTGGACGCATCGCAACCTGTTCGGCGATGCCGAACAGCTAAATTTAACGGCGGCGATCACGCAGTTAGGCGGCAACAGTACAACCGGAATCGGTTATAAAGCTGGAGCAACCTTCAATAAACCGGATTTCATGGAACGCGATCAATCGCTGCAAATTGGGCTGGACGCCATTAAGCAGAGCCTTATCGCCTACGACGAAAAAGCGTTATTGGCCCATATGATTTTGAACCGCAAGCTTGCCGAACATTGGCAAGGCGGTTACGGCATAGCCGCCGAGCAGGCGCAAATCAGCCAGGAATACATACTGCGCGACTATACCTTATTCAGTTTGCCCATAACGCTGAAATACGATGGCAGTAATAGTCCGTTAGACCCGACCAAGGGAATAATCGCTAACGCCTCGCTTACCCCAACGCAATTCTTTGCCGGCGGCGCCAGCAAGCAATTTGTGTTGATGCAGGCGTCTGCTTCGACTTATCTGGATATGGGAGAGCCCGGCCGGAGTGTTCTCGCTTTGCGCGGTTTAGTCGGCGCCAGCGGCGGCGCCAGCCAGTTTGAATTACCGCCCGATAAACGTTTATATGCCGGCGGTAGCGCTACGGTGCGCGGTTATAAATTTCAATCGATCGGTCCTGAGTTCGCGGACGGCAAGCCGCAGGGCGGCACGGCGATAGCGGCCGGCAGCGTGGAATTGCGGCAACGCTTATTTGACAACTATGGCTTCGTGCTGTTTGCCGATGCCGGCCAGGTTAGCGCCAACGCTTTGCCTTTTACCAACAGCTGGCAAATCGGCGCGGGTATCGGCGGCCGCTATTACACCTCGTTCGGGCCAATTCGGGTGGATGTGGCGCTGCCCGTCAACCCTCAGCCGGGCAGCGGTTCCTTTGAAGTTTATGTCGGCCTCGGCCAGGCGTTCTGATGCGAGCGCCCATTCGCTGGTTACTGTGGAGTTTAAGCGGCTTGATGGCCTTGATAGGGCTGGGGCTGATAGTATTGGCGATGGCCTGCAAAAGCCCGGCGGGCCGTACCGCAATTGAACGGTCGACGTCTCTGTTCAGCGGCGGAAAAATTCTGCTCACCGGCCTCAACGGCGATTTATCTAGCCAGTTTTCGGTGCAGCGTATCGAGCTGCGCGATTCACTAGGGTCTTGGTTGACCATTGATGAACTGCTGATAGACTGGCAACCTCGCCAACTGCTGTCGGGTTTCCTCGCCATACAACGTCTGCAAGCACATGACATCAAGCTTGAGCGTCCGCCTAAAAGCAACGCCGCATCGAAATCGTCCGGCCAATTATCCTTACCTCTAAACATAGACCTACGCAGCTTATCGGTCGAGCGTTTCGAAATTGCGGCCCCCCTAGCCGGAGAAGCCGCCGTTTTTAGCATCGATGGACTGCTGCGGCAGACGGCGAAAAATCGCGGCGAGAGCGAACTTCATATAATACGCCTGAAGCAAAAGGGCGCTTACAATTTGCAGGCTAGCCTGACCGAGGACGGCATGCGCGCGCAAATTTCGCTGCACGAATCAACGCCAGGGCCGTTGGCGACATTGTTAGGCATGCACAAACCCGCGGCGTTGAATCTGGACGCCGAATTGGCGGGGCCGCTTTCGGCGGTACGGAGTCATTTGGACTTCAGTCTAGACAACCTACGGGCGCAGCTGGATGGAGACGTGGATTTGGCGCAAAATAGCGCTGATCTGAAGTTGACGCTACCTGATCTGCAGCCTATCGCCGCCTTGAGTGGTGAGCAACTGGCCGGCAGCGGCCAGTTGCAGTTGAAAATCGCTTGGCGGGACGGTAACCAGCAGTTGAAGTTGGCCGGGCTGTTCAATATCCGTAGCAGCGGCGCATGGGCAAAATTATTGAGTAAAGAGACGAAGTTGGATTTATCCGTGCAAAAACAAGGCGAAGACATCGCCTTATCCGAACTGCGCATAGCGGATAATGCCTTTTCCATATCCGCGGCGGGCGGCTTGAGCGCCGGCCATGCCGATTTCAATTGGCAAGCGCGGATCGACGATTTGTCGGCTATCTTCGCCGGCGATTCCGGACGGCTTGCCGCACAGGGTCGGTTATCCGGAGAGTTGGGGGATTTAACGCTGACCTCTGATATTAACAGCGAGCTGGCAAGCAAAGGCTATTCAAGCGGCCCTATACACGCCAGTTTGCGGTTACAGCATCTGCCGAGTGGCGTAAATGGACGGATGACGCTGGACGGCGAGTTATTTCAGGCCCCTGTCGCCGTGCAATTGACATTCGATAACCCCGAGCCGAAAAGTTTACGCATAGACATCGTTAAGTTTGACTGGAAAAGCCTCCATGCTCTGGGCGGCTTGCAATTTACGCCGGACAACCAACTGCCGGTTGGCAAAGTTGATCTGCGCATCGGCCGGCTAGCCGATTTGCAGGCTTTGATCAAGCAGCCTTTGACGGGAAGCCTCAACGCCGGCATGGAAAGCAGCCGGTCGCAGGCAAGGTTAAGTCTGACCGCCAATGATCTCGGTTTGGAGGGCGGCGCCACGATAAACGGCGCCAATTTGGCGCTGAGCGTTAATGACCCAACCGGCCGGCCCCGTCTGCAAGGCGAGCTAGAACTGAACGGCGTCAGCGCCTGGAAGCTGAACGCTTCCGCGCAAATCAAGCTGGATGGCGCGCTGGACGCTCTGAATTTACGCCTGTCCGCCGCTTTGCCCAATCTGTCCGGCAGCGAAGCGCAAATTAACGGCGCCGCAATATTCAATAGCAAGGAAAATTCATTGCTGATCAGCGCGCTGCAAGCCGATTGGCGTCAACAAAGTCTGCGCCTGCGGGCCCCGGCGAACGTCTCTTTTAAAAACGGCTTAAGCATAGATAGGCTGCGGCTGGGTACGCAGCAAGCGGAACTGGAGCTTGGCGGGCGCATTGCTCCCGAATTAGCTCTGAGCGGCCAGTTGCGGATAAGCTCCTTGCAAATGTTAAGCCTGTTTGACCCTGCGCTGGCCATGAAGGGCGCGGCGCATGCCGATGCGAATTTACACGGAAGTCTGATGCGCCCAACCGGCCTACTGCGAGTCGACGCCGAGCAACTGCAAATGGACAATAGTCAAGGGCTAGCAATGCCGCCGGGCGTACTTACCGCCACCGCCGCCTTGCATGGCGAAAGCGCCGATCTGGATGTGGTTCTTAAAGCCGGCGACGCGGATTTACGAATAGCCGGCCAACTACCGCTGACGAACAAAGGCTTAATAGCTTTGCAGGGTAAGGCGGCGTTAGATTTGAAGCAGTTTGATCCGTTGTTGAATGCGGCGGGGCGGCGCGCGCGCGGCCAATTTTTGGTGGATGGCAGTCTGAGCGGCGACTGGTTGTCGCCGGTGCTGAATGGCGGCGCGCAGCTTAATCATGGCGAATGGCAAGATTTTACCACCGGCGTCGTTCTAAACGATATAACCGCGACAGTGGCCGCCGAAGCCGGAATGTTACGGATCGTTAAGTTACAAGCCCGCGCCGGTTCAGGAACCCTAAGCGCCGCCGGCAGCGTTGATCTATTAACTCAGGGCATGCCCATCAATATGACCCTAACCGCCAGCAATGCCCAGCCCTTGGCCAGTGATAAACTGACTGTCAACCTGGGCGCCGATATCACGCTGGGCGGTCTGGCTGCGGAGCGGATGACCGCGTCCGGACGCATTCATGTCAATCGCGCCGATATCCGCATCCCGGAGCGGATGCCGGCCGGCATCGCCGTCCTCAAGCAGCGCCTTGCTTCGCCGCCGCCGCTGCCGCCGGCCGAGGCAAACAGCAATATTAAACTGAATTTGACGATAGATGCGCCCAGCGAAATCTTCATTCGCGGCCGTGGAGTCGACGCCGAACTGGGCGGGACGCTAAGTATAACCGGCGACGTCAACAATCCTAGCCCGGAAGGCGGCTTTAAATTACGTAGCGGCCAATTCACTCTGGCCGGACAAGCCCTGGTTTTCAACCAGGGTTCAATCGAATTCGATAACAATAATATTAGAGATCCGGTATTGAATTTCGTCGCCAACACCACGCGCAACAACATTACTGCAACGCTAACCGTAACCGGTAGCGCTCAACACCCGAAAATCGCGCTCAGCAGTTCGCCGACCTTGCCGGAGGATGAAGTTTTGGCCAACCTGCTGTTCGGCAAAGGCTCCGCTAATCTTAGTCCGCTGGAAATGGCGCAGATCGCCGCTACGTTGGCGTCGCTGACCGGGGTCGGCGCCGGCGCCGGCGATCAGTTGGATAGCCTGCGCCGGCGCTTGGGCCTGGACCGCTTATCGACCGGCGGCGGGGTCACTCCGAGCCTGGAAGCCGGCCGCTATATCGCGCCAGGCGTCTATCTCGGCGCCAAACAGGGTATTGCCGGCGGCGCTCCCCAGCCGACGATACAGATAGACATCACAAAACACCTAAAATTGGAAGGCAGCGTCGGCAGTGGCGCGACCGCCACTTCCGCCGCAAGCAGCGCGGCGACAAACAGCGCCGGCGTGATCTATCAATTTGAATACTAATTAATTTACGCTGAGATTACAAAACAAGCGCATAATTGATTTGGTACAATGCTTAAATTTTAAGCCGTACTATTCTCGATGGCCGTTTATTTTGAAGTGCATCCTAAAAACCCGCAACCCCGACTCATTCAACAGGCGGTTGACATAATCAGAAAGGGTGGAGTGATCGCCTATCCAACCGACACGTCTTATGCGTTGGGCGCTCATATCGGCGATAAAGCGGCGATGGATGTCATCCGCCGCATCCGGCGTCTGGAAGATGATCATAATTTTACTTTGTTGTGCACGGAATTATCGCAGGTGGCGACATTTACGAAAATGGGTAACGACGCGCACCGGCTAATCAAAAAATTAACGCCGGGGGCATTTACATTTTTATTGGACGCTACCCGTGAAGTACCCCGCCGCTTGCAACATCCTAAAAAGAAAAGCATAGGGGTGAGGATACCTAATCACCGCATTACCCAGGCCTTGGTAACGGAGTTGGGCGAACCACTGTTGAGCTCCACTCTGATTCTGCCGGGTGAGGAAGATGCGCTTAGCGATCCCTATGAAATCCGTGAGAAAATTGAACACGAACTGGATTTGATTATAGACGGCGGAATCGTCGAATATCAGCCTACCACTGTTATTGCTTGTACCAATAATGTTTTTGAAATCGTCAGGCAAGGCGTCGGTATCGCGCCGATGCTGGAGTAAAGTGAGATGGATGATTTATCCCTTGTTCAGCGTGTAGTCGTATGGTTATTGCCGGTGGTATTCGCCATTACGGTGCACGAAGCGGCGCACGGCTGGGTTGCCCGTCAGTTTGGGGATAATACCGCTTATCTGCAAGGGCGGCTAACGCTTAATCCTTTCAAACACGTCGATTTGTTCGGCACCATTATATTACCCGTTATCATGTTAATCAGTTTCACCGGTTTTATTTTCGGTTGGGCAAAACCGGTGCCGATAGATCCGCGCCATTTTAAAAAGCCCAGACAGGCGATGATGCTGGTAGCATTGGCCGGACCGGTTTCGAATTTTTTGATGGCGTTTTTTTGGGCAATGCTGGCCAGATTCGGCGTCATGTATCATGAATATGAATTTGCATCTTTACCGATGGTATACATGGGGGCGGCAGGAATTCACATTAATTTGATTCTGGCGCTCCTCAACATGCTGCCGATTCCGCCGCTGGACGGCAGCCGGGTTCTATCCGGCTTGTTGCCCAGTTATTGGGCTTGGAAATATAACAGTTTGGAGCGTTACGGCTTTATTATTTTACTGGTGCTGTTAGTCAGTAATGCTCTGGGCTTTATTCTGGAATACCCGTTGTATCATTTGACCCAAGTGTTTTTTAGCTTGGCTGGAATGTAAGCGCCTTGACGACGGAAGATATCGCTGTATCGGAGCCGTTGGCCTTCGTATTGGGGCAACCCTTCCAGAACCTGCCGGACGATTTATATATACCGCCGGACGCGCTTGAAGTGATACTGGATGCTTTCGAAGGCCCGCTGGATTTATTATTATATTTGATTCGTAAGCAAAATTTCGATATTCTCAATATCCCTATCGCCGAAATTACCCACCAATATATGGGATATATCGAGATGATGGGACAGTTGCGCCTGGAACTGGCGGCGGAATATCTGGTCATGGCGGCTCTGCTGGCGGAAATTAAATCCGGCATGCTGCTGCCGAGGCCGGTGGAGAGCGAGGAGGACGAGGACGATCCCCGAGCTTTTCTAATTAGGAAATTGCAGGAATACGAGGCGATCAAGCAGGCGGCTGAAGAGCTGGATCTGCTGCCCAGAAACGAACGCGATACTTTTACGGTGGCAGTCGATACCGAGTTGCTAACGCAACGGCCATCCCTGCCGGATGTGCAACTAAAAGAAATTTTACTGGCGTTTCAAGACGTTTTGAAACGCGTCGAACAACTCAGCCACCATCAAATAACTAAAGAACCTCTATCAGTCCGTGAACGAATGGCAGCCATTTTGGAAAAACTTAAGCACTCAGATAGTCTCCCTTTCGCAGCGTTATTTACCCGAAGCGAAGGAAAAAACGGCGTGGTTGTCGCGTTTCTTGCCATCCTTGAACTCAGTAAAGAAGGAATCGTCGACATCTTTCAATCCGATCCCTACACGCCAATCGGCGTCAGAATCCGCTGTTCAGGCTAATGACCCCGATGTTAAAAATAGCGTTGTTAATTCAATTGCCGACGTTACCGGCATTGATGCGGTTGGCGCGGTCAAACCGGCCGATTCCGCGAGCCGCCGGCGCAAACCCAAGCCGCGAACGCCGACGGTTATTTTGCCCGCCCGCCGGCCGGCGGCGCGCTTGCCGGCCGGTTGTCGGCGGCCGGAATTATGGCGGCGAATTTCGGCGCATACAGACGGCTCCGCCCTGCGGCGCCGGCGGTCGGCCAAATTGCCCGCCGTTCAGCGCACGCAGCCGCAATGGCGGACCGCCGCCAGTATCGTTATCCATCATCCCGGTGAATTACCGATCCAAGCCAGTAACATTACCATGCAAATCAAGCCTATAGTTGAAGCGATATTATTTGCCGCCAACAAGCCGATGACTATTAAACAGATTCAACAGGTGTTTCCCGAGCTTGAGCAGCCGGATACGCTGGAAATCCAAGAGGCCATCGAAGCTATCGGTCAGGATTATTTACTACGGCCGATAGGTTTAAAGCGGGTAGCCAGCGGTTACCGGTTTCAGGTCAGGGAAGGCATGGCCTATTGGGTTAGCCGAATTTTTGAAGAAAAACCTCAACGCTATTCAAGGGCGGCGCTGGAAACGCTGGCGATTATCGCCTACCGCCAACCCGTTACCCGTGGTGAAATCGAAGATATAAGAGGCGTCAGCATCAGTTCCGGCATTATCCAGAGTTTACTGGAAAGAGAATGGATACGCGAGATCGGTCATAAAGAGGTTCCGGGACGTCCGGCATTATTGGGCACGACTAAACAATTTCTGGATTATTTTAATTTAAGCTCCGTGACGGAACTGCCCACTATAGAAGAACTCGCCAAACTTGATTTAAGCTTAACGCCTCCTCAGCAATCGCAGGATACTAGTGAAAGATTACAAACCGAATTACTCCCGGCCAACGACGGCTAAGCCGCAGCCAGGCAAGCCCGCCCCGCAAAAACCGCTACCCAAGTCCGGCAGAAGCGCGTCAAAAACCGGAGTTGACGGCGGCGAACGCATACAGAAATTACTCGCCCGCGCCGGCTTAGGCTCAAGACGGGAAATTGAGCGTTGGATAAAGGAAGGCCGGTTGACGGTTAACGGCAATCAGGTCGAATTGG
>JBEKBU010000103.1:0-13581 GCA_050015235.1 Methylomonas sp. | reverse complement strand
GGGGAAATAGGCGGGCGCCCCGTTTAATGCTAAGAAAATTTACCACAATTTTAAACCACAATATTGACCAGTTTTTGCGGCACCACGATTAGTTTTTTTACCGGTTTGCCTTCGATGTAACGCTGCACATGCTCGTCGGCCAGCACCAACGCTTCGATATCCTGCTTGCCGGCCGTCAAGGCTACCGAAAACTTGCCGCGCAGCTTTCCATTCACCTGGATGACCATTTCTATGCTGTCCTGCCGCAAAGCCGATTCATCCAACGCCGGCCAGTCGGCAACGACAATATCGCTATTATGCCCCAAACTTTCCCAAAGCGCTTGACAGATGTGCGGAATAATCGGCGCCAGCATTAACGCCACCGTTTCCAGCACTTCCTGACGCAACGCCCGGCCGTTATCGCTAGCATCCTCAAATTTGCCCAATGCGTTCAGCAGCTCCATATTGGCGGCGATTGCGGTATTGAACGTATGCCGTCGCGCCATATCGTCGCTGACTTTTTGCAGCGTATGGTGCAGTTGGCGGCGCAAGGATTTCTGCTCATCGGATAAATCCGCAAGTTGTAAGCCTAGGGTAAGCTTACCGGCCGCCACATGCTGATAAGTTTGCCGCCACAAGCGCTTCAGAAACCGGGACGCCCCTTCCACGCCGGCGTCGTTCCATTCCAGCGATTGATCGGGCGGGGATGTAAACATGGTATACAACCGAACGGTATCGGCGCCGTATTTATCGATTAACAACTGCGGGTCGACGCCGTTGTTTTTAGACTTGGACATTTTTTCCACGGCGCCAACAATCACCGGCGAGCCGTCTTCTGCTAATTTCGCCGCGATAATTTTCCCTTTAGCGTCGCGCTCCACATCTATCTGCGTGAGATTGTAATAGTGCTTATGCCCGTGCGCGTCCAATTGATAAAAAGTTTCCGCCACCACCATGCCTTGCGTCAACAGGTTTTTAAAAGGTTCGCCGCAATCCAGCAAGCCTTCGTCTCTTAACAGTTTAGTGAAAAAACGCGCATACAGCAGGTGTAAAATCGCATGTTCGATACCGCCTATATAATAATCGACAGGCAGCCAGTAATTGGCCCGTCCGTCCAGCATGGCGCCGGCCGCGTTTTGACAAGCGTAACGGGCGAAATACCATGAGGATTCCATAAACGTATCGAAGGTATCGGTTTCGCGCCGCGCCGGTTGGCCGCAATTGGGGCAGACCGTATGCGGAAATTCCGGATGCGCCGCCAGCGGCGATTGTGTGCCGTCCAGAACCGCGTCGCGCGGCAGCAGCACCGGCAGTTGCTCGTCCGGTACAGGCAGCGCGCCGCAGTCCGCGCAGTAAATAACCGGAATAGGCGCGCCCCAATAGCGTTGCCTGGATACGCCCCAGTCGCGGAGCCGGAAATTGGTTTTCCGTTCACCCTTGCCGAGCGCTTGCAGTTTTTCGGCAATGGCGTTGAACGCTTGTTCGGACGTCAAGCCGTCAAATGCGCCGGAATTGCGCAACACGCCTTTTTCGGTAAACGCATGCGTATCGACGGCGTCGTTGCCGCCATGGGCCGTAAAAATGACTTGTTTAACGGCTAGCCGGTATTTATGGGCGAATTCATAATCGCGCTGATCGTGCGCGGGAACCGACATGACGGCGCCGGTTCCGTAGTTCATTAATACAAAATTAGCGATCCATACTGGAACCTGTTCGCCGCTCAATGGGTGCGCAGCCAGCATGCCGGAAAAAATCCCGCGTTTTTCCATGGTTTCCAGCGCGGCTTCCGAAGTCTCCGTCAGTTTACAGCTTTCCAAAAACTCAGCCACGGCCGGATCGCGCCCGGCGGCCAGCAAAGCCGCCGGGTGCTCGGCGGCCACGGCGACATAGGTGACCCCCATCAAAGTATCCGGCCTTGTGGTATAAACCCGGATAGGCTGCTCCAGACCGCTGACGGTAAAATCCATCTCCACGCCTTCGGAGCGGCCTATCCAGTTAGCCTGCATGGTGCGCACCTGTTCCGGCCAGCCCGGCAAATCATCGAGTGCGCTCAATAACTCATCGGCATAAGCGGTAATTTTTAAAAACCATTGCGAGATTTCCTTTTTTTCCACATGCGTGTCGCAACGCCAGCAACAGCCGTCTATGACTTGCTCGTTCGCCAGCACGGTCTGATCGTGCGGGCACCAGTTGACCGGCGCGGTTTTTTTATAAACCAGCCCTTTCTTCAATAGGCGGATGAAAAACCATTGCTCCCAGCGGTAATAATCCGGATCGCAAGTCGCCAGTTCGCGTCCCCAATCGTAACCGAAGCCCAGGCGTTTTAACTGTTCGCGCATGTAATCGATATTAGCCTGCGTCCAGCCGGCCGGATGCACGTTATTTAGCATGGCGGCGTTTTCAGCCGGCAAACCGAACGCATCCCAGCCCATGGGCTGCAAAACGTGTTTGCCCAGCATGCGTTGAAAACGGCTGATGACATCGCCAATGGTGTAATTCCGCACATGTCCCATATGCAATTTGCCGCTGGGATAGGGGAACATGGACAGACAATAATATTTTTCCCTGCCGGTATCTTCACGGGCGGAAAAAACCCCGGACGCCTCCCAATCGGCTTGCACTTTCAGTTCAATGGCCTGTGGTATGTATTGCTCTTCCATCAATTCGTCTTTTAGTCTGAAAAAGCGTTAGAATACCTTACAGACGCATAAATCTAAAGCGGGAATTAATCCGGAGTTACCATGAGCGAAAATAAACTGGTCAAAACCTATAATGATCTGCTGGACCACCTATACGAAGCAATGGATGATACCTTGCACAGCGTTGCGGATGCTTTGGATATCGCCAAGGAAAAAACCAGCGCGCTGGGCGGCCATACCCAGGAAGAAATCAATAAAATCGCCGATTTTGTGATGCGGGACGTCGAACACGCCGCTACCGGCGCCGCAGATAGCAAACAGGAATCTTTAAGCGAATGGCTGAAATTCGATCTGAATTTAATCGAAGATTTCGCGTTGAACGCATTTTTCGACGTCGCCGATAAAACCCGCGTCAAGCTGGCGGCGCTGGAAATGGACGCTAAACAATACCATCCTTATCAAAGCGGCGATATCGCCGGGCCGGGGACATTTTCCTGCGATCATTGCGGCAAACAAATAGCCTTTAAATCGACCAGCGAGATTCCGGTGTGCCCGGTTTGCCACACGCATAGTTTCAGCCGTTGTTGATTGCAGACAATAACCTTATAATGCAAGCTTTTATTTCCTAATGTATTGAGGGTGATTATGCGCAGAGTGATTTTCAATCAAAAGGGCGGTGTAGGCAAGTCCACTATTACCTGTAATCTGGCCGCTATAACCGCCGTACAAGGCAAGAAAACGCTGGTCATCGATCTTGACGTGCAAGGCAATTCCACTCAATATCTGCTCGGGGCGAAAGTCGGCGACCCGGATAAAACCATCGCCCACTTTTTTAAGGACAATCTGGGTTTAGGGTTATTCGGCGGCGGTAAGGAGGGTCTGGAAAGCGCAATCCACGAAACGCCGTTCCCCAATCTGTACGTCATACCCTCGCATCCGGATCTGGAAGCGTTGCAAAGCCGGCTGGAATCCCGCTATAAAATCTTTAAATTGAAAGAAGCGCTGGAAAAACTGACCGGTTTCGATCAAATCTACATGGATACCCCGCCGGTGCTGAATTTTTACAGCCAATCGGCTTTGATAGCCGCCGAAAAATGCCTGATTCCATTCGACTGCGACACGTTCGCCCGCGAAGCGCTTTATACCTTGATGCGCTCTATTGCCGAAGTCAAGGCCGACCACAACCAAGGCCTGGAGATTGAGGGCATTATCGTCAATCAATACCAAAAACAAGCTAATCTGCCCCGGCAATTGGTCGATGAGCTAATCGCCGAAGGCTTACCGGTGCTGGAAGCTAAAATCTCTTCATCCGTCAAGGTCAGGGAATCGCATTCCGACGCCCAGCCCTTAATCCACTACGCGCCCACGCATAAATTAACCGAAGAATATCTGGCGTTGCATTTGGAGATTCATAGTTAGGCGCATCGGTAAAATGCAAACCTCCGACACTTAAGTCCGCGCCCGTATAGATAAGCGAACAAAGGAGCTTGCCGCAGAGGCTTTAGAAGCCATGGGCTTATCTGTATCTGACGACGATTGTTTGCATCTAGCGCGTCCCGGTTCTCATAACGAGTTGTTTAAATAGTGAACGGCTAGCAAATAATATTGTAAATTAATTATGGTGCCGAGGAGAGGACTTGAACCTCCACGAGCTTACGCCCACTAGCACCTGAAGCTAGCGCGTCTACCAATTTCACCACCTCGGCATTACTTGAATAAGTAAGTTGAACGCGTATTATAGGAAGCGCTACGTTATCTGTCAATGCTGATAAACGGCATAATCGGATTTTAATGCTAATGAATTGCCCGGAAAATTTATTCGGGTTTTTTATTAATTTTGGACTCCCGGCATGTTGACATAGCCGGGCAGCCCTTGAATACGGCTAAGCCAGAGTAATACATGAGGACTGTCGTCCAACGCGACGCCACCCTCCGGCGCCAAAGCCACATAAGGATAGCAAGCGATATCCGCTATCCTAACATTTTCGCCGGCCAGCCAGACGTTACTCCGCAAATGCCGCTCCAATACCTCCAGACCGTTTTTCCCCAGCGCTTGGCATTCTTCCAAATTCCACGGGCGTTTGAATAAATTAATCGCCCGCGCCCGCGCCAGTCCATACATTATTTCATTTTCAGACATGGCCAGCCATTGCATGACCCTGGCTAAATCGGCGGCTTCCAGCGGCAGCCATGACGGTTCGGCGTAACGTCTGGCCAGATAGACCAAAATAGCGGCGGAATCCCAAATCACGGCGCCGTCGTCATCGATGACCGGGACTTGGCCGCGCGGATTGATTTGCAGAAATGCCGCTTGTTTATGTTCGCCTGCTTGTAAATTAACCGGAATTGCTTGGTAAGGTAAATTAATCAGGCTGCAAAACAAACGAACTTTGTAGCAGTTGCCGGATAATTCCATATCGAACAATTTGATTGGCTGTTTCATTGCAAAAACCTCATATAGGCTGACTTGAATGAGAACGAAACCCAGCAAGAAGTTGTCGGGTTTCACGAATTTATTGCCGGATTGCAAGTTTAGCTATCGGTAATTTTAAAGTTTTTGCTGGGTTTTGCGTTGCTCTGCCCAGCTTAGACCTTAAAACCGCCGATAGCCGACAAACTTGGATTTTGGCGCCGGAGGGGTTGGCGGAGGTTTGCTCGGCATGGATGCCGGGCGAAAGCCTACAGGGAAGTATTCACGGCGTCCTCCGCCAGCCCCTCCGGCGTCAAAAGCCGGGTAGCTGACCAATTTTGAACCTATCTAAACTCAAGAAACAGTTTGTAGCACATAGCCGCGATTGATGCGCTTCACTGCGTTCAGCACATCCTATATTTTTGGGCGCTCAAGCAATATAAGACTAGTCCCATTCAAACAACGTCCAGCGGTTAATATTGGTGTTTTTGTCAATATCGTTCTTTTTAACATCCATTTCGCCGTCGCCGTTGATTTCCGGCTTATAGTAGTAAGGCGGCCCTATCTGCGGGGTAACTTTAATCATATACAATTTGCCGTCGCGCCTATATTCCTGAATGGTATCCTGGCCTTTCCGGGTAATTGTAATATCCGGCTCCATTTCCTCGCCGGATTGCACGGGTAAAGGCAGATCGGGCGGCTCCGGAACGTCCGCCGGCTCATTCGCCGGCTCCGCGGCTTGACAGAACACCGGTAAAATCAGCAATAAACAGATGGAAAATATAAATCGCATGCCTATCTCGAAATCTGAATTTTACCGGACTCTTGAATATTCCAAAGCGGATAACCGCCCACGCCCGGCATTATACCTGCTTGCGAACGTATTTCTCTACGCCGGTGGTTCTGGTAGCCACTGTATCTTGCGCGCGTAAATTACGTCTGGCCAGATATTTAAATACCCCGGAAGCCGCGGGCGCGTCTTTTTGCAAAGCCTCCTGACTATGCAGATACCGGCTAACGCCGGTTAGTTCCCCGCTTTGTGTGTGCTGAGATTGTTGCCGGGCCAGATATTTACTCACCGAACTGACTTCCACCGGAGTAGGTTTCGCCAGCAATTGTTTTACTAAATATTTGCCGACGCCCGTCATGGGCGGTTGCTGTCTGGCTATGATAGCCTGTTTGTGCAGATATTTAGCGACGCCGCTTAAAGGCTCGGCTTGGCTGTATAATTGCGTTTGTTTCGCGATATACCGGCTGACGCCGGTCGCTTTGGGCGCGTTCCGTTCGGCTATCGCCTGTTTAGCCAGATACTTCTCCACGCTGGAGCCCTCGAAGGTTTCCTCCACAAATTGTTCTTCGGTATTTTCTTCCTGCTCAACTTGTATTTGCGCTTTTTCCTGCTGCATATTGGCTTCCGCTTCTATGTAACGGGTGACTATGGCGGCGGCGGCGGCTTTTTTAGCCAATAAAGCTTGTTCCGCCATAAATTTTTCGACCCCGGTTAAAGGCGCCTCTTCTTTAAGCTGACGCTCCAGAAGTTGGATATATTTTCCGACGCCGGTGATTACGGGGGTATCTTTCACCTGCATGGTCTGTTTTTTAAGATATTTGCTGACGCTGGTGGCCGCTGGCGCTTCTTTTAATTGTAGCTCCAGTTTCATCAAATATTTGGCCACGCCCGTCACGGAAGGGGCGTCGGCGTTTAATAAATGTTGTTTTGTCAGATACTTGGCTACGCCGGTAACGGCATGAGTCTCGCGATCGTGCTTGGTTACGTATTTGGAGACGCCCGTAACCGGAGACTTTCTTTCCTGGATGGTTTGCTTGAGCAAATATTTTGCTACTCCGGTAATCGGATTAGCCTGTTGCCGGAACAGATATTTTTCGACGCCGCTAGGCTGAGCTTCTTCAATTACCTCTGCAACAGGGGCCGGCGATAGTTCAATCCGCCGCGCCAGCAGTTCTTGTTGGGCCTGTTCCTGGCGGGCAAGATATTTGGCTACGCCGGTCGCCCCGCCGGATTCATCCGCCGCCGCTATAACTTGCGGCTCGAGTTTTTGCAAATAACGGGCGACTCCGGTTAGCTGGCTATCGTCCCCGCTTGTTTCGGCGCTTTGGCTCGCAGAGGGCGCATTGAAGAAAAAAGCCGGAATTATCCCGAATAAACTATTCATCAAACTGTTGGATTTCATTTGAGAATACTCCTGAATGTGTTAAATGGGTTCATATCGATTCCGGCTGTTAATTCATAGTTCGTATAGATAACTTAGCGCCGGGTAACGTCATGGACGCGGACACGGTAAATACATGCCGGCAGTCCATCAACTTGGAAAGTTTGTTCTGACGAAGTTCATCAAGTGCCGCTGCTGAAAATGACTTTCGGTTGAAAGCTGGCGGCGGGGTATTTGGCGTCAAATGGCGTTTGTTCGGCCTGAGAGCTTTGCGTGGCTTTAGGTTCGCACGGCGCGGAAGATCCGGACTTCGCACTGCTGGCGGCATCACTGCTGTAGATAACTTTAGGTTGGAAATTTGCCGCGGGGTAATCTTCCGCATGGGCCGCGGTTGCAGCCAACAATAATGCAATGAGTAGTCCTTGGTTCAATTTTGGGTTTTTCATTAGTTCACCTTAACTCTACTGTTAAAAATAACCTATCTTGCCGGGATAGTCCGGCTGGATACATGATACCTTATTTAAAGCGCCGCTTCGACATTCGGCGCAAAAACCCGGCTAAGTCGTTTTTATTTTTGAAAAACCGGGAGTCAAAACAAACAAAAGGACGAGTGGCGGCGCCACTCGTCCTTGCGATTATTACGGAATATTAAGTGTTGATAAAGCAAGCTTACGCAGCTGCGGCGTCAACCAATTCGCGAATTTCGCGGGCGGCGGTTGCAGGGCAAGGCGCGCCATAGATCGCGGCGCCGACTACGATAATATTGGCGCCGGAGTCGACTACTTGTTGAACGGTTGCCGGTTTAATGCCGCCGGCGACTGAAACTCTGACATTCAGACCCAGACGGGCGATATCTTGTAAGTCGGCAAACGGCGTTTGACCGGCGGCTTGGGCGTCAAGACCGGTATGGATGCCGACGATTTGCGCGCCCAGTTTCGCGGATTCTTTCGCGCACCCAGCTTTGTCGCCGACGTTAATCAGATCGACTTGGACTTCGGCGCCATGTTTTTTGGCGGCTTTAATGACGCCGCCGATGGTCGCCAGACCGGACACGCCCAGAACGGTACAGATATCGGCGCCGGCGGCGTAGAACGCGCCTGCTTCGTATTCGCCGGCATCCATGGTTTTCAGGTCTACCAGCAATAATTGGTTAGGGAAACGAGATCTTAATTCTTTAACCAGATTGATGCCGTTATATTTTATGCAAGGGGTGCCAATTTCAAAAATGTCAACGTAAGGCGCTACTTTATCCGCCAATGCGACAGTTTGGTTGAAATCCAGTGAGTCTAACGCCATTTGAATTAATGGTCTTGCCATGATGATGTGCTCCGTTTGTTACAGTTATAGTTATTAAGTAATCTTTCACCAACTTTATCCGGAACGGCCCGACAAAACAACCGTGCTGAGTATTGATGAGTAATAAATTTCGATGAAGTAACTCTAAATCAGATGTAGTGCGCTGTCAATGCAAAACCCAAGTTAAAGAATCACGGCCGGGACTTTGAATTATCCTGGCCGGCTTGTCAACTCTAAATTATAAAGATTTCTTTGTAACAAAGCCACAATCAATTGTGGCTTTGTTATGCGAAAGTGTAGTATTCCATACATTCCACAAGGAATTGCGTAGTGCGTAAACAGCGCTATCAATCGTAAATCCTGAATTTAATTGTTTTTTTTATTTGCGCCCGCAAGGTTTTTAAATTTGGATTGAATATTGCTTTCCTACAGATATTTAGTTAATGGAGCATAGTATGTCGAACACAGTTTTTTCTGAAATATTAAGCGGGCTATACGATAATAAAGTCGTCCCTTATTTAGGGCCTGGGGTGTTATACGATGTCGTCAGCAAATTAAACGGCGAGTCCATGCCCGCCGACAGCGATAGTTTAATTCTAAGTATGAACGGCGGAAAGCCGATGGCTCCTAAATTGATGTACGAATTTCCGCGCGCGGCAATGAATCAGGAATTAAAACGCGGCCGTAGTTTTATTACGCAGTTTTTGGATAAAACCTATGCGCAAACCCAATGGAGCCGGGCGGCGTTACACGACTGGCTAGGCGAATGGCGGCCGAAATATATCGTCGATATCAATCGGGATACCCAATTGCAGGACAGTTACTCCGATGAAGAGCATACGCTGATCGTGGGTCTGGCGCGGATAATCGGCTCATCCAACCGGTTCAAAATTTATCATTTTGACGGTAGCGACTATTTTGAAATTCCGCAAGAACAGGTCGACAGAAATTTGCCGATACTGTTTAAACCGATGGGCACGCCGAAACCTGAATCGAACTATGTAGCCTCGGATGCCGATTATGTAGACTACATCACGGAATTGATGGGCGGATTCGCCATTCCCGGGTTTTTAAAAGAATACCGCAAAGGAAAAAAATACTTGATGTTGGGCATGACGCTGAATCGCGATTCCGAACGCATGGTCATGAGCGATATCGTTTATGGCGCAGACGAACATAAAGGCTGGTTTTTGAGAAAAAATCCCACCGATAAAGAAAAACGTTTCAGCGAACGCATGGGTTTTGAAGTGTTGGACATCAATTGCGCCGAGTTTTTAGAAAACGTTAAAGCCGCCGTCACTTTGGCCGCATAATATACCCTTCATGCCTCACTCCGGCGCCGGTTTGGCGTGGCGCCGAGAGCTCGCCAAGCCAGTCCGCTCAGTTTTTTTATTTCTCAATCAGACTTCCAGCAGATGAATTTCATTCCTTTTTTCGATCAAAGTTATGCTTTGCTCAACACTAGATAAGACTTTTTGATAGCCCAGGCGTTTTTCGATATTGATCAGCAGCGGAGATTTAATCGAACCTTTGATAACCGGCCGCCCGGAGTCGCCTTGGCCCATATCTTTATGCATCACTATCAGAATAATCAGCTGCTGGCTGTTTGTAACCCGTAGCAGTTGTTCTTCCTCGTCGGTCAGCGTAAAGTCGTAGTTAATGTTGAACAACAATGGACTGGAAACCGGTATAGTGATATCACCATCATCGACTGCTTGAAGCCAATAGACAATTTCGCCGCCTTCCTGATGAAAAAGCTTAAAGCGGGTTTGGTCTTCAAATCCAGGTATCCCTAATGGAAAAGTAATAATAGAATCAGGATCGATTTCTTGTTCGCCTAACAATTTGGATTGTATTTCCATAGTGGATCTCCGGTTAACGCCGATTGAAATAGTAATGCTAAGTATCTATATATAGTCGAGAAAAACGGATTTGCAATATTTGCCTGAAACAGCCGGTAAGTTAAAATTGCGGTTTTAGGGCTTGACTCTTGATCATTAATTAGCAAAAAATGGCGGCTGCAATGATAACCATTTAAATTAAATGACCACAGGCAAGCTTTATATTATTTCCGCTCCTTCCGGAGCCGGCAAAACCAGTCTGGTTAGGCAGTTAATCGCTGAAACGGATAAACTGGCGGTTTCGGTATCGCACACAACGCGCGCCAAGCGGAATGCGGAAACGGATGGCGCCGATTATTTTTTTATTTCCGAAGCGGAATTTACGGAAATGATTTTAAATAATGATTTTCTGGAGCATGCCAGGGTGTTTGATAATTATTACGGCACGGCGCATCGGACCGTGGCCGACAATCTGGCGCGGGGATTGGATGTCATACTGGAAATCGACTGGCAAGGAGCTCAGCAAGTGCGGCGTATGTTGCCGGATAGCGTTTCGGTTTTTATTCTGCCGCCGTCGATTTCCGTATTGCGCCAGCGTTTACAAAATCGCGCCCAGGATAATGAGGATATCATAGCCAGACGGATGCGGGACGCCGTGGCCGAAATGAGCCATTATGCGGAATTCGATTATCTGCTGGTTAATGATGATTTCAATACCGCGCTGCATCAGTTGAAATGCATTATCGGCGCAAACAGATTATTGCAGGCTAGACAGCGGCAATTACTTAAACCCTTGCTGAACAACTTACTCTCTTAGAAAAATATGACAATGAATAACAACACTAAAAAATGCTTTTTTTTATTGATTATTTCAGTTTTGGCGCTTTTCATAAGCGCTTGCTCGGATGACAAAACAGCCAATAATGCGTCGGAAAAACCCGCCAACGCCAAACACGTCAAGGTTAACCATGTCGATCCCGGCGAAGCCAGCACTTCCGTTAAAGAACAATTTACAGCCAAATTTGCTCAAAACTGCGTGAAACGCGAGCTGAAAAATTCGGTAAACAAAGATGTAGACGAAAAACGTTTTACGGATTCCTGTACCTGTATCGCCAAGAAAATAGCGGAAGATTTAGCGGATGTAGACGCCGAAAAATATTTACAGGAGCATGAAGATACCCAAACTCTGGAAATCAAATTCGATCACGCCGCTTATTTCTGTCTGCAAAATAAACCGCAGCCTAAAGGGCCGCATTTGTTCGGCAAGGAATAATTCTTACCCACCACGCCATTAATCATGACTCAAGCCAGCGATTTATTTTCACAAGCTAAAAAATTCATACCCGGCGGCGTTAATTCGCCGGTGCGCTCTTTCAATGGGGTAGGCGGCGCGCCGGTGTATCTCGATCATGCCCAGGGCGCCTATGTTTATGATAGCGAAAACAACAAATATATCGACTATGTCGGTTCATGGGGGCCGATGATATTGGGCCATGCTCATCCTGAAGTCATTGAAGCAGTAAAGATGGCCGCCGAAAAAGGCTTAAGTTTCGGCGCGCCCACCGAAATTGAAACCAGGATGGCCGAGACGCTGTGCCGATGCCTGCCGTCGCTGGAAATGGTCAGAATGGTTAGTTCCGGCACCGAGGCGACCATGAGCGCTATACGCTTGGCGCGCGGCTATACCGGACGGGATAAAATCGTTAAATTCGAAGGCTGCTACCACGGCCACTCCGATTCGCTTCTGGTTAAAGCGGGTTCCGGGGCGTTGACTTTCGGCGTTCCTAGTTCGCCCGGCGTGCCAGCGGCGGTGGCGGCGGATACCATTACGCTCGGTTATAACGATAGCGCGGCGGTTCAGCAAACGTTCGCCGCACAGGGCGATAAAATTGCCTGCATCATAGTCGAGCCGGTAGCCGGTAATATGAACTGTATACTGCCGGAGCCCGATTTCCTGGCCTGTCTGCGGCAAGTTTGCGATGCTTATGGCAGCGTACTGATTTTTGATGAAGTGATGACCGGATTCCGGGTAGGTTTACAGGGCGCGCAAGGGCTATACGCCATCAAACCCGATTTGACCACGCTGGGCAAAATCATCGGCGGCGGCATGCCGGTCGGCGCTTTTGGTGGAAAACGCGACATTATGGAGCATTTGGCGCCTTTAGGGCCGGTCTATCAGGCCGGTACTTTGTCCGGCAATCCGGTGGCCATGGCCGCCGGTTTAAAAACACTGGAGTTGCTGATCAATAATCCGGATTTTTATCCGAGTTTAACCGCCAAAACCACGAAATTGCTGCTAGGTTTGCAGGCGGCGGCGGATCAGGCCGGCGTGGCGTTTACCACGAACCAAGCCGGCGGCATGTTCGGCTTGTTTTTCAGTGCGGAAAATCCCATTTGCCGTTATGCGCAAGTCATGCAATGCGATCAAGCGCTTTTTAAACTGTTTTTTCACGGCATGCTGGCCGCCGGCGTTTATTTGGCGCCTTCCGCGTTTGAAGCCGGTTTTGTATCCGCCGCCCACAGCGAGATGGATATTCAATCCACAATTAACGCGGCGGCAACGGTATTCCGGCAATTAACATGCTGATTTCAATCTGGTGGCTGTTGCCGGCCTTGGGTTGCGGAATTTTTTTAAGCTTACTGCTAAATATCAGACGCCAGCAAGCCTTGACGGCCAATTTACAGCAAACAACCGTCAAATTGGCGGTAGCCGAAGAAAAACTAATCGCCTTGCAAAAAAAAGAGCAGGAATGTCTGCTGCTGCAACAGCAATGCCTGCAATTGCAAACTGAAAGAACCGAGCTGAATACGCGCATTCAAGAACAACAAAACAGTAATGCCGAGAAAATCCGGTTACTTCAGGATGCCGAGCAACAATTAAAAATTCAATTTGAAAATCTGGCGCATAAAATTTTCGAGGAGCGCGGTAGGCAGTTCAGCGAACAAAACAGACTTAGCGTCGAAAATATCGTTGCGCCGTTGAAAACCCAAATCGGCGAATTTAAAACGCGGGTGGAAAGCGTTTATGATAATGAAAGCAAGGATCGTATTTCCCTGCGCGAGGAAATTCTTTCGTTACGGCGCGATACCGCCAAAATGAATCAGGAAGCTCTCAACTTGACCAAGGCGCTGAAAGGCGATCACAAAACCCAAGGTAACTGGGGGGAAATGATATTGGAGAAAGTCCTGGAGCAGTCCGGTCTGCGCAAAGGCGTCGAATACGACATCCAGACCGGCTTGCGGGA
>JBEKBU010000102.1:0-13615 GCA_050015235.1 Methylomonas sp. | reverse complement strand
CGCATATTGAAATTTTTACCGCTTTGCCCATCCTCGCCCGCCACGCACTCTTCGATATACTTTTTTATCGGAGTTTCCCAAAAGCGTTGATTGGACATATTGATCGCAAATTCATTACTGTCCTCGGGAATTTTCATATTGCAATGCGTGAGGATAAATTCGCCGACATCCTGATCCAGCGTAAATCCATTGACGCCGTTACCCGTGGTTAATACCAGCATCGTCGAGGGGCCATACAAAACAAAACCGGCGCATACTTGCTCGCTCCCTTTCCGTAGGAAATCTTCAATTTCAGGCGCAATGCCTTCGCGGCAACGCAGAATAGAGAATATGGTGCCGACAGTCAGATTAATGTCGATATTCGATGATCCATCCAAAGGATCGAACAGCACCAAATATTTTCCTTTTGGATATTGTTTGGGTATCTGAATTGGATCATCGATTTCTTCGGAAGCCATTCCGCCGACATGACCGCTCCAATTCAAGGCTTTGACCATAATGTCATGGGTAATGATATCGAGTTTTTTTTGAACTTCTCCCTGAATATTTTCAGTTTCGGCGCTGCCCAATACGCCTATCAACGCGCCACGGTTAACCCGGTGAGAAATTTGTTTGCATGCGGTCACTATATTATTCAATAGTAGCGTAAAAGTTCCCGATGCATCGGGCAGGCCGCGTTGTTGCTCAATGATGAATTGGGTAAGTGTGACTTGCTCGGACATGCGGTTTATTTCTCCAAATGATGGCATGGTAGTTAGTCTTAGACTTTTTCACTTAACAGGTTAACGAGGGATTTGCTTAATAAATCCTGTCGGGCGGGTTTGCCTTGATGGGCTTCCATAAAACCGGTTTTCAATCCTTTTTGCTCGAACTGTTGTTGTAAATAACTAAGATGGCCGTTAATTTTGTCCACAATATCGGCGGATTGACTCCAAAACCGGGTATTAACGGCGCCATCATAGCAAGTAATCCTACAGTGTATTGTAGCAAGATCGGGGGGCGTTATGGAAATACTGACCGCCCAATTTTTTCTCGGCGTTTGTTCTCCGGCCGGTGAATTTGACTGTTTATCCTGCTGAATTTCGATCTGTAACGAACTTGCCGCGCCTTGCTGCAAAAAAGGCAATTCCAGTATCCAGCTTTGCTTGGATAAGTCTTCCCGCGGTAAGGCGCTTAGCTGATCCATGGTAATCTTCGCCAAACCGGCATTGGTTTTTTGCAAAAGATTTTGCAGTATATTGCTCGATTCCTGGGATGCGTTTCCCGATAACATTTCCCGATCAAGAGCTTTTGCAAATTTAAGCAAAGTCAGTTTCAGATCATCCGTCAAATTACCACCGCCGTTGGCGGTTAATAGAGCGGCAAGTTTGCTTTCCAGAAATAAACCGGATTGCCTGATGCTATCCTCAAGTTTCAGCGGTTCGTTTAACGCCGCGCGCTCCGGAATCAGCGTTAATATTTGCCTAGCCAGTTGCGTTAATGTTTCCGCCACGCTCAGATTGCTTTGCAAAACCGGCAGGTTTTGGCTTAAGTAGTTTATTAAATCAACCGGCGAGTTTTGAATCGGCAATAATTGCTTTAAGAAAGCATTGATTTTGGTGACGCTAAGCAACTCAAGCCCGGTAGATAATGAAACCGCGAATACGGGCAATTTACCGGCTTGCAACATTTGCAAATTTATTTGGCTGCCGATTTTAAGCTCATTAAGCAGCGCATTTTTACTGGCTGTCGCCGGTCCGCTACCCAATAATACCAGTTGTTTAGCATCCAAAGTCACTTGCGGATTGCCGGGTTTCGCCGGCGCGGAGCCGGCGCCGCTATTTGGAGCGGTCGCCAACTGTAAAGTTATCTTGCCGCCGGCAATATTGACTACCGTGGCGGGCAACTTCTGATTCCCGCTCAGTTGATTAAGTATAGGGCTTGGCGAATTGGCCGATTTAGAATTTTGAACCTCGGTTTGCAGTGCTGCCGGCGGGGCATTTTTTTCCGGCAATGCGGAACCGATCAGCATAAATTCCAGCTGAGGCTGCACTTTGACTACTTGCAATTGTATGGGCTGGCCGGCTGACAATTGCATAGGCTGTTCCGTTTGTACCTGAAATGTTTTACCTGCTATGTTCAGAGTAAAATTGTTTCCCGGCCCTATTGTGTTAATCACTCGGCCGGTTAAAATTTGATTCATGTGAAGATCGGCTTGATTGAACCCGGCGGTTGCGGATGCATTGCCGATCCGGCTCAATAGGCTATTATTAACGGTATTGGATAAAGCGTTTATTTGAAAACTTACCAGTTTCAGAGTGGGCGGCTCGTTTAAAGGGGCAAATGAAGTTTGAGTAGTCGCCGATGTCGATGCAGGACTGAGCAAATTAAATTCCGGCGCCGGAAATAATTTCACTACCTGCAACACCACCTGCTGACCGGCCTGCAAGTTTAGGGCTTGCTGCGATTGAACTTGCAACCTATTTCCAGCGACATTTAAACTAAAGGCGTTAAGCATGGTTTGGGTCTCGACCACTTGCGCATCCAGAACCTGATTCAAATTTAACCCAAGCGTATTACCCCCTGTTTGTAAAACGGAGGCCGGTTGATTAAGGTCCAATGGTAAGCTAATATTCACAAGCTTGTTTCATAACAAAAAACGGATTGTTGGATAGGTATGGACATTGTTCCAAAGAGTATGCTTTTATACACGAAATATTTCTGAATCAGCTTCTTATAATCAAAATGTCATAAGTACTAGTATAAAATAATTCTTTTAAATAAAATTGTATATCAATCGCACTTCGAATTTTGGCTGGTTTGATCTATTACGAACATCACTCGCATTACCGATCTTTGACTTGTATGGCCTAAATCTAAACGCAGCTCAAACTTTTTCTGAAACAGAATTAAATTGGCCTACGGTTTGAAACAGCAATGGAGCTCACTTCATCATGAAGTTGAAAGGCATTTTTTATTACCTGATCGCATTGGCTTTTTTAAGCTGGTGCGTCATTTCATTTAGAGAAGACCTGGCTAAAATAAAATTTGCCCCGGTTTTAGCGGCCTGGGACACTGTGCTGTTGGCGACAGTACTTTCCTTGATCAACTATCTGTTACGCGTACTGCGTTGGATCGTCTATTTGTCTCAATTAGGCCATAGGCTTAAATTCGGTTTTTCAGCGCTGACCTATATCGCCGGGTTTGCTTTTACTTTATCGCCGGGAAAAGTCGGAGAAATGGTCAGAGGCCGATATTTGCAAAAATCCGGCGTACCGTTATCCGGAACCGCGGCGGCTTTTTTTGCGGAACGGCTGATGGATTTGTTGGCTATGGTCGCGCTTGCTTCTTTAGCGGTGACTTCGTCATACGATTCATTAATGTGGGGTACTGTAATAGTCATCATTGTCATGCTGGCGGTGCTTACCTTGGCGCCCTGGAATAAAATTTCGGTTTACGCCGAAACATTGAATATTCATCCGCACGCTATTAAAAAAATCCTGCTCAGCGTTATCCGCACCCTAATCGCTTCTAGGGTTTTGTTAAGTCCCGGCATGCTGGCGGCCGGCTTTATGATCGGCGTTTTAGCCTGGGGTTGCGAAGGCGTGGGCTTGATGGTCATTAGTAAAATTCCCGGTGGCGTTGAAATGGATATTTCATCCGCGGTGGGCATTTATTCCGTCGCCGTGATCGTCGGCGCTTTATCTTTTTTACCCGGCGGACTGGGCGGTACCGAAGCGGTGATGATCGCTCTGTTGGATACCCATGGTTATCCATTGCCCGACGCCATTTTGTTAACCCTTATATGCCGTTTACTAACTTTATGGTTTGCTGTTGCCATCGGTTGGTTAGCGGTATTTGCTTTACGTCCTAAACCTAACAGAGAGGCTTATTTTCCTATGAATTCCGATTCGCGGCGTACGCCGATATGTGTAGACTTGGATGGCACTTTAATTCTGACCGATTTATTACTGGAAACGACTCTTATCCTGCTTAAACATAATCCGCTTTACGTTTTTCTTCTCCCGGTTTGGCTATTGAAAGGCAAGGCTGTTTTGAAAGCGGAAATTGCAAAACGCGTCGTTTTTAATCCAGCTCCTCTCCCCTACAACCGGCCTTTTATCGATTGGCTGCACAAACAGCGGGATGCCGGACGGGAACTGTGGTTAACAACTGCTTCGAATCACCGGCTGGCGGAGTCGGTCGCCGCGCATTTGCAAATTTTCTCCGGGGTATTCGCCAGTAGTGACGAGATTAATCTATCAGGCAGCGCCAAAGCACGGCAATTAGCCGAAAAATTCGGTGAAGACGGTTTTGATTACTGCGGTAATGAAGCTGTGGATTTGAAAATTTGGCAAATAAGCAAAGGCGCGATACCGGTCAATTGCAGCCAAACACTGATTGATAAGGCCGGCGGTATCGCCGAAATTTGCGCCGTTTTCCCGAAAACTCACGGACTTTTGAAACCCATACTAAAAGCCCTGCGGCCTCATCAATGGGCAAAAAACGTGCTGGTATTCATTCCATTGGCGGCCGCGCACAAACTGGGCGATTCCTTAAGTCTGGAACATGCGTTGATTAGTTTCGTGTCTTTTGGTTTATGCGCATCCTCCGTTTATCTGCTGAATGACATGTTGGACCTGGAAGTTGACCGTCTGCACCCTAGAAAGTGCAGACGGCCGTTTGCGTCCGGTCAGTTATCCATAACGACCGGATTTTTTCTGATTCCCTTGCTTTTAGCGGCGACCATCTATTCGGCCGCCACTTTGCCGCCGTTGTTTTGGCTAGTGCTTGGCGGATACTATCTACTGACATTGGCCTATTCATTTGCGCTTAAGCGCATCGTTTTGATCGATACCATCACTTTGGCCGGTTTATATACGGCGAGAATTATTGCCGGCGCCACGGCGATCGACGTGCCTCTTTCATTCTGGCTGCTATTGTTTTCGGTATTTTTATTTTTCAGCCTGGCGCTGTTAAAACGTTACGCCGAACTGGACGCCATGCTGCGTCACGGTAAACTAAAGGCGGCCGGACGCGGCTATCATATTGAAGATTTGCCTATCCTGCATAGCATAGGCACATCGTCAGGCTTTCTATGCGTATTGGTTTTAGCGCTTTACATCAATTCGCCCGCCATTGTACCCTTATACCGGCATCCGCAGGTCATCTGGTTATTATGCGTATTGCTATTGTACTGGATCAGCCGGATTTGGCTGAAAGCCCACCGCGGCGAAATGCACGACGATCCGGTTGTTTTTGCGCTGAAGGACAGAAATAGCCAATTAATCGGCGTGTGCGCCGCTTTAGTCATATTTTTCGCGGTATGACGTCAAATTTACAAATTTAGTACTGATTAAATATGTACAAAAGTATAAACAGTTCATGGGGAAGGATATTAAAAATCGAACAGGAAAATGTTTGGTTTTCAAACCGGCATGATACGCTGACGCCTATGCCGGACGCCGCGCTTACTTTTCTCCCGTATGGTAACTGCCGCAGCTACGGCGACAGCTGTCTCAACGCCGGCGGCATAGCCGTAAATACCCGCGGCATGGACAGGTTTATAGACTTTGATCCGGTTAGCGGAATTTTACGTTGCGAAGCGGGCGTGCTGCTGTCGGATATTTTGGAATTGATAGTTCCGCAGGGCTGGTTTCTACCTGTGACGCCGGGTACGCGCTTTGTGACCGTGGGCGGCGCCATCGCTAACGACGTACACGGTAAAAATCATCATGTCACGGGGACTTTCGGCAACCATGTCCGCGGTTTTGAATTGTTGCGTTCGGACGGACAGCGGCTACTATGTTCAGCCGATCAACAGGCCGATTATTTCTCCGCCACGATAGGCGGTCTAGGATTGACCGGTTTGATTACCTGGGCGGAAATACAACTGCGCAGAATCCGCGGCCCCTGGATTAGCGCCGAAAGCATACGCTACGAATCCCTTGATGAATTTTTCGCATTATGCGATGAATCGGACAACGATTATGAATACACGGTCTCTTGGGTCGATTGCGCCGGCGCCGGTAAACGCCTCGGCCGCGGCTTGTTTGTGCGCGGCAACCATGCGCCGGCGGGAGCCCTCAGCGGCGAATATTCGCAAAAATCCCGCACTTTTCCTTTTGTTCCGCCGATATCCATGGTTAATTCGTTAACCTTAAAAGCTTTTAATATGCTTTATTATCATAAGCAAATACCGCGAGTAGCCTTACAAACTTATCACTATGAACCTTTCTTCTACCCGTTGGACGGCATTTTGGAATGGAATAGAATGTATGGACCGCAAGGTTTTTACCAATATCAATGCGTGGCGCCAACCGATACGGGAAAAGCGGCGATCGCCGAATTGCTGAATGAAATCGCCGCCAGCGGTATGGGTTCTTTCCTGGCGGTATTGAAAGTTTGCGGTAATAAAACTTCGCCGGGCATGCTGTCATTTCCGCTTCCCGGCGTCAGTCTGGCGCTGGATTTCCCGAACCGCGGCGACAGGCTGCATAAACTTTTCGACCGTATGGACAGTATTATCGCCGCCGCCGGCGGCCGCCTTTATCCGGCGAAAGACGGCCGGATGCCGGGCAGCCTATTCCGTAGCGGCTACCCACGCTGGCGGGAATTCAGCCATTTTATTGACCCGCGATTTTCCTCGTCTTTCTGGCGCAGGATAATGGAGAATGTATGAGAAAGATATTAGTAATCGGCGCTACTTCGGCAATTGCCGAAGCAACGGCGCGCGTTTGGTCTCAAAACGGCGATAGCCTGTTTCTGGTTGCCCGTAACCGGGCAAAACTGGAATCCATCGCGACCGACTTACAAGTGAGAGGTAGCCCCAAGGTCGACATTTACGACATGGACGTAAACGATTTCAATGCGCATCTGCCCATGCTGGCCGCCGCCGAACAGGCGTTGGACGGTTTGGATACCGTGTTAATCTCGCATGGTACGTTATCCGACCAGAACGCCTGCCAGCAATCCGTAGACGCCACCCTGCGGGAAATCAACACAAACGCCTTGTCGGTCATCGCTTTGCTTACCCATATCGCCAACCGGTTCGAGCAAAAGCAATCCGGTACGATTGCCGTAATATCCTCTGTCGCCGGCGACCGCGGCCGGCAAAGCAATTATGTCTACGGCAGCGCCAAAGCCATGGTGACAACTTTTACGTCCGGGCTGCGGCAACGCTTGCACAAATCAGGCGTCTCCGTAGTGACTATTAAACCCGGCTTTGTCGACACGCCCATGACGGCGGAATTCAAGAAGGGGGCGCTGTGGGCGACGCCGGAAAAAGTCGCCGGCGACATCGTCAACGCCTGTAACCGTAAATCCGCCATTGTCTATACCCCATGGTTTTGGCAAGGCATTATGTTAATTATTAAGTTAATACCCGAGCTGATTTTCGTTAAGCTCAAGCTTTGATGAATACGGGCGGCTTACCCGGCTGTCATCGCGCATAGCTCTACGCGTAGTTCTGGCTTGCGGCAAGTCGCCGTAAGCCGGGTCGTAAGGAATTCCAGCCCACGTAGCTCCGATTAGCGCCAGCGTATTTGGAGGAATGATGCCTTCAAATCGGGCGATTAGACTTCGTTAATCGCCCCTACGTCTTCAATGGCGGCTTTCGGCTCGATTGCAGCCCGCGTAGGTACGATTAGCGTTAGCGTAATCGTACGTATGTTATTCGCCACCATTGACTGTCAATTAATATCTCTACGCCAGTGTTCAAGATAAACCCCTTCGTTAACTTAGCGGTGAAAACTGGAATAAGACCAGTTTTTAACTATTATAGGCCTCATGCGTACGATTACGCTAACGCTAATCGTACCTACGCCTTGAAAGACGGCTTTCGGTTCAATCACAGCCGATATTCATTAACATTTGACCGGCTGTAACGGGTCGTACCAGATATAGATTAATCATTGGTCGAAATAAGCTGCGAAATCCATAGATTGATGAGGTATCCCGATAATGTCGATTCCAAAGGGATTGAGTATATAAAAAATCAAATGAGAACCCTGAGGAAAACAATAATAGCCTTCGGCAATATCCGACCGATGTTTGCCTAGATGCGGATGCTTGGATAGCCAATTAAACCGTTTATCAAGGTCTGCTAAATAGCGGTTCCGTTGCGGTTTACCCCATATTTCCGTCGTGTAGCGGCCAATGTTCTTCAAGTCGCTAAGCGCCCTCGGGGTAATCCTATAAGTTGCCGTCATCCCTCGTTATCCAACTCCTGAATAACGGCGGCAACCGTATAATCCTGTACAAATTCGCCTCTACCGGCTTGGGCGGCGCCCTCTGCAAGATGTATCCGTAACGCTGCTAGTTTATGCTTGCGTTCCTCAAGTTCTCGCAAAGCATCCCGCACAACCTCACTTGCCGATCCGTAGCGGCCACTGGCGATTTCATTTCTGATAAAGACTTCCCAATGTTCCCCAAGACTCAAGCTGGTGGTAGCCATACTAAAAACTCCGGTATTCATATCTAATAATGCTGAATATACCACTCCCCACTGCCTGTTTCAATAAACAGGGCCATAGGCTGGGTTGAACAACGTGAAACCCAGCAAATGCTTTAAAAAAACCGTGTTTCTTTGCATTTAAACCATCCTTCGGGTTACAAATCATATCTGCTTCGAAGCTGGGTTTCATTATCATTCAACCCAGCTTACTTCTGCAAGTCTAACATCGGCTTATTTTTCATTTTGGGTCATTGGCAAAATTAATCCGATTGTCGCTTATGGATCGATTTTTGCCAGTAACTTCATTTCAAGTGCGCACACCATAGGCGCTAACTCGGTTTTTTGTTCCACCGCGCCTCAATTGCCATACTTGGAAATTAATCGCGGCCTTTCGTCGGCGCAAACAAACTCTGATAGGCCAAAGCAGCCGTTTCCGGGTCGGCGCTGTCGAATACGCCGCCGATAACGGCCAATACGTCGGCGCCGGCGGCCAGTAATATTTCGCCGTTTTCAGGCAGAATGCCGCCAATGGCGACGATGGGTATCGTCAGGATTTGCTTGGCGGTTTGCAGGGTGGCGATATCGGCTGGCGGGGCTTGCGGTTTCGAATTAGAAGGAAAAAACCGGCCGAAGGCCACGTAATCGGCGCCTCGGGATTGCATAGCCAGCGCTTTATTGACGTCGTTGTAACAGGAAACGCCGATGATCGCCGTTTCGCCGAGCCGCCGACGGGCGGCAAGGATATCGCCATCCTCTTTACCTAGATGCACCCCGTCGGCCGCAACGGCTAGCGCTAACTCCACGTCGTCGTTAATCAGTAACGGCACTTGATAGGCGCGGCACAAGGCCAGCAATTGTTTAGCCGCCGACAGTTTGCCGGTTGAGGTTTTGTCCCGGTATTGTACAACCTTGGCGCCGCCCTTTAAAGCCGCTTCGACGGCGGCCGGCAAATCCGGGCGCATCCGCGCCGCCGATTGGGTAATAACATAAAGACCGTGGCGGGGAAATTTCATTGTTCATTCCAAAACAAACGGCGCGGATTATATTGACCTGTTCCGGGCTGATATGCATTAACCAGCGTTTGCCAGGTATAATCCTGGGCTTCCGAAACAGCGGTAAAAGTATCCAGGCCTTGCGCCAGCAAGGCCGCGATAGCGCTGGCCAAGGTACAGCCCGAGCCGTGATAGCTTTCCGGCAAACGCTCCCAGTAAAAGGTTTCCGTTTCGCCGTCCGGCATGAATAATCGATTTTCAACTTGTTCCGATGTTTCGTGCGTACCGGTTATCAGCACAAAATCGGCGCCTTTGGCTTGCAAAAACCGTCCGCACTCGGCAAGATTCGACTTTCCCGCCAATTGCCGCGCCTCCAGGCTATTGGGGGTCAACACCTGGGTATGAGGCAATAACAGCTCCACCAGGGCTTTTTTTACCTCTTCGCCAGCCATACTATCGCCGCTGCCGGCGGCTAACACCGGATCGAGAACCACGGGCTTTTCCGGACACATCCGTAAGATTTCCTGAATGACCATTAGCGTGTCGATATGGCCGATCAAGCCGATTTTAATGGCGGCAATGTTAAAGTCAGCCAGTAACGTTTCCGCTTGTTGACGTATATGCTCAGGCTTTTGAGGGATAATTTTTTTAACGGTACGGCTGTTTTGTTCCGTTAAGGCGGTAATGACGTTGCAGCAATGGCATTGCAGACTGGCGATGGTTTCAATATCGGCTTGTATACCGGCGCCGCCGCTGGGATCATGTCCGGAAAAACATAACACTATCGGCGGACGGCTGCTCATGAATTTACCGGCGTCTCGTTTAGCAGCGTCAGAAAAGCCTGTTCATCGATGACGGCGACCCCTTTTTCCGCCGCGGCGTTAAGTTTAGTGGCGCCGACATTCTCCCCTATCACCAAATAATCGGTTTTTGCCGAGACGGAAGCGCCGACTTTAGCCCCGCATGCCTTGGCTTTTTTACTTAGTTCATCGCGGCTGCCGGACTGCAAGGCGCCGGTAAATACCAAAGTTTTACCGGCCAACGGATGGGCGTTTATAGCCGGCGTGTGTTGGCTGGATTGCAGATTAAATCCCAGATTCATTAGCGAATCGAACAACGGCTTGATATTTACAAAACCTTCCATTATCACGGCCGCGGTTTTTTCCGCAAATCCCTCAATACGCAAGATATCGTTCTCCGTCAGTTTAAAAATGTCGGTTAACGCGTGATGTTTCAATAATTTCTCGCAATTTCCCGCCCCCATCCGGAACACGCCGAACGCCGCTAAAAAACGCCAGTCTTCAACCGCTTCGCTACGGCTGCGTGTCAACTGATCGACCAGATTCCGCGACTGCTTGCTTCCGAAACCCATGCTTTCAAATTCCTCGGCGGTGAGCCGATAAATTTCATCAACGCGGCGAATACCGTTTTCGTAGAGCTTTTTAATCGTCGCGGAACCGAATCCATCATTGTTTTTCAGCACCCGGAAAAAATGCTCCATGGTATTTCTGATCTGTGCGGGGCAACTTAAATTATTTGGACAAATCAAATAATCGTTATCCCAAATCAGTTCGTGACCGCAGCTTGGACAATGGTCAGGTATTTGCGGTTCTGCGCGGCGCAACACTTGTTCAATTTTCGGAATCACTTCACCGGAACGGGCTAACTGAATCAGCGCGCCAGGGCCTATGCCTTTTTCGAGCACCATGCGGTAATGATGGGCGGTCGCTCTAGACAACAACGCCCCGCTCAGACGGATCGGCTCTAGTTCGGCAACCGGAGTAATACGCCCGGAACGGGATGTTTGCGGCGTCACGCCAAGCACCACCACTTCCGCGGTATCTAAATTTTTTTTAAAGGCTAATTGCCAACGGTGATGATGACGAGTCGCTCCCAGGTAATGCTTAATGTCTGGATCGATTATCTCCAGCACCACGCCGTCTACATCATAGTCGAGCAGCCCCCAAACATTGCTGACTATCGCTTCAAAATCATTTAACAAGGCGGTCTTGCCGCCATTCCAAGCAGGTAACAGCACAAAAGGATAAAAAACCGCCGCCTGATCTTTAATCGCCTGTTCGACGTATTCGTCCAGTTCTTTTTCCTTAATGACGCTAGCCTGAAAATTTCGCGGATTATCAAAAAACTCCGTCAGGCGTTGATTAAAATAACTACGGCTAATGACGATTTCACCGGCTCCCAAGCCGCGCCGGCCTTGATTGGCTATTTGTAACCCACGGGCAAATACGCGGCTAATATCTTGTCCCTTGCGGCCATCGCCGCGAGTATAGAGTATTTCTCCATCATCGTAGGCGGCGTAACCGTCCAGTTTTGGCGTAACTTTATAATTAATATGATTTGTGTCCATATTAAGATCGAGCGCCGCTTTTTCGACACGCTCTATCCAGCGCTCGACCTCTTCACGGCTGTAAGCTTTTTCCGTTGATAGCATCATTGCCGGTAATTCCACTGTTTTACCGGTAAATATTGGCTCGGGTTCAACAGCATGCAAATAGGGATGATTGGGCTGGCGGCGTTTGAGCTCCTGCAAATGAGCGTCGTAATCAGCGTCGCTGATAGCGGGTTCTCCGGCCCGGTACAAAGCGTTGGCGATTTGTAAAAATTCCAGTAATTCCTGATCCGCGTGGGCCGGCAACATCTTCTCAGAGCTCATAAACGCGCAAAAACCTTCCACGCCTAAGCGATTGAGATCAAGATTAGCTTGTTCGATAATCGAAACTTGACTGGCGGAGAGCATCAAAAGGTAGAAATCGCTGAAAAGCTGTAGATTATAGAATAGATACGCGAAATAAAAAAAGGCGGGGAGAGAAAACTCTCGCCCGCCCAGCATCTATCTTTCAAGAGGATTATGTCAATGGTAGGAAAGCAACTGACACGTTTCAATTTTAGATGGATATCGACAACCAATATTGACGCATATCAATATTTTTTGAGTTAATTTTTCTTGGCGTTCTCCGCCATGTTGAAGCACATTCGCGATGTTCAATGAAAATGACTTATTGTTGACAATTCTTGCAGAGCCCAAGGATTTCAATCGTTTTTCTTTGCGCGGAGAATCCTGCGTCTTGAAGTTCTTCGTCCAATATCCGCATCAACGATGCCGATGATCGTTCTTCGATGTTATGACAGACAGAACATATGAGTAATAATTGTTCGTGGCGAATATTTGAAGAGTGGCAACCGACAAAAGCGTTTAGACTTTCAACCCGATGAATCAAACCCTGTTCAAGTAAAAAGTCCAGAGCCCGATATACGGTTGCGGGTTTAGCCGCGACATTGACAAGCTTGATCTGATCCAGCAAATCGTAAGCTTTTACAGCTTGATGATTAGTTAAAATTAATTCTAAAACTTTATGGCGGATAGGCGTAAGTTTTGCGCCACGCAACTTGCAAAGCTGTTCGGCTGCATCAATCGCAGTCCGGATACAACGCTCGTGGTCATGTCTTGGGTTGTAATTATGCGTCATCGACAAAAATGGCCTTTATTTGAATAATATTATCAAAATTAATAGAATTATTCTAGAATACTACGCGGCTTAAATTTAAGCTGCCGAAATTTAAAATGCCCAAGAAAACGCTAGCCATAAAGATAAAATATATACTATTGATTTAACAACATATTTATATTTAATTTTGCTTGCAATGTTAGCCAATATATTTCTTTAAAGCTGCTTCGGCGCTACTTGCGTCTTCCGCCGGTTATTACACTCCGGCGGCTGATTGCTACTCGTTTTTTGACGCCGGAGCGCAACACCAAAATTGCCTGCTATCGACAGGAATATGAAAATTTGATCGAGCGTTGAATGGTTACGGAAAACGAAACTCGGAAATTTAAACAAAAAATGTTAATTTGAACATAGTATTAGTAGCACCATATGTGGAAACATGTAGCATGATTTCAAACTTGCTCGGCAGAGATACCTGAAATTACTGCAAATTATAATGGGTGGAACTAATGAAAAAGCAAACATTTGTCGTCTATGCCTTGCTTTGGGTGCTAATGATGGCTATCAGCTTTTTTCAGCAAAGGGAAGAAATTAAAGGCGCGGCTAAGCAGATTGCGATAAGACAAGCTGAAATACTTGTCGAGAATTTGGCGCTGCTTCAAGCTAAGTATAGCCGATACGAAAGTATATATGCGCCAGTGACTGAAATGATACCGCCTATT
>JBEKBU010000101.1:0-13627 GCA_050015235.1 Methylomonas sp. | reverse complement strand
TCGGATCGGCAGTGTTATTCGGCCAAACCATCATAAAAGTCGTTTCGGGTTTTGCGCATTCGAAACCATCGGGAGCCGAACAACCCGTGTTCGTGGTGGCCTTGATTATTGTGTTTGGTTTAGTCCCCTCCCTGATTGTGCTGGCCTTGCTGCTAAGCATTAAGCCGTCGCCGCCTAGTTTACAAATGGCTCAGGCCGCTATTTTTGCGCTGGGAGTAGTGGTATTTTTTATGTTTGGAGTTTCCGGCCATGCTCAATCTCTTCATCATAGCAACCGATCTCTTAAAATATTGGAGCCGCAAAACAAGCCTAGCGACCAGATATAGCTGACATTAGGGATATTTATCTAAATGGATAACGGATTTTGTCCCAGCCACGTTTAACGCCCGTGTGAGCCACTCCTACCGGAACGCGAGGACGACGGAATAGACGGCATGGCATGGGATGCGGGCGCCGCTCTATAAGCATGCGCCATTTCATGACCGCCCTGATCCACGCGTTGCGCGCCGCGATGATCCGCACCTTGCTCTCCCCGGCGCGACGGGCCAACGAAATAGTTAGGCCCCCAGTTGCTGTAACCGTCGCCAATGTTTTCATTATAATACAGTCCGTTGTAGCCGCCGTATTGGGCGCCATAGCCGCCGGTACTGACGCAACCGTAGGTTACAAGCGTCAACAGTCCGGCGACCATGGCGATTGCAAACCCATGTATCTGAAATAATTTCATTGGTCCACCACTTTGCTGTCATTATCCGTCCACTCCAGCAATCCGAATGGAGCCCCCTGAGGGTCCGCCACCACCGCGATCCTGCCGCCATGGCGATCGACCCTGGGCTCCACCAGGACACGGCCGCCAAGCGCCACGACTTTTGCCGCCATCTTGACGGTATCTTCGACGCGTATGAAATTAAGCCAGTGGGGATGATAGTCCGGAGTATTCGCAGGTAGGGAATTGATGCTGGCGCGAGCATAGTTGTCGGACGCCAGAATAAGATGCCGGCCGCCATCATCGGCTGGAGCCTCGAAAACTTCGTATTCGCAGAGTGATTGGTAAAAAGCCGCCGCTTTGTCGGGATCGCTGGAAATTAAAGTACTCCAAATCCACTCCCCGGGGGCCGCCAAGATATCGGGCGGATCACCGCTTGTGGAGGCGAGCACGGCAAAAACAGCGCCCTGCGGATCCGCGAACACGGCTACCCTGCCGCGATCGGGAATGCTGTGCGGTTCGAACAGCACCGTGGCGCCCTGCTGTAAAGCTATGGTTTTTGCCGCGTCGACATCCCGTACCGCGATAAAACTCAACCAGGCCGGTTGCAGACGCCGGCCGGCCGGCGCGGGCTTAAGTATCAGTCCCGCAACCTGGCGGCCATCGGCAAGCGCTTCGGCGTACGCAGTTCCACCGGTTTGCATATCGAGGAATGTCCAGCCGAACAATCCCGCATAGAATTGCTTGGCCGCGTCAAGGTCGGGCGTCGCCAATTCGACAAAAATCACTTTACCGGCATGATGCTCCTGGCTGGCGGGCTCAACAAGAGCAGGCAACTGGAGAGGTAAAGCTAATGCAATGGGAGCGGCGGCCTTTATGCCGATAAACGCAACGGTCAAGACTTTTATTAAGAATCGCCAGTTTCGGATGCATCGCATAGCGAGCGGCTTAATCTTATTTGCGGCGTTTGAATCGATTGGTATAGTTCTGAAACACGGAGGCATCGTAGTGTCCACTGAGTAATTACCTACACTTAATTATATCGGCGGCGTAAAACAGGGTCTGTACGGCATCGAACATAAAAACGCCGTTAGGCGTGCGCCGCTTCCAGCAGTCCGGCCGGAAATTCCGCTATAATCTGGGCGACGGGCAGGCGGCATCCGGACTTATGCTGTATCGGCGTCAGCACTTTCCCCGTGAATACACAGGTATATTGCTGATCGCGCCGATGGAAAGGCAGCTCTACTACGGTATTGCCCCAAACCTTTTCACCCAGCGGCAATAATTCGTTTTTTCCCAGCAGATTTACAAAGAAGCGCGGCGCGACCGTGATGACGGCGCGCTTGCCGGCTAGGCGGGCATAGGCGCAGACATGCGTGGCTTGCTCGCCTCTGACGGTCAAGGGTAGATATTTTCCTTGCTGAAATACTTCCGGCCATTTTTCCCGCAACGCTAACGCCGACTTCACGACCAGCATTTTGGCCCGCCCATCCTCCAGCGTTTCGCATAAGGCTTTTACGCCTAATAGGCGTTGCGGCGTTTCCCGCCCGGCAAGTATTTGTAACGTAGCCAGCATTTCCTGGCGACTGCCGAAATCGACCGGTTGCCGGTTGTCGGGGTCGACCAGGCGGAAATTCCAGATTTCGCAGCCTTGATAAATGTCCGGCACTCCGGGCGCCGTGAGCTTGATTAAGGTCTGCGACAGGCTGTTGAACAGCCCGAGCCGGGCGACCCGCTGCTGAAAAGGCAAAAAATCCGTCATAAACGCCCCGGCGGCTGGCGCGTTAATCACGGCATGGGCGAAATTAGCGACGGCTTCTTCATACGCTGTATTGGGATTAACCCAACTGGTGTGAACCTTGGCTTCGCGTAGCGCCTTGCTCAAATATTCGCGTATTCTCGCGCTAAAGCTTTCCATTTCGTTGCTGTCCGGCCAGCCAAGCGGCCATGCGCCCAGTAAAGTTTGATAGATGAAATATTCATCGTTGCGGGTAGGCGCCAACAGGCCATCCAGCGATTGTTTAAGGCTTAGATTGGCGCGGCTCCAATGCCGAAGCGCCAAGCGCCAGGCCGCCGGCAGCTCCGACAGCACATTGAGGCGGGCGCGCACATCCTCACTGCGTTTACTGTCATGCGTGGAGGTTGACAACATGGAATGCGGACTAAGCTCCGCGCGCGCTTGATTGGCGCGATGAAATGTCCGGCGGATGACGCCGAAGCGGCGCGGATCGCCGCCAACTTCATTGAGCGATAACAAGCGGTGGTAGATATAGGCGCTGGTATCCTCCAGCCCTTTCGCCATCACCGGGCTGGTGAATTGCTGAAATTTCATGGCGAACGCCAACACCTGCCACGCATAAGCGGATGATTGCCCGTCTACCGCGGCGACCGTCAGCACCTCGCCCAGAAAATCGAAAATGCTGGTATCCGCCGTCGTACTTCTGCGTTTAGCGGCCGCTACCGCCTGCCTGACGTTGCCGCGGTCTTCCGGCGCCGCTTCGCTGCTGTTAATATAGCCGCGATAAACCGGAAAGCAGGCGACAATTTCCGCCAAGGCCGCCCTTAATCCGTTCAGCGTGTAATCGCTGGTATGCCGGTCGGCTTCGGCGATTTTCGAGAGCTGGTTCGCCAACACGTTGAGTTCTCCAGACAAAGCGGTCTTCATGATCAGCTTTTTGGAGCGGTAGAGCAAGTTGTTAAAATCTGTATGCTCGCCGCTAAAACTATTATATAGGCGCTCCATATGCCTGGCGGCGCTGGTATCGACAAACAAGCCGTTGAGTAAATTGGTGAATTCGTAACCCGTCGTGCCATGCACCGGCCAGTTGCGGCGTAAATCCTCATGCACCGCAAGGATTTTTTCCACTATCAAATAGGGCGCGCGCCCGACGTCACCGCAACGCTCGACCAGCTTGCGAAAATACGCTTCCGGATCGTATAAACCGTCGGGATGATCCAGACGCAGGCCGTCCACCTTGCCTTCCTGAACCAACCGCAGCACTAACTGATGGGTGGCGTCGAAGACTTCATCGTTCTCCATCCGCAGCCCGGCAAGGTTGTCGATATCGAAAAACCGCCGGTAATTTATCTCATCCGAGGCCACCCGCCAAAACGCCAGCCGGTAGGCTTGCGCCTCTATCAACTGGTGGAATTGATCGAAACTGGCCGATTTGCCGGCCTTACCGTTAATTATATGCAGATTCTCCGCGATAAACGCGGCGATATCGGCGGAGTCGGCGGCCAGACCGGCCAGATGCCGCTTGTGCACCTCCTTGTCGCGCCTGCGCTCTAGCTGTTTCTCGGGCGCTTCATCATCCCGTGAGGGCAGATTGTGAAAAGCGGTGACCAGACTTTGATAGTCCATCAACAACTGACTATCCTCCCCCAGGCGCACACTCAAGTCTTCCATGCGATACGCCAGAATTTGCGGGTAAGAACGCGGATCGACGGGAAAATGGTGTTCGAAATAATAGATACCGAATTCGCCGCGCTCCGGATCGAACCGCAATTGCAATTCGGCATTTTCCAGCACGGAGCCATAATGGTTAGCCAACACCGGCAAAAGCACCTTGCCGTATAATTTAGCCTTGGCCGGCGCCCAATCGATATCGAAGTAGCCGGCATGCACGGCTGTCTGCCCGTTTTCCAGCACGTCCAGCCACCAGAAATTATCTCCGCCCTGCACGCCCATATGATTAGGCACCACATCCAGCACCTGCCCCATGCCGTGCCGGGCAAGCGTTTCGCATAGCCGCTCAAAATCCTGGTCCGCGCCTATCTCCGGATTCAGCCTATTATGATCGATAATGTCGTAACCGTGCTTGCTGCCGGGCCGGGCCATCAGATAGGGCGATGCGTACAGATGCGAAACGCCCAACGCTCTGAGGTAGGGAACAATTTCGCTGGCTTGATTAAAGGTAAAATCGCTGTTGAATTGCAGACGATAAGTGCACAACGGAATGCGTGGTTCAGGAAGCCGCTTCATACTTGAGCCTCATCGACGAACCAGGCGGCGAACCAGGGCGGCAAGCGGCCGGCGGCGAAATTTTCCGGCAGATCGGCTTGACTTAAATAAAATGCGCCGCCCGCCGCCAGCAGATTGCCCGTGTCGGGATCGTCGCCCAGATTAGCCAGCAAGGTCAGCCGGGCGCCATCTTGTAAACGCCAGCGTACGACCAAACCCGAGCTCCCGATTAATTCGAATGCGGCGCTACCGCCCTGATCCGGCAAGCGCGGCGCGATATGCTTGCGCCGTAGCGCCAGCAAACGCCGGTAATAATCCAGCCAGGCCTTGTGTTGAGGCTGCCGCAGGCAATCCCAATCCAATTTGCAAATTAAAAATGTGGCCGGATCGTTAGGATCGGGAATGCGGGCGCGCGCGGCGGGGTCCGCAAAGGCGGCAAATCCGGCAAATTCGCGGCGGCGTCCCTCGGTGACCGCGACAGCCAGTTCACCCTGGAAATCGCAAAAATACCGGAATGGCGTCGCCGCCGCAAATTCCTCGCCCATAAACAGCATGGGCGGCGAAGGCGCCAGCAGCAGTACGGCCAGCGCTATTTGCAGCTTTTTTTCCGGCGCCAGCATGGCGATGCGCTCTCCGTAAGCACGATTACCTATTTGGTCGTGCGTCTGGCTAAAATTAATGAAGGCGCCGGAGTTTAGGCCCAAGCTGGGCTCGCCGCGCCGCCGGCCGCCGCGGTAGGCGGACGGCTCACCCTGGAAAGCGAATCCTTCCGCCAGACAACGCGCCAGATGGCGTACCGGTTGGCCGGCGTAATCCGCGTAGTAACCGTCGCATTCGCCGGTCAGCAGCAGATGCAAGGCATGGTGAATGTCGTCGTTCCATTGGGCGGTGAAACCGCCTGTCTGCAAATAGCGGGCTTCGTTGCCGTCGTTTTCCAGTATCAAATGTATCGGCCGATCGCGGCCCGGCCCGCTTTTCACCAAGGCCGCCAGTTCTTGCAGAATATCCGGTATGCTATCGTCGACGATGGCGTGAACCGCATCGAAACGTAACCCGTCGAAATGGTATTCCTCAAGCCAGTACAAGGCGTTGTGTATGAAAAAATCGCGCACGACCCGGCCGCCGCCGCCGTCAAAATTGATAGCTGCTCCCCAGGGCGTATGATGGCGCTCGTTAAAGAACGGCGGCGCGTAACCAGCCAGATAATTGCCTTCCGGCCCGAAGTGGTTATACACCACATCCAGCAGCACCATTAAGCCGCGCGCATGCGCCGCCTGCACTAGCGCCTTCAGTTCGTCCGGCGTACCGTAACTATGGTCGGGAGCGAACTGCAGCGCGCCGTCGTAACCCCAGTTGCGCCCGCCCGGAAAATCCGCGACCGGCATCAACTCAATAGCGGTGACGCCTAATTCGGCCAGGTAATCGAAATGCCGCACCGCGGCCGCAAAACTACCCTCGGCGCTGAATGCGCCCACATGCAGTTCATAGATGACGGCATCGCGCCAAGGACGGCCACGCCAATCTTCATCTCGCCAGACAAAAGCCGAGGCGTCGACCACCTGACTGGGTCCGTGTACGTCTTGAGGATTTGCGCGCGACGCCGGATCGGCCACTTCAAGGCCGCCATTGATGCGATAGCGGTAAAGAGTTCCGTGCCCGGCGAGTTGCGTTTCGAGCTGAAACCAACCGTCCGCTAACCGCCGCATCGCTAAGACGATTTCTTCATCCGGGGAATTTACCATGCGCACATCGACGCGTTGCGCCGCCGGCGCCCACAGCCGAAAACGCACTTGGCCGTCGTCGAGCAAACTGGCGCCGAATGGCATGTCGTGTACGCGTTTCATATGGTCTGCGACTGTTTCAGGAGCGCCAACGCCCGGCCGCTTAAAGGATAAGTTTGCCCGGCCTTGTAACGGGAAATTTCCGGCGCGCCGACGGCGTCTATGGTATCGAGCAGCACATCCCAAGTGAGGCGCTCCTCGAATTCCGGCAGCAGAAAAGCGACGTCTTCATGATGCGAATTAATCAGCAACAGCAGGTTGTCGTCTTTTAAACGCCGTCCGCGGCCATCGGTTTCGGCCAATTTACCGCCGGCAAAATACACGCCCAGACAATGCGAAGACGCCTGACTCCAATCCTCATCCACCGTTTCGGAGCCATCCGGATTAAGCCAGACGATATCTTTTACTTCGCCGCTACGTATCGGGTTGCCTTTATAAAAAAAGTTTCGCCGGAACAAGGGATGCAGTTTACGCAAATTGATTATGCGCTTCGTGAATTCCAGCAATTCGTTATCCTGCTGCTTAAGCCGCCAGTCTAGCCAACTAATCGGATTGTCCTGGCAATAGGCGTTGTTATTCCCTTGCTGGGTGCGCCCCATCTCGTCGCCGGCCACCAGCATGGGCGCCCCTTGCGAAAACAACAAAGTCGCCAATAGATTGCGTTTTTGCCGGGCGCGCAACGCGTTAACGGCGGGATCGTCGGTTTCGCCCTCGGCGCCGCAATTCCATGAACGGTTATTGTCGTTGCCGTCGCGGTTATCTTCCTGATTAGCTTCATTATGCTTGTCGTTATAGCTCACCAGATCATGCAGGGTAAAACCGTCGTGGGCGCTAACGAAATTTATGCTGGCGTAGGGCTTGCGGCCACTGATTTCGTACAGGTCGCTGGAACCGGTCAAGCGTCGCGCGAACTCACCAAGCATCCCGTCATCGCCTTTCCAAAAGGCGCGCATGCTATCGCGATACTTATCGTTCCATTCCGCCCAGCCCAACGGAAAATTCCCGACCTGATAGCCGCCTTCGCCCAGATCCCATGGTTCGGCAATCAGCTTGATGGCGCTCAGCGCGGGGTCTTGATGGATAGTATCGAAAAATGTCCCAAGCATGTTTACTTCATGCAGTTCGCGCGCCAAGGCGGAAGCCAAATCGAAACGGAAGCCGTCCACATGCATTTCCAGCACCCAATAGCGCAGGCTGTCCATCATCAGCTGCAACACGCAGGATTGCCGCATATCCAAGGAGTTGCCGCAGCCGGTGTAGTCTACGTAATAACGCGGATTATCTCCGGCCAGACGATAGTAGGAAGCATTATCGATGCCGCGAAAAGACAGTGTCGGCCCCAATTGATTTCCCTCGGCGGTATGGTTGTACACTACGTCCAATATCACTTCTAAGCCGGCCTTATGCAGGGTCTTTACCATGGTTTTAAACTCGTTAATCTGGCCGCTGGCCGAATAACGGGCGTCCGGCGCCAGAAAGCCGATGGAGTTATATCCCCAGTAATTGCGCATGCCGCGTTCGACCAGATGCCGGTCGTCAAGAAAACTGTGCACCGGCATGAGTTCGACCGTCGTCACGCCGAGACGTAGCAGGTGTTCGATGGCTGGGGCCATCGTCAATCCGGCGTAAGTACCGCGAAACTGGGGCAGAATATCCGGATGCTGCATGGTAAAGCCTTTGACGTGCGCTTCATATATCACCATATCGCGCCAGGGTACGTCGGGTGGATGATCGTTTCCCCAGGCGAAGGTCTGATCGACTACCCGGCACTTCGGCATGCTGCCGGCATTGTCACGGTGATTAAAAGACAAGTCTTCTTGCTTGCTGCCGATACGGTAACCGTAATGAGCGTCGCTCCAGATTGGCGTCCCGACGATATCTTTCGCATAAGGCTCTATCAGCAGCTTATTAGGATTGAATCGATGCCCTTCTTGCGGACGGTAAGGCCCGTAGGCGCGAAAACCGTAAAGCTGGCCGGGGCGCACCTCGGGAAGAAAACAGTGCCAGACCCAATTGGTGCATTCCGTTAATTCGATGCGCTGAACTTCGCTGCGCCCCTTGGCGTCGAACAGGCATAACTCCATTTTGTCGGCATGCTTGGAAAAAATCGCAAAATTCACCCCTTCGCCGTCCCAGTAGGCGCCGCGCGGATAGGGACGTCCCGGCCAAACTTCAGTTATTGTCTTAGTCATATTGAATCTCCAAATCTGAACGATGCGCGTTTCTCCTTAACGCCGCCGTCTAAGCCGCCGCCAACAGCGACAGCATGCCGCGCAACGGAATAACGACCCAATCCGGGCGGTTGTCAAGTTCGTAACGGACTTCGTATAGCGTCTTTTCCAGTAAGAATAGGTTGAGTAAGCCGCGTAGCGATGCGTTCGCCACGGACGATCCGCCGGCATGCATCGCTTCTTCGTAAGAGGCGAGAAAAACGCGTCCGGTCTCGGCTTCCCAGCCGCGCAAAAAAGGGTCTATCTTCGCCAAAGCCTCGGTTTGCTCTACGCCCTCCCGCGCAATCGCGGTTTGGGCGGCGTAATTAAACGACAACAGCATGCCGGCCACATCCCGCAACGGCGAGTGCTTCCGGCGGCGCTCGGCCAGCAGGCGGGTCGGCTCGCCTTCAAAATCGATGATCACGAAATCGTTTTTATCGAGCAGCACTTGCCCCAGATGATAATCGCCATGGTAGCGGGTCTTGATCGTATCGGCCTGTCCGGTAACGCACCCCCGGATACGCTCCGCAAGCGCGCCGCGTTGCGTCAGCAATTCTTGCGCTAACCCGGCGACCGTCTCGCTAAATTCCGCCATTCTATGTTCAAGTTGATCCAGCGTGGCGGTAGCCTCCGCTTGCACGCGCCGTATCCAGTCCGCAAGCTCGCCGCCGGTAACCGGCTCCGGATCGAACGCCGGATCGCCTGTCGCCGTCCCCAACGCGATATGCAGTTCGCCGGTTCGTTGACCGAGCGTGCGCATCAGTCCCAGAAAAGCGCCATGGGCTCGCGCCGCCGCTACCGGCGGTTCGGCGGCCGTGCGGCATTCTTCCAGAAAACGGCCTAGATAATCCAAGGTGTAACTCCAGCAGTCGCCCTGGTTTTCGACTTTCCCTTGCAGCAAGACAAGCGTCATACAATCACCATCGGCCGCCTGATATTCAAGGGCGCCGGCTACCGGCGCCAGATGGGGAAAGCTGGCGGCTTCAGTTAAAAAACGGCCGATTTCCAATTCCGGGTTAGCGCCATTTTGCAGATGCCGATAACCTTTCAAGAACAGCCGGTCGCCCAACAAAACTGCGGTATTGCTGCCCTGTACGGCGACCGGGCGTACCGGCGGATCGGCAACCTCCTCCCCGGCGATCGCCGCGTAAGCGGCGGTAGGCGTAAATTTAAACACGCCGCGCTGACCGGCGCAGGTTAGCCCGGCGCCTATGGCTAATCCCAGCGCCAAACTAAACGCCGGGTCAGCAAAAGCATCGGCCAGAACGCCAACATGCGCCTGTTCGCGCACCTTGGCCACGGTACCCGGCAGCATGGATTGCAGACGCTCCGCATCGCTCGTTTCCCAAACCAGTCCGAGCGGCATGAAATAGCTGAGCGGTTCCGCGCCGGCAATTTCAACGCTTGCCAAGACCAGCAACCATTTATACGACTCGTTCCCCCACTCGGCGTAATCGCTAATCGCTACGCGCCGGATGGCCTCGCCCTTGGCGCCATACCAGCGTTGCGCGGCTACAAAGCGCGGCAATACGATAGTTTCGAGCTGGTTACGCACCCGCTCCGCCATGGCGATACGCCAAGGCTCCACTTTGTCCGGAAACAGACTGCGCCAGCCGTCGAACATGACCAGCGTCGGCAATTCCTCGGGCGCCAAATGTTCCTCGCCCCACACCGGAGCCTCCGCTTCGCCAGCCAAACGGAACCAGTAGAAGTTATGGCCGGGCAAGCTCAGCAGATAGGGCAATTCGCCTATCGGCGGAAAAGCCGAGCGCCCCATCAACTCCACGGGCACGCGGCCTTTATAGACGGAAAGATCGAGTTCGACCGCTTGCGCCGCGCGCGATAAATTGCTCACACAAAGAATAATGTCGTCTTGGTATATTCTAAAATAGGCGAGTATCTTGCGGTTGCCCGGATGCAAAAACTGCAATTGCCCGCGGCCGAACGCCGGATGATTTTTGCGCACCGCCAGCACGCGCCGCATCCAGTTCAACAGCGAAGCGCGTTCGCGCAACTGCGCCTCGACGTTAACCGCGCCATAGCCGTAGACCGGATCCATGATGGGCGGTAAATACAAATTTTGCGGATCGGCGCGGGAGAAACCCGCATTGCGATCCGGGCTCCATTGCATGGGGGTGCGCACGCCGTTGCGGTCGCCCAAAAAGAAATTATCGCCCATGCCGATTTCATCACCGTAGTAGATAATCGGCGAGCCCGGCAAGGACAACAGCAAATTGTTCATCAGCCGGATTTTGCTGATCTCATTATCCATCAGCGGCGCCAGCCGGCGGCGGATGCCGATGTTCAAGCGGGCGCGCGGATCGTCGGCGTACATCTGGTACATATAGTCGCGTTCCTTGTCGGTCACCATTTCCAGCGTCAGCTCATCGTGATTGCGCAGAAATATAGCCCACTGGCAGCTTTCCGGTATATCCGGGGTCTGGCGTACGATATCCACAATGGGATGGCGGTCTTCCTGAGCGATGGCCATGTACATTCTCGGCATCAGCGGAAAATTGTAAGCCATGTGGCATTCGTCGCCGTCGCTGAAATAGTCGCGCACATCTTCCGGCCACTGATTGACTTCGGCAAGAAATATCCGGTTCCGGTAATACTTATCCAGCACCTGCCGCATTTGTTTGATCACCGCGTGCGTTTCCGGCAAGTTTTCGTTTTGGGTGCCTTCCCGCACGCATAAATAGGGAATCGCGTCCAGACGAACGCCGTCGACGCCATGATCCAGCCAGAACCGCATGATGCGGATTACCGCCTTCACCACTTGCGGGTTATTGAAATTCAGATCCGGTTGATGAAAGAAAAAACGATGCCAATAATAAGCCCGCGCCGTCTCATCCCATGCCCAATTCGATTTCTCGGCGTCGGTGAAGATAATGCGCGTTTCCGGAAACTTCCGGTTGCTATTGCTCCAAATATAATAGTTGCGCTTGCGGGAGCCGGCTGGCGCCCGGCGCGCCGCCTGAAACCAGGGATGCTGGTCGGAGGTGTGATTGATGACCAGTTCGGTGATGACTTTGAGACCGCGGCGGTGCGCCTCCCTCACGAACAGTCTGAAATCGGCCATATCGCCGTATTCGGGATAAATATTACGATAGTCGGCTATGTCATAACCGTCGTCGCGCATCGGCGAAGGATAAAAGGGTAAAATCCAGAGAGTATTCACGCCTAAATTTTGCAGGTAATCCAGCTTTTGTATCAAACCGGCGAAATCCCCGACGCCATTATTATCGCTGTCGAAAAAAGCTTTGACGTGCAATTCGTAAATAACCGCGTCTTTATACCAAAGCGGATCATCCACCCATTGCGCGAGCTCGACTGGCGTTTTATTTATCTCGCCGGGTTTGGGAGCGCTCATGATATTCTCCGCCGCCGAGCGGACTCGCCCGCCGAATGTTTCTTATATGTCGACATCATGGAGCCCGCCTATAAAAAGTAATCGAAATCGTGTTCGGTTCGTACGCGCCGGCGCAATTTAAAAATATGCGCGGGCGTAACCAGCGGATTCAGCTCGACGTAGTTGCGGGCGCCGTTCCACATAAAACGGGCGCCGGTCAATTGATCGTGCATCTGGTAAGGCCTGTCATCCAGCCCGAGCGGCTCCAAGCCCAACGTTACCCAACCGGACTGGTTATGATGCGGATCGAGATTGGCTACCACCAGAATAATATCGGCGCCATCCGCGCCGATTTTTGCAAAACAAAGCAGACTTTCGTTATCCACGGCAAAAAAATGCAAGCGTTGATTCTGCTGCAACGCAGGATTTTCCCCGCGGATACGGTTCACCCGCGCGATAAAATCCTTTAGACTGTCCGCACGGCCGATATCCCAATGGCGTACTTGGTATTTCTCGGAATCGAGATATTCTTCTCCGCCCGCTTCGCGCGGGGTAGTCTCCATCAACTCGAAGGCCGGCCCATAGATACCGTAACTCGCGCCCAGCGTGGCCGCCAACACCAAACGCACCATAAACGCCGGGCGGCCGCCGAACTGTAAATATTCCGATAGGATATCGGGGGTATTCGGCCACAGATTAGGCAGAAAATATTCGCGTAGCTCCGCTTGGTTCAGTTCGGTGAAATAGGTCTCGATTTCGCTTTTGGTATTGCGCCAGGGAAAATAGTTGTAGGATTGGCTGAAACCCAGTTTGGAAAGCCGGTAAATAATTTTCGGCCGGGTAAACGCTTCGGCCAGAAAAATGATCTCCGGATGCGCCCGCTTTACCTCGTCTATCAGCCATTCCCAAAACGGAAACGGCTTGGTGTGCGGATTATCGACCCGGAAAATGCTTACGCCCTGCCCTATCCAGTACAAAAATACATCCAGCAGTTCCCGCCAGAGTTCGCGCCAAGCGCCGCATTCGAAATCGAACGGGTAAATGTCTTCGTATTTTTTGGGCGGATTTTCGGCGTACTGGATACTGCCGTCCGGCCTATGGCGGAACCATTCCGGATGCTCATGCAAATAAGGATGATCCCGAGAGCACTGGAAGGCAATGTCCAGCGCTATGTCGATCCCCAGCTCCCGCGCTTTCGCCACTAAGCGCCGGAAGTCCTCCAGCGTCCCAAGTTGCGGATGTATCGATTGATGGCCGCCGTCCGCCGAGCCGATAGCCCAAGGGCTGCCGACATCGGCTTCGCCAGCCGCGGGGGCGTTATTCGCACCCTTGCGTTGGCTCAGACCGATAGGATGTATCGGCGGGAAATACGCCACATCGAAACCCATGGCCGCCACATAAGGCAAACGCTTTTCACAGTCGGCGAAGCTGCCGTGCGGCATGCCGTCGGCGGCGCAGGAACGCGGAAAAAACTCGTACCATGCGCTATAGCGGGCTTTTACCGGCTCCGCCCAAACGCATAAGGCGCCGGGATATTCCGTAGCCAGACTACGCTCCGGAACACTCCGCATCAGTCCCGCCAGAGCTTCGGAAAGCGCCGTCGCTACGCCG
>JBEKBU010000100.1:0-13639 GCA_050015235.1 Methylomonas sp. | reverse complement strand
AACTTTGCTCGCCGGTTTCAGCGTAAATGACTTCATGCCCTAAAGACTTGAGACATTCGGCGACTAACCGCCTAATCGTTAGGCTATCGTCTACAACTAAAATTTTCATGATGCTGATGGAGCCGGCGGACAAGTGTTTAATTTTAGACTGACCTGTAATTTTTTCAAATTCTCAGAATATAAGTAACTATTCCGGTTAGCTGACGCTAGCATAAAATCCGCTGAATAGTTACGAAAATAATTGAAAAAAAATCGGTAATCTCCTATTCTCACGGATGATTCGGAAAATGTAGCTGCTTCCAAGCCAATTGGGAAGTATTCAAGAATTTTGTTGTGCAAAAGCGTATGCTACGTCGAATTCGCAATTAAAAATATTTTAACGGTAGTTATCCCTGCAAACATGAGGAGATCACATGAAAATCGGTATTCCCAAGGAAGTACACGACGGTGAAAACCGCGTCGCAACAACACCGGAGGCGGCGGAAAAAATAATAAAACTCGGTTTCGAAGTCTATGTGGAATCCGATGCCGGCAGCGCGGCTAATATTAGCGACGCAGCTTATCGGGAAGCCGGCGTCAGCATAGTGGATGATACGCAAGCGCTTTGGCGGACAGCCGACATCATCATGAAGGTGCGCGCCCCTGAACCTCATCCGGTATTAAACGTGAATGAAACCGATCTGATCCGGCCCGGACAGTATTTAATCAGTTTTATCTGGCCCGCGCAAAACACGGCGTTAATGGAATATCTAGCCGCTAAAAATACCACTGTCTTGGCTATGGATAGCATTCCCCGCATATCGCGCGCTCAGAAAATGGATGCTCTCAGCTCCATGGCGAATATTGCCGGATATCGCGCGGTCGTGGAAGCCGCCCAACATTTTGGCCGTTTTTTTACCGGCCAGATTACCGCGGCCGGCAAAATCCCACCCGCCAAAGTATTAGTTATCGGCGCCGGCGTAGCGGGTCTTGCCGCTATCGGCGCCGCCAAAAGCATGGGCGCGATCGTCCGCGCTTTCGATACCCGCCCGGAAGTCAAGGAACAAATTGAAAGCATGGATGCGGAATTTCTGATGCTGGACTTCAAGGAAGACGGTTCCGGCTCCGGCGGCTACGCTAAAACCATGTCCAAGGAATTCATAGAAGCCGAAATGGCTTTGTTCGCCAAGCAAGCTCTAGAAGTCGATATTATCATCACTACCGCGTTAATACCCGGCAAACCGGCCCCGGAATTAATTACCGCCGCCATGGTTGCTTCCATGAAACCCGGCAGCGTGATTGTCGATTTAGCCGCCGAACAAGGCGGTAACTGCCCATTAACCGTCAAGGATCAAGTGGTTGTCGACCACGGCGTAACCATCATCGGCTATACCAACCTGCCCAGCCGTCTGGCCAATCAATCCAGTCAACTCTACGCCACCAATTTGCGGCATTTGTTGACGGATCTGACGCCGAACAAGGATGGGAGTCTTAATGTCAACATGGAGGACGAAGTCATACGCGGCGCCACGGTTATTAAGGATGGCAAGATTACCTGGCCGCCGCCGCCGCCCAAATTAAGCGCCGCGCCTCAAACCGGCGCCGAAACGGCAAAAACTCATAAACCGATTGAAAAGCCGAAATCAGCGCTTGCGCAATTGCTTCCGGTTCTGGTGGCCGCCGGGGCGCTATTCGGCATGGGCGCGGTTGCGCCGGAATCCTTTTTGTCCCATTTTACCGTGTTCGTGTTAGCTTGTTTTGTCGGCTATCAGGTAATCTGGAATGTAACCCCTTCCTTGCATACGCCATTAATGAGCGTTACCAACGCCATCAGCGGCATTATCGTAATTGGCGCGCTGGTACAGGTTTCATCCACGCTAATGGTCATCAAAATATTATCGGGCTTATCCATACTGATAGCCTCCATCAATATAGCCGGCGGTTTTTTAGTAACCCGCCGTATGCTTGAAATGTTTAGGAAATAAGGGAGCTTGCCATGACTCACGGTCTCGTCACAATGTCTTATATTGCGGCTTCAATTTTATTCATACTCAGCTTAAGCGGCCTAAGCCGGCAGGAAACTTCCCGGCGCGGCAACTATTTCGGCATGGCCGGCATGGCTATCGCCATTATCGCCACGGTGTTCAGCCGATATGTGCACGGCAATTATGAAATACTGATAGTTGCATTGCTGATCGGCGGTTCGATCGGTTCCCGCGCCGCCGCCAAGGTGGAAATGACGCAAATGCCGGAATTGGTCGCCTTGATGCATAGTCTGGTCGGTATGGCGGCGGTTTTGGTGGGTTACGCCAATTTCATGGAAGAAGCTTCGCCACTTATAGGCGCCGAAAAAACCATCCATGAACTGGAAATTTATATCGGCGTATTTATCGGCGCGGTAACCTGTTCCGGTTCAGTAATCGCTTTCGGAAAACTGTGCGGAAAAATTAGCGGCAAACCGATGTTATTACCTGGAAGGCATTGGTTTAACCTTACCCTGTTCATCGCTACGTTTGTTCTCGGCTATTTTTTCCTGGCCGGCGTTGAAACGGGCGCCTCTTCCGCTATTCCTATTCCACCCACTATTCTGTCTCTGTCGATTATGACGGCTCTCGCCTTGATCTTTGGCGTACATATGGTGATGGCGATCGGCGGCGCCGACATGCCGGTGGTGGTGTCCATGCTGAATAGTTATTCAGGTTGGGCGGCCGCGGCTACCGGCTTTATGCTCAATAACGATTTGCTGATAGTGACCGGCGCGCTGGTCGGCAGTAGCGGCGCAATTTTGAGCTACATCATGTGCCGGGCCATGAACCGGCATTTTTTAAGCGTGATTGCCGGCGGTTTCGGTAGCGGCGGCGGCGAAGCCGCCGAAGTAGTCGGCGATGTTTACCCGATAGAAGCTGAAGAAGCCGCGCAACTGCTGCATGACTCCAAAAATATCGTGATCATACCCGGTTACGGTATGGCGGTTGCGCAGGCTCAGCATACCGTTTATGAAATTACTAAATTGCTGATTAGCCAGGGAAAGAAAGTGCGTTTCGCCATCCATCCGGTGGCGGGCCGCATGCCCGGGCATATGAACGTATTATTGGCGGAAGCAAAAGTCCCGTATGATATCGTGTTTGAGATGGATGAAATCAACGAACATTTTCCGGAAGTCGACGTGTCCATCGTCATCGGCGCTAATGATATTGTCAACCCGTCGGCGTTAGACGATCCTAATAGCCCGATAGCAGGCATGCCGGTGCTGGAATGCTGGAAAGGCGCCACAACCATCGTAATGAAACGCAGCATGGCTTCAGGTTACGCCGGAGTAGGCAATCCCTTATTCGTACACGAAAACACCCGCATGTTATTCGGAGACGCGAATGATCGGCTGCAAGCCTTATTAAAGGCGTTGCAAGGTTAAAAAGACCTTGGGTTGCGTTACGCGCAACCCAAGCTTTCGTAATTGAAAAATATTACTATGAGCCGGAGATATTTTTATGCGACTGCGGCTTTTTTTCGGCATAGTCCAGATACACTTGGTTGACGGTTATATTTAATACCTGTTTTTGCAAAACTTCCAAAGTATTTTGCAACCGGTTTATTTGTTCCTGCAAATGTTCAAAATGAATTTGAAAATAACGTGCGGATGGATAATGGTTAGCATGCGCCGGCGAATTGAGGTCTAAATCGCCTTGATTATCGGGTTTACTTTGATTTTGATGCATCAATTCATTTCCTTCAATTAGGTTATCTCAAACACTTGATACACATAAAATGTCTCAAGGGTCGGTACTTTAAACCAGCAGCAGATTACCGTTAGTTAAAGTGATTTTTTTTATTATTGAGATGCAAGAAAAGTGCTTACAACTTTATGATTAACTGTCACTGCACTCATAAGAAAGCAAATTGAATGCCAATTTAATAAGAAGTTGATTTTAATTGATTTTTTAGAAAAAGAGCTTATCAGAATAATTAATCTATGTTATTTGACACATACATAATGGTTAATTCGCCTAACTTCGTGTTAAATCCATTGGGAACCTCGAAAAACCCGCCTTAGATGCTTTATGTTTCTAATCTCCGGAACGGTTCCGTCCGCAATCAATCGTTCACCGCAACCTGAATTTTACCGTTCGCAACCCGCACCGGAAAAATGTTTAGATCTTCATAAGCAGGCGGACTTTTTACCTGCCCGGTTTTTACACAAAACCGGGCTCCATGCCGGGGACAAATGATCTCATCGCCGTCCAGCTCGCCTGCGGCAATTTCGCCGCCGTCATGGCTGCAGACATCTTCAATCGCATAGTATTCGCCCGCGATCTTAAATACCGCAACCTGTACCCCATCCACATCCGCCGCCACATGCTTGCCGTCGCTTAAAGTCTGTTCGTCCGCCACGTCCCGCCAGTCAGTCATACCCGCCTCACTTTATATAAACATCATATCTCAGCAATTTGCCCTGATAAACCTCCGTGGGTTTTCCAGCCAACGGCGGCGCATAATCAGGGCTTTTCACCACTACCCGCCGGCCGGCGGCCTGCCAGGCGGCGGCAAATAATTCCTCGCGGTCTTCATCGTCGCCTAAAATATCGCGCAGCAACAACATGGATTTTTTTGTTAACGCCGATTTCTTGCGTTTGGGCGGAAACATCGGGTCCAAATAGATACAATCCGGCGGCTCCGGCAAGTTTTGCATTAAATGGATGGCGTTACCGGCCAGTAATACCGGTAATTCGATTTGCCGGTTCCGCACCCAGTCTTTTTGTTCCAGCCGCAGCAAACCATCCGCTATCAAAGCCGCCATTACCGGCGAACGCTCGATACAAGTAACGGAGTAGCCCATCCGGAACAACGCTAAACTATCCTGCGCCCATCCGGCAGTAGCATCCAGTACGGTAACGGATTTTTTACCCACAGCCTGAGCCAGCATGGCCTTCTTAGGGGCCGGATAGGAATGTTGCTCGCCGGGGCGCACTTCTATCTCGACTTTTAAACCGCCTTTTTTCAGACTATGCCTGTCCAGTAGTTGTAGACACCCGTCCCGGTAGGCGAGGAAATAGTGCGGCTTTTGGTTATTCGACAAGGCTTCGGCATCCAGCATCGGCGCCGATAATTGCCCCGCTAAAGTCCTGGAAGCAGCCAGATTAGAATCATTCAGACAAATAACCGCCAGTTCCTCATCCTGAATCCGCATGTATAATCATTATTCGGTCGAAACCGGCTCAGCCTGATTTTTCAAGGCCGCATCCAGCGTGTGCCACGCCAAGGTAGCGCATTTAACCCGAGCCGGATATTCGCGTACGCCCGCCAAAACCGCCAGTTTTCCTAACGACTCAGGGTCCAGTAATTCGCTTTTACCGGTGGTTATTTCATGAAATTTTTTAAACAGCGCTTCGGCTTCGGCTTCGGTTTTACCTCTAACAATTTCCGTCAGCAAAGATACGGAAGCAGTGGAAATCGCACACCCTTCTCCTTGAAAACTGATATCGGTAATCACGCCGTCGGCAATATGCAAATACAAGGTTAGATGATCGCCGCACAAGGGATTAAACCCTTCCACCTTGCGGTTGGCGTCGCTCATTACCCGAAAATTCCGGGGATTACGGTTATGATCGAATATCACTTCCTGGTATAGATCGCGTAAATCGTCAAACATTAGCCGAAGACCTCGATTAAAGACTTGATACCCTGCATCAATATGTCGATTTCCTGATGCGTATTATACATGGCGAATGAGGCGCGGGCTGTCGCCGGAACACCGAAAAAATCCATCACCGGCATCGCACAATGATGCCCGGCGCGGATCGCAATACCTAAACTATCCAGCATGGTGCCGATATCGTGCGGATGAATTTTGTGTAATGTAAACGACAAAATCGCGCCCTTTTCGGCAGCCTGGCCAATAATGCGCAGACCCGGAATCTGTAGGGCTTGTTCGGTCGCATAGGCCAACAATTGCGCCTCATAAGCGGCGATTTCCGCCATGCCGATTTGCCGTACGTAATCAATCGCTGCGCCTAAACCGATCACTTCCGCGATAGCAGGCGTCCCCGCTTCAAACTTATGCGGCAATCCCGCAAATTCGGTTTCCGCAAACGTTACCCTGCGTATCATTTCGCCACCGCCCTGATAAGGCGGCATGGCTTCCAGCAATGCCTGTTTTCCATATAATACGCCGACACCGGAAGGCCCATAAAGCTTATGCCCGGAAAACGCATAAAAATCGCAATCCAGCGCCTGGACATCGATACCCAGATGCGGAATAGACTGGGCTCCATCCAGCAACACCGGAATTTGCCTGGCATGGGCGGCGGCTATGATTTTTTTTACCGGATTTATTGTGCCCAAGGCGTTAGACATATGCGCAATGGCCACCAGTTTGGTATTACTAGTCAACAGGTTTTCGAACTCAGCGTATAACAGTTCGCCAAGACTATCCATAGGCGCTACCTTTAAAACCGCTCCAACCTGCCGGCAGAGCATTTGCCAGGGCACAATATTGGCGTGATGCTCCATCGCGCTGATCAATATTTCATCCCCAGGCTGCAACTGGGGTCTGCCGAAACTTTGCGCAACCAGATTAATTGCTTCGGTGGCGCCGCGCACAAAAATAATTTCCTTGCTGCTGGAGGCGTTAATAAACTCCCGCACCTTTTCGCGCGCCGCTTCAAAACGTTCGGTCGCCTTGACGCTAAGCGTATGCACCCCACGATGAATATTGGCGTATTCATGGCTATATACATAGTTTAAGGCGTCAATAACCGCTCGCGGTTTCTGGGAACTGGCGGCATTATCCAAATATACCAGCGGCTTATTCCGAATAGTTTGGCTGAGAATTGGAAAATCGCCGCGTATGGCGTCTATCGAAAATGAACTCATAGATCGTTAAACCGGGTTGACGTAGTTTTAAATAACTGCGCTTGCAATAAATTCCGTAAAGTTGCTATTTCAACCTTATCTATCATTTCGTTTGCAAAAGCGAAAGTCAGCATCGTTCGCGCCGAGTCTATATCTATACCGCGGGCTTGTAAAAAAAATATCGAATTTTCATCCAATTGTCCCACGGTAACGCCATGCGAACATTTTACATCGTCGGCATAAATCTCCAATTGCGGTTTGGTATCGGCTTCCGCATCCTCAGACAACAATAAATTGCGGTTATTCATTTGCGAATCGGTTTGCTGCGCATCCGCCGAGACCACTACACGCCCTTGAAATACGCCGCGTGCGCGTTGATCCAGTACGCCTTTGTAATATTCCCGGCTAAAGCCCCGCGGTTTTAAATGATTGATGCGGGTATGATTATCTATATGGCGGCGTTTATTGCCCCAATATAAACCATTCAACTCGCAGGCGGCCGCTTGCTGCAGATCGCAATGTACATCGCTTCGCGCCCATAGCGCGCCGAAGGCGAAATTCTGATGCCGAAAAAGGCTATTATCCGCCTGCTTTACATAAACGCCGCCAAAATGCACGGCCGTTTCCGCTTCAGCCTGTAATTTATACCAGGAAAGCTCCGCATGCCGGGATAAAAAACACTCATTCACGGCCACGCTAAAATAACCGCCGTCGCCGCCGGCGAAAGTTTCGATCAACTCCATACGGGCATTTTCATTAATCACCACGATTTGCCGGGTAGCCGCCAGGGCCTGCAAACCTGTAACCACATGCAGAATCTGCACCGGCTTATCCAATTTCACTCCGGCGGCGACTTCAATAAAAACGCCGTCGCTAAACCAGGCGTTATTAAAGGCGATCAAACTATGTTCTTTAGCCGTTACGGCTTTACCCAAATAGGGCTCCACTCGTTCCGGGCTGTCCTGCAAAATCCGGCTTAGACTATCTAATGTCACCCCCTCCGGCAAACCCGCCACATCCGATAAGGAAGCGGCAAAGCGGCCATTCACCAACACGATCCGCCAGACGTCGGCCAGGGTAAAATTCCGTACGAAGTCACTTTCAGCGGGTTGATCGGTAACAAGTTGGAAAACCGTTTTGTTTAAAATTGCCGGATTACTGTAACGCCACTCTTCAAGACGCTGATGCGGAAAGCCTTGTGCGCTGAAAGCTTCAATTCCCGCCTGCCTGAATTGAGCGACGTAAGGCTGCCGATGACCGGGCAAGTGCGAAGCATAAGCGGGAAAAGCCGACAAATACCGGTAAGCGGATGAGTCGCTTGCTATCATGCCGCCTGCCCTTCCAGCCAGCTATACCCTTTCTGCTCCAACGCCAAAGCCAGCTCCGCGCCCCCACTTTTAACAATGCGCCCTTCCGCCAGCACGTGCACTCTATCCGGCTTAATATAGTCTAGCAAGCGCTGGTAATGGGTAATCAGCAAAAACGCCCGTTGCGGACTGCGCAACGAATTAATCCCTTCCGATACGATCCGCAATGCATCTATATCCAGACCGGAATCGGTTTCATCCAATATGCACAACTTTGGCTCCAACACCGCCGCCTGTAAAATTTCGTTACGTTTTTTTTCGCCCCCGGAAAAACCCTCGTTTACCGCCCGGTATAAAAACTTTTCATCCATCTGTAACAGATTCACTTTGGCCTTGACCAAAGTTAAAAAATCCATTGCATCCACTTCCGGCAAACCCTGATGCCTACGTAAGGCGTTTAACGCCGCTTTCAGCAAATAAATGTTGCTGACGCCCGGAATTTCCACCGGATATTGGAAAGCTAGAAAAACGCCTTCCCGCGCCCGCATTTCCGGCGGCATATCCAGCAAATTCATGCCGTAATAACTGACGCTGCCTTCCGTCACCGTATAGCCGGCTTTACCGGATAATACATGCGACAAAGTACTTTTGCCCGCGCCGTTCGGCCCCATGATGGCGTGAACCTGTCCCGGCTCGATATCTAAATTCAAGCCTTTTAAAATAGGTTTATCCGCAATGCTGACGTGTAAATTTTTAATGCTAAGCATATTATCCTCTCTAACCAACCGCCCCTTCCAGGCTTATACCCAATAAAGCCTGCGCCTCTACGGCAAACTCCATCGGCAATTCCCTAAACACTTCCTTACAAAACCCGTTCACAATCATAGATACCGCGTCTTCGGCTGATAAGCCGCGTTGTTGGCAAAAAAACAGCTGGTCTTCGCTAATTTTGGACGTCGTTGCTTCATGTTCGACTCGGGCGGAAGGCTGCTTTACCTCTATATAAGGAAATGTATGCGCGCCGCATTGACCGCCTACCAGCAGCGAATCGCACTGAGTATGATTACGCGCATTTACAGCCGATTTCGCCACTTTGACCAAACCTCGATAAGTGTTTTGCGCCTTACCGGCCGAAATACCCTTTGAAACTATCGTGCTGCTGGAGTTTTTGCCGATATGTATCATCTTAGTGCCGGTATCGGCCTGCTGATAATTATTGGTAACCGCCACCGAATAAAACTCACCCACCGTATCATCTCCCAACAGCACGCAACTGGGGTATTTCCACGTAATCGCGGAACCGGTCTCCACTTGTGTCCAGGATACTTTAGATTGGCGCCCTCGGCATTCGGCGCGTTTCGTGACAAAATTGTATATGCCGCCCAGTCCGTTCCGGTCGCCGGGATACCAATTTTGAACCGTGGAATATTTAATGGTCGCACGATCCAGCGCCACCAGCTCCACGACAGCCGCATGCAGTTGATTTTCATCACGCATCGGCGCCGTACAACCTTCAAGATAGGACACATAGGCGCCTTCATCGGCGATTATCAATGTACGTTCGAACTGGCCGGTATTAGCGGCGTTGATGCGGAAATAAGTCGATAATTCCATCGGGCATCGTACGCCTTTCGGAATATATACAAAGGAGCCGTCGGTAAACACAGCGGAATTTAAAGCGGCAAAAAAATTATCCCCGGACGGCACCACCGTACCCAAATATTGACGCACCAGATCCGGACATTCCTGCAAAGCTTCCGACATCGGACAAAATATCACCCCGGCTTCTTTCAGTTTGGCTTTATAAGTGGTGGCGACCGACACGCTATCAAAAACCGCATCCACCGCCACTCCCGCCAGCCGCTCCTGCTCATCCAGCGGGATACCCAATTTTTTATAGGTCGCCAATAATTCCGGATCAACTTCGTCCAGATTTTTCGGTCCGGCATTTTTTGATTTGGGCGCCGAATAATAACTGATCGCCTGATAATCGATCGGTTCAATACGTAATTGCGCCCAATCCGGCGCCGGCATGGTCAGCCAATGCCGATAAGCTTGCAAACGATACTCCAACATAAAATCCGGTTCGTTTTTTATTTTAACCAGACGCCGGATCACGTCTTCATTCAGCCCTGGCGGAAAAGTATCCGCCTCCAGCTCAGTCACAAACCCTTGTTTGTATTGCTGATGGATCAAATTCTCAATTTCTTGCGCATTGGTAGACATAAACGCCCCGATAAATTAACGAAATAAACGGCTTACCGGAATAAATATTTCCCGTGGCGCCTGGCTGGGCATAATCATGTCCGCCAGGGTTACAGATTCTAGAGCCAATGAAATACGCTGATTAAGCATATGCCAGTTACCCTGAATCCGGCAGCCCGCCGCTTGTTCACAGCTTTTATGGGAAACCGAGCATTCGGTTAATGCAATTGGCCCTTCCAAAGCGCTGATCACGCTAGCGACAGTAATTTTTTCAGGCGCTCTAGCCAGCCGGTATCCGCCTTTAGCGCCGCGGCTGGAAGTTAAAACCTTAGCCTTGACCAATATTTTCAGAATTTTCCCCGCGGTAGGCAAAGCAACGCCCGTCGCCCGGGCAATTTCGATAGCGCCCTGAATTCGGGCGTCATCCTTTGCCATATAACTTAAAATCACTGTTGCATAATCGGTTAATTTACTAAGCTTTAACATAATCGCCCTCGCATATAGGACTATTCTAGTACTATTTAATTCCCAAGTAAAGCACACTGTCATCGCTTTTTTTGAAAAAAAACCTACACGCGGCAGAGTTTAAAGCAAACTGAATAAGTCGCGGCTTTGCTTGATTCCTAATTCCAGACCGATGCGGGATCGATAAAAAAGACAAACAGGTCTAAAACACCTGTAAGGATATGGAAGAAAAATCCGCACCCGGCGTATAAGTGTGGATTGGTCGCTCAAAAACAGTTAAAGTTTTAGAATTCTAATTTTAATAAGATCTTTAAGAAATAAAGCCAAAAACACCGGATTGCTGGAAAGATAACGCCTGATCAGACGCCGTTCTTTCAACATCCGATACGCCCACTCCAGACCCCGTTTCCGCATCCAATGCGGCGCGCGGGAAACATGACCGGAATGAAAAGAAAAAGCCGCTCCCACCCCTAATTGCACGGGCGCGTGGATTCTATGCAAATGATCGGCTATCCATTTTTCCTGTTTCGGGGCGCCCAGACCTACCCATAGGAAATCCGGTTTAGCCGCGTTAATTTGGTCCACCAAATCCTGATCTTCCCGGTCGGATAAAGGACGGAAAGGCGGTGAATTCCAGCCGGCAATTTCGACGCCCGGAAAACGAGACTCCATTTCGACTACCAAATCTTTTAAAACGGCTGGAGTACTACCCACAAAAAAATGTTTCCAACCTTTACCACGGCCTTTATCCAGACACTCCAGCATTAAATCGGGGCCACATACTTTACTTTTTATGCTAGCTTGATGGACGAGATTAGCGTACCAAACCAGCGGCACTCCATCCATGGTGCTCAGGGAATTATTGCAAATAGTCTGAAAACCCTTATCGGACAGGCCATTGATTAAGGAATGCACATTAACGATACAAACCTGATTAGACGTTTTAGCGTCTATCCAGCCCTGAAAAATGCGCAACGCTTTTTCATAACTTAGATCCGGAAATAAGGTTCCGAAAATATTCGTGGTTTTCTCTATCCCTTGCTTATATGTTCGAACACTAAACACATCTTCGTTGGCTTTATCCATTATGCCCGGAAATGTATTGGTATTTTTTAAAAAGAACAAACCGTTAACATCATGACCCGGCAGAACGGCAGCATCTCCGGAATCCATTGTATGTAACAAGAATAAATTGGTTAGGTCGCCGGGCAACACAATCTGTACTGATGCGAGTTTATTTTTAGTTATCATTATCGCGTCTTAAATGGATGAGTTATTAAAAAACTATACGTTTATAGTTATACTTGCCAAATATATTTGCAATTCCGATGCCAAAACAGCACAAAGCGCTTTAACGCTGAATTTATCCGCAATTTATTACTTAGGAGATATTCCGTTACAGTCCGGACGGCGGCAAAACTATGTTATTTGAGGCGCTTGCCGGCTTGCTGTGCGTTAAATGCCGCAATCTTTTCTCGAAGAGTGTCTAAATAATTCAATGTTGAATTTTAAGCCTTGAATGTGACAAATTAAGGACAACCTCAGGTTTTTAGCCGTGCGATTTTAAGGATGAGTGCTATATTCGGAACAGATATTGTTCCCCGCATGCTGGAATCGAGGCGCCTAAGCATGACCGCGTAGACGTTTTCAACCAGAATTTATTTGATGGAGCCCGCCTTTAGAGGCTGACGTTGAAAATTGAGGCGGAGAAAACTACCTATTTTGCATGGCGTCTTCCGGCCTATCCCCTTCATGCAAATTCCCGCCATGCAAACCGCACTCTTTTTTCGCCGCATCTTCCCACCACCAGCGGCCGGCGCGTTCGGGCTGATTAGGGAGCACCGGTCGCGTACACGGTTCGCAGCCGATGCTGACATAACCTTGACCATGCAAGCTGTTATAGGGGACTTGATAAGCTTCAATATAATCCCAAACCTGATCCGAACGCCAGTTCAACAACGGATTAAATTTATATAAAGGCCGCCCGGCGGAAGAAAATGTATCATCCAATTGCAGCTCCGGAATTTCGGCGCGCAATTCCGGGCTTTGATCCTTGCGCTGTCCGGTAATCCAGGCGTCCAACCCCGCCAGTTTCCGGCGCAAAGGCTCGACTTTACGGATAGAGCAGCATTCCCGATGGCCTTCTTGGTAAAAACTGAACAATCCTTTTTGTTTCACCATGGCTTCCAGTAGCGAACTGTCGGGCGACAACACCTCAATTTCGATTTGATAATGCTTGCGCACCTGTTCGATAAACCGGTAAGTTTCCGGGTGCAAACGGCCGGTATCCAGCGAAAATACCTGGATATCCTTACGGATTTGCACGGCGAGATCAATCAACACCACGTCTTCGGCGCCGCTGAAAGAAATGGCGATATTATCGAAATGCTGTAACGCCGCCTTAACTATCGTGCGTGGATTTTGGCCTCGCAGGGCGCTGCAAACAGAGGTTAGATCAAAACTGCTCATAGGTTTAAGATTGGTTAAAATAACGGGTTAAGAAATCGTCGAAATTTAGATGATCGTTTTTTTCAATTTCCGCCTGATTTCGTAGCGAAATCGCAGCCATTTCATGAAACTGCCGTTGCTGTTCAGGCGCCAAAGGCTGCGCGGTAAAATATTGTTTATGCAATGCCGAGGTATTAGTCGCAAAACAACCGAATTCCTGAACATTTTCCCGCATGCAAGCAAGTATCCTCGCTGACGGCGTCAAAGCCGGATTATCCACTGCCGCGAATTGTTCCTGTAGCGCCAATTGATAAGGTTTATTCACACACCCCAGATCCAGCAACGCGCAAATCGGCTGCATGTTTCGCAATATACTATGCGCCCAG
>JBEKBU010000099.1:0-13688 GCA_050015235.1 Methylomonas sp. | reverse complement strand
GCCAATTCCGGCTACACTTCAAAGGAAATGATCAGCCCCAAATTCGCGGCGATCATGGGGCCCTGGTTCGATACCGAGTATTTTCTTAACGGAGGATACGGTTATCACTCAAACGATGCGCGGGGTTCCTTGGAAACGATGAATCCAGCCAATCAATTTGGGAATACAGGTACTTTTGGGGTTGCAAATTCCGGCCTTGGCGTTTCGTCGCTTGCTCCGGGCGCCCTAACAACCTCTTCGGATCTAAGCCCTTTAAGACAAATCCCCGCGATGGCCTGGGCTCGCGGCGCCGAAGTTGGCGCTAGAACCAATTACATACCCGGTCTAAATTCCACCCTAGCGTTATGGTTCCTGCAATCCAGTTCGGAACTGGTATTCAACGGCGACCAAGGTACAACTACCGCCAATGGCATGTCCAATCGTTATGGTCTGGAATTGGCCAATTATTATAAAGTCAATGATTGGCTGACATTGGATTTCGATTACGCCAAAAGCTATGGTTATTTCGTGAATACCCCGCAATCCTATGGTGGCGGCTGTCCAACGGCCCAAGCCACTGTCCCTTGTACCGGTAACTATATCCCTAATCTGGTGGGAACGGTTATTGCCGCTGGTATTCAGGTTGTGGCGCCTAACGGTATGTATGGCTCCTTGCGTTTGCGGCATTTCGGCGACTCGCCTTTGGATTCCAACGGCGCAATTTGGGCGCCGAATGTTGATATTCTAAATTTGGGATTGGGATATAAACAAAAGAACTATAAACTAGATTTCAGTGTCTTTAATTTGCTTGGAGAAACGACGAGCGATATTGCCTATGCGGGGAATTATGCAACATCGAATAACACAAATGGCGCGATAAACGGGAACTTTCAAATGGTCAGGCATGTCGTCGAACCTCGTATGGCGAGAGCAGGCATTACAATCTACTTCTAACAATTTTGCAAAATCTAAGTAAGATGCGCTTTTTCATCGCATCCGCCTATTTGAAAGCCTTGAGCGGGGAGTGAATGTTAATTTGCTAAACCTGTGATCTAGTTAACACATAATAGCAATTAGAATTAAACCACAGTACAATTAAAACGCAAGGCGGAGGGAATGACCCCAAGCCTGTGTCGAAAGCCCACAGGCTGCCATGCTTTTGCATTTGAGTGATCAATAGTTTAATTATAGGAGTTTTGTAATGGCGATAGGTACAGTGAAGTGGTTTAACAACACCAAAGGTTTCGGCTTTATACAGCCGTCCGAAGGTACCGAAGATGTTTTCGTTCACCACACGGTGATTCTAGGCGAGGGTTTTAAAACCTTAACTCCGGGGCAATCTGTTCAGTTTGATATTGAATCCGGTCCTAAAGGTTTAACCGCCACCAATGTTCAGGCAAAATAACTACAAAACTTTCAGATAAACCCCGCGCCTCAAATTCCGCCGCCGCAACATACTACCGTTAAGATGTTTTAAGCACCCACCTCCCGGGTATCATTAATTAGGCCCGCAGAAATTTGAAGTAAGGCTGTAAAAGGCTCTTTGGTTAAGGAGCCTTTTTTTTGATTAATAAAGTCGGATATTTTTCATCAACGCTAACACGTTATAGCGCTATAATTCAAGTTCCTCGACTTAGCTTCTAATTTGTACTATGGCACGCGAATTCTCATCGTTAAAACAATTGGATACGCCGGTAAAGATCTTATTCACCGGTTATCTGAGTACGGTTGCAGTCGGTTATTTGGTTGCGTTAATTCAAATTCTTTTTACTCACGGTATGGCGGACGGCAAGTTTGGATTGTCGATAGACGATATCGTTTATAGTTACTACGGCAACCGATCGGGCTCCATGATAGAGACTAAATTAAACGGCTCCATGAAGGACAATGCCTCGGAACGCGAACGTTTTGTCATTATTCAATGGGTGCGTGACGGCGCGGACCAAGAGGATTATGTTGAGTCAGGCGCGGAGAAAATCGTACAGGAACGTTGCGTTATGTGTCACAACAAAGATGCGTCGGTACCGGATTTTACCGATTTCAAAACGTTAAAGGAATTGACTCAGGAGGATGAAGGCGCTACTTTCGGCTCCCTTACCCGGGTGTCCCATATCCATCTGTTCGGCATAGGGTTTATTTTCATGTTTGTCGGCCTGATTTTCAGTTTCAGCGAAACCAGCACCCTTAAATACAAATGTATTGCCATCGGCATGCCTTATGTGTTTCTGATGGTGGATATTTTGTCCTGGTGGCTCACTAAATTGAATCCCATGTTTGCTTGGCTGGTGATTATTGCCGGCGCCGGCATGGCGATGTCTTTTGCCTTTATGTGGCTTGTTTCAGTACTGGAAATGTGGTTTTTCGATAAAGCGTTTATCAATCCGCAAGGTGAGCGCTATATGCAATGGAGTGTGTATCTGGAAGGTAAATTCAAGGAATTCGGCGGCGAGGATTTTGCAAAATCCTTATGGAGCCATGTTAAACAAGGCGGATTGTGGCTCTGGAGCGCGTTTGTGACGCATGGCCTGCCGCTTTTGAAGTCGTGGTACGCCAAAATACGCTCGAAATAAGCGCCGACAATATTTTAGCTTTTGATGCGGGCTTCATCACCCACAGGGATGTGGGATAGGCCGTTTAGCAAATATTGATCTTTCAGATGCCTGTAATGTTTGGCGGAATATTCCAGAAAGGCTTTTTCCGTTTCGCTTAATGCTCTGGACTGTTTGATGGGCGATCCTATATATAAAAAACCGCTCTCGAGTCTTTTGCCTGGCGGCGCCAGAGCGCCTGCGCCCAACATCACATAATCTTCCACGATCACATCATCCATGATAATAGCGCCGATGCCGATCAGACAAAAATTGCCCACGCTGCAGCCATGAATAACGGCGCGGTGGCCGATAGTTACGCTTTCGCCGATTTTTAACGGGTGGCCGAACGGTGAGAAGTCGCCGGCATGCGATACGTGAAGTATGCTGCCGTCCTGTATGTTGCTGCCGGCGCCTATGAAAATAGACTCGACATCGCCGCGCACGACGCAATGCGGCCAAATGGACACATCGTCGCCTATCGCCACATCGCCAATCACGACAGCCGATTCGTCAATGTATACATTATTGCCTATTTTCGGTTGAATGTTTTTGTAGGATCGAATGCTCAAATGGGCTTCCTGTAAACGGGCTATGACCGCCGCGCTAAAATTTTGGTAAAGGAGAGTTTAAATGTTGGTAAATGGTCAAGCCAATGTGGCCAGCTATCGGCAGCCGCAAGGTTTCCATTAGCAGCAGCGTTTAACGCCATTCCATTTACGTTGAGTTTCGGCGGCGAAAAATTCCTTGCGGCTGAGCGCCGGCTGGCCTTGTTCGGCGTGATGCCGCGCCCAATGAATCAGATAGCGCCGATAAGCGTCATCCCCATTCAGCTTGCTCCAGAGCTTTTTGAATTTCTTGATACAGGCGTACATAGATTTTTTCAGCGGCTACGGTCAGTGTTACAATAGAATTTTACTGAATGTTTTTTTGAATCGCATATTATGATGTCCTATTTCCGTTCAAGAGTAAACCTGTATATCGGGGTTATGCTATTTTTCGCCGTAACTTCGGCGCAGGCCGCCAGTCAAATTTTTACCCCGTCGGCGCCTAGCGTGGCGGCGTCCAGTTATATTCTGACCGATTTTAACAGTGGCCGCGTGCTGGTGGAGAAAGATCCCGATAAACGGGTTGCGCCCGCCAGTCTGACCAAGATTATGACGGTGTATGTGGTATTCCGCGAATTGAAATCGGGCCATTTAAAACTGGATGAGAAAGTGGTCATCAGTCAAAATGCTTGGGAAACCGGCGGTTCGAAAATGTTTGTCGAAGTCAATAAACAGGTTTTGGTGGAGGATTTGCTGAAAGGCGTTGTGATTCAATCCGGCAATGACGCCAGCGTGGCTCTGGCCGAACATGTGGCCGGCAGCGAAGGCGCTTTCGCCGACATGATGAATGATCAGGCGTCCAGACTGGGTATGAGCAATAGCCATTTTGAAAATAGCATGGGTTTGCCGTCCCAAAATCATTATACGACGGCCCGTGATTTAGCGACTTTAGCTCGGGCTTTGATTAGTGAATTTCCCGAATACTACCGTTGGGATTCGCAAAAAGAATTCACCTATAATAATATTACTCAGCAAAATCGTAATCTGTTATTGTGGCGGGACGCCTCGGTGGACGGCATAAAAACCGGTTTTACCGATGAGGCCGGTTATTGTATGGTCGCATCCGCCAAGCGCGAGGATATGCGGCTGATATCGGTTGTTATGGGCGCCGCCAGTGCGAATGCCCGCGCCAATGAGAGCCAATCGTTGCTTAACTATGGTTTCCGATTTTTCGAAACGCATCGTCTTTACGAAGCCTCGGCGCCATTGGCTGAAGCGCGCATCAGAAAAGGGGTGACGTCGAAATTGCAGGTCGGGGTGGCCGAAGATGTTTATGTAACCGCCCCCCGCAAGCATTTTTCCGAATTAAAGGCCGAAACTCAGCTTGACAAAGCTATTACGGCGCCTATTAATAAAGGAGACGCCGTCGGTACGTTGAATATTACCCTGGACGGCGAAACGGTATTGAATAAACCGCTGGTTGCTATGGATAGCGTCGCCGAGGGTGGAATTTTCCGGCGTTTATATGATGCGGCGTTGGGTCTGCTGGAGAAATAATATATGCGGAAAGTTTTTTTAAACGGCGAATATATGCCTTTGCAGGACGCAAAAATTTCGGTTATGGATCGCGGCTTTTTGTTTGGCGATGGCGTCTATGAAGTTATCCCGGCCTATGGGGGCCATTTATTCAGACTCGCCGATCATATTGAGAGGCTGAATAACAGTCTGGCGGGGATTCGTTTGCCGCTGGATTATAGTGTTGATGACTGGCGGGCTATTTTCGCGCCATTGCTGGATAACGGCAAAGACCAATACATCTATTTACAAATTACCCGAGGCTATGCGCCAAAACGCGATCATGCTTTTCCGGAACAGGTAACCCCGACTATTTTCGCCATGTGTTCCGATATAGCGCAGTACCCGGAAAAATTTACCGGTATAAAAGCGGTTTCAGTGGACGATATCCGCTGGCAGCTATGCCATATCAAGGCGATCACATTGCTTGCCAACATATTATTGAGACAGCAGGCGGTTGATAAAGGCGGCGCGGAGGCTATACTGGTGAAAAACGGTTATGTGATTGAGGGCGCCGCCAGCAATGTTTTTACCGTGATCGACGGCGAGATAATCACGCCGCCCAAATCCAACGACATTTTGCCCGGCATTACCCGCGACGTTATCCTGGAGCTGGCGCGGGCCAACGGCTTGCCTTGCCGGGAAGATATCATCGCTTTGGAAGCTTTGCGCTCCGCCGATGAAATCTGGGTGGCGAGCTCAATCCGGGAAATTCTGCCTGTCGTGGAGCTGGACGGCGCGGTAGTTGCGGACGGTAAACCTGGAGCGGTGTGGCGTAACATGGACAATCTATTACAAGCCTATAAAAAATCCCGTCATGAGTGAAGCAGAAACATTATTAGTGTTTCCTTGCCAGTTTCCTATCAAGGCCATGGGAAAATATCGTGAGGATTTTGACGCCCTTGTGGTTGAAATTATCCGTCGGCATGTCGACGATATCAAGGAAGGCGCGGTGACTTGCCGGCCAAGCCGCGCCGGCAATTATACCTCGGTTACGGTTGTTATCGAAGCGACCAGCCGCGCCCAACTGGATGCGATTTATCAGGGTTTAACCGAAAGCCCTGATGTGCTCATGGCGTTGTAACGGGCTGTCGTGGATAAAGCAACTAATCTGAGATTTCTCGGCCTTCAGGATTATGTCGGCGTTTGGCGGCGGATGCAGCAATTTACCGCCGGCAGAACCCCGGATACGGCCGATGAAATTTGGATTACCGAACATCCGCCGGTTTATACGCTTGGTTTAAACGGCAAACCCGAACATTTGCTGGCCGCAACCGATATCCCGCTGGTAGCCAGCGATAGGGGCGGCCAGATTACTTTTCACGCGCCCGGGCAATTAATTGTTTATTTGCTGGCCGATTTGCGCCGCCGCCATTTTAGTCCGCGGCAACTGATCTCGATTCTGGAAAACGCCGTAATTAGAACACTTGCTCAATACGGTATTCAAGCATGTCATCAGCCGGCTGCTCCAGGCGTGTATGTCAACGGCAAAAAAATCGCCGCGTTGGGGTTAAGAATCAGGGGTGGCTGTAGTTATCATGGCTTAAGCCTAAACAATAATCTCGATCTTGCCCCGTTTTTGCTCATCAACCCCTGCGGTTACAAAGGACTGGAAGTGACTAGGCTGCTGGATCAAGGCGTTGACGTGCAAACCCATGAATTGGCCGCGCCCGTGGTTCATCAAATTATCAAGGCTATCGAATTATGAAACTGGATGCGCCTTCCCGTTCAAGTCCTATCACGCATCAACGTCAGGGCGATAAACTAGCGAAAATTCCGGTTAAAGTCGTAAAACCGGAAACGGTTTTACCTAAACCGGACTGGCTACGCATCAAACTGCCGGTGAACGATGGGGTCAATCAAATAAAAAAGTCCCTGCGTGAAAATCGGTTGCATACGGTTTGTGAAGAGGCGGCTTGCCCTAATCTCTGCGAGTGTTTCAGTCATGGGACCGCTACCTTTATGATATTAGGCGATTTATGTACGCGCCGTTGCCCGTTTTGCGATGTGGCGCACGGTAAACCGCTGGCGCCGGATGCGGATGAGCCGTGGCGCTTGGCTGAAGCGATTTCCGCCATGGCGCTTAAGTATGTGGTGATCACTTCGGTGGACCGTGACGATCTTAATGACGGCGGCGCCGGGCATTTTGCCGCCTGTATCGCCGCGATACGCCGGCAAAGTCCGCATACCCGGATCGAAATTTTAACGCCGGATTTTCGCGGCCGCATGCAAACAGCTTTGGACCAGCTTTGCTTGCAGCCGTGCGATGTTTTTAATCATAATTTGGAAACGGCGCCGAGGTTATACAAACAAGTGCGCCCCGGCGCGGATTATCAAACCTCGCTGGAATTGCTCCGGCGACATAAATTACGCTTGCCGGAAATTCCGGTTAAATCCGGTTTAATGCTGGGAATGGGCGAAACCGAAGCGGAAGTGCTGGAAGTGATGCGCGACTTACTTGATCAAGGTTGCAGCATGCTGACTTTAGGCCAGTATCTACAGCCCAGCAAGGAACATTTGGCGGTTAGCGAGTACATTTCTCCCGAACAATTCCGGCGTTATGCGGAACTCGCCGCGGCGATGGGCTTCCAGCAGATCGCCAGCGCCCCTTTGGTGCGCTCATCCTACCATGCCGACGCCATGGCGGCAGGGCTAGCCGGATGAGAGGACTTAAAATTTATTAACTTATATCCCCCGTGTAGCACATTAAATACTATGAATATTCTCTCAGTCGGTAAAAAATTATTCGTGTTGGATACCAATGTCTTAATGCACGACCCGACGTCTATATTTCGCTTTCAGGAACATAATATTTTTATCCCGATGGTCGTATTGGAAGAATTGGATCACGCCAAGAAAGGTTTGTCCGATGTTTCGCGCAACGTACGCCAGGTTAGCCGGTTTCTGGACGATCTTATCCGCGACGCCGATCAAAAAACCATCATTGAAGGCTTGCCGTTGTCGCGTCTTGGCGGCGATAATGGCGCGAACGGCGAACCATTGCTTGATGGGCGGTTATATTTTCAAACCCGGCAATTATCGCATTTACTGCCCGACGACCTGCCCGGTCAAATTGCCGATAATTCGATTTTGAGCATTGTTTTGGCTTTGGGCAAGGAATATCCGGATGTCAACGTGATTCTGGTATCCAAGGATATTAATATGCGGATTAAAGCCGCGGCTCTGCAAATTAACGCCGAGGATTACCACAATGATCAGGCGATTGAAGATATCGATTTGCTGTATAGCGGCTGCATGGCTCTGGAAGCGAATTTTTGGGAGGAGCATGGCGGCAAAATGGAGTCCTGGCAGGAAAATAATCGCACCTTTTATCGTTTGCATGGGCCGCGCGTGGCGGAATGGTATCCGAATCAGTTTTTGTATATTGAGGATGAGTCCGGTTTCGAGGCGATAGTAAAATCTTGTGACGGCGATTCCGCGGTTTTACAATTGACCCGTGATTATCGAAGCAAAAATCATAATGTTTGGGGCGTTCTGGCTAAAAACCGGGAGCAAAATTTCGCCCTGAACGCCTTGCTCGATCCCGATGTGGATTTTGTCACTTTGCTGGGCTCGGCAGGCACGGGAAAAACTTTGCTGGCTTTGGCGGCAGGCTTGTCCTTAACCATGGAGCATAAAGCTTTTCAGGAAATTATTATGACCCGGGAGACCATGCCCGTGGGTCAGGATATCGGTTTTTTACCGGGTAGCGAAGAGGAAAAAATGGCGCCCTGGATGGGAGCGTTGATGGACAATCTGGAATTGCTGGGTGGGCGTTCCGGAACGACCGAATGGGAGCAAGGCGCTTCCCATAATATGATGATGAACCGCGTCAAAATCCGTTCGTTGAATTTCATGCGGGGGCGCACTTTTTTGAACCGCTATCTGATCATAGACGAAGCTCAAAATCTGACCCCGAAACAAATGAAAACCTTAATAACCCGAGCCGGGCCGGGCACCAAGATTATCTGTATCGGCAATTTGGCGCAAATCGATACGCCCTACCTAACGGCTACCGGTTCCGGATTAACTTATGTCGTCGACCGTTTTAAAGGCTGGGAAAATAGCGCCCATATTACGCTGAAGCGTGGCGAACGCTCCAGATTGGCCGATTTTGCTTCGGATAATTTATAAATTTAAGCAAATATACGTTTTTTCAAGCGTAGGTTGTCAGCTAGCGGATGGTAATTTAAAGTTAAATTGTTTATTGAATCAGAAAAGTTTGTAACGGTGGGGGGCTGGGCTTTCACCAATGCCGTTATGTTAAGGTTTAACATTACCTACGAATGTTTTAACTTAAGGGCGCAGAATACTATGCCCCTCCTTTTAGAAAAACAGCCGCTTTGAATTAATGGCTGGCCAAGCCGTGTTTTTGTATCCGGTAAAGCAGGGTGTCTCTGGAAATGCCCAGTAAACGCGCGGATTTACTGCGGTTGCCTTTGGTTCTAACCAGGGCCTGATAAATTATGTCTGCTTCAAGCTCGTCCAACTGTATACCCAGTTCCGGCAGAATGTAGCCGGCGTTTTCACTTGAATCAGCGGATAGAAAGAATTCGCGCGGTAAATTTTCGGGTTCGATCATGCGTCCGGCCAGCAAAATGCACAATCGTTCGCAAAGGTTGCGCAATTCCCGAACATTGCCCGGCCATTTGTATGCGCGCAGAGCTTTAAGAGCTGTACGGCTAAGTACTGGCGCTTCCAGTTCATGGGCGGCAGCGAAATAAGAAAAAAAATGTTCGGTTAATAATTCGATATCTTCGCGGCGCTGATGTAAGGCGGGCAATTCCATAGGCACCACGTTGAGCCGGAAATACAAGTCGCGCCGAAACTCGCCCGTGTCGATCAGCGCGCTTAAATCGACATTGGTTGCGGTAATGATACGGACATTGACTTTGTAAGGGGCGGCGCCGCCGATCGGTAAGCATTCGCCTGATTCCAGAAAACGTAAAAGTTTCGATTGAATGGTAAGCGGCAAGGAATTAATTTCATCAAGAAATAGAGTGCCGCCGTCAGCCGCCTGAAATAAACCTTGTTTATCGGTAACCGCGCCTGTAAACGCGCCTTTTTTATGGCCGAATATTTCAGATTCCACCAGGCCTTCAGGCAATGCGGCGCAATTAAGAGTAATGAATGGCTTATTGGCGCGCGGGCTGCTTTTTTGCAGCGCATGCGCCAAAATTTCTTTGCCGGTGCCGGTTTCACCTTTTAGAAGAACGGTGACATCAGTCCCTGCAACCACTTTAGCGCTACGAATCAATGCTTCCAAAGCCGGAGATTTCCCAATTATCTTATCGAAATTATCCATCAACAACCTCTCAAAACGTCATAATATGCTGGACGCGCATAGGGTTTAGCGAGGGGAACGCCGCCAGCAAAGCAATGATAATAAACAAAACGCCAACTAGGCTTTTAAAGCGTTGAGCTTTGGCAAGCCGAGTCAATAGGGGAGTCATTATACCTACACCCATGACGGCAGGTAAAGTACCTAAACCAAAAAATAACATAGTCAGCGCGCTATGCATTACATCACCGCTAGTCGCCGCCAGGGCGAGCGCCGTATAAATCAATCCGCACGGCAACCAACCCCAGACCATGCCGAATAATACGGCATGAAACCGTGATTTAACCGGAATAAGCGAACGGGCGAACGGCTCTACGCATTTCCAGACATTAACGCCTAATTTTTCGATATAAGCGAAGCGGGGAAACCAGCCGGCCAAATATAGGCCGGCGCCGGTCATTACCGCGGCTGAAATTAATTGCAAAGCCCGGTAAGCCTGACCGTTGGTGAATGGTAAACTCAAAAAACCCACCACTACAGCAACAACGGCGCCTGCAAAAGCATAACTTATTATTCTGCCTATATTATAACACAATACAGTCCCGAACAGGCGGGAATTGCTGTTACGCAGTTCCTGACTAAGACTGAAGGTTAAAGTACCGATAATGGATCCGCACATGCCGATACAATGCAGACTACTCAGCAAGCCCATAAACAATGCGGCGAGATAAGATATATTAAAATCATTATAAAGATGCATTTGACTCAAGGTATTTATTGAAAGGAGTCCACAATTGGAGCAGTAACCAAACTCCCGCGTTGCGAAACTTTATACAGTGATTTGCTGGGCATGAATAAATATTTATAAAAGTATAGTAAAAAAACAGTCTATTCGTCCGCGGGTCGGCAAAATACATTTCAGGTATGCCGTCGCTGTCTCGAAATTTGCGCTACGGCGCGCCCGATCATAATGCCGCTAATACCTTAGCCACTGTTTCCCCCATAGCCGAAGGCGTCGGTGCTATGATGACGCCTAGTTCCATCAATAGTTCCACTTTTTCCGCGGCCGACTCGCCGGAAGATGAAATAATGGCGCCGGCATGCCCCATACGCCGTCCTTTCGGCGCGGTTAAACCGGCGATATAAGCAATTACCGGTTTACTCATATTTTCTTTGGCGAACCGGCCGGCTTCAACTTCCTGCGGGCCGCCGATTTCGCCGATCATCACGACAGCCTTGGTTTCAGGATCCTCTTCAAACTTTTCCAGTATATCGCGATGAGAACTACCGTTAATCGGGTCGCCGCCGATACCGACTGAAGTGGATACGCCTATACCCAGCGACTTCATTTGATCCGCCGCTTCATAACCCAGGGTGCCGGAACGGCCGACGATGCCGATATTGCCGGGAATGTAAATATGGCCAGGCATGATGCCGAGCATGGATTTGCCGGGACTGATAGTACCCGCGCAATTAGGCCCGGTTAGCACCATGCGCTGCTCTTTTGGGTATCTGCTGAGAAAGATTTTGACTTTCATCATGTCTTGGGTGGGTATGCCGTCGGTAATGGCTACGCAGTATTTAATGCCGGCGTCCGCCGCTTCCATGATAGAGTCGGCGGCATAAGCCGGCGGAACGAACACGATGCTGGCTTCGGCGCCGGCCAAATTAACGGCTTCTTTGACCGTATTGAAAACCGGGCGATCCAGGTGCTTTTGTCCGCCTTTGCCTGGGGTGACGCCGCCTACCACGTTGGAGCCGTAATTAATCATATCCTGGGCATGAAAAGTGCCTATTTTGCCTGTAAACCCCTGGATGATGATCCGGGTTTGTTTTTCGATAAAAATTGCCATACCGTTTCCTTAACTTTGTCTTGCGACGACTTCGTTACGCGCCCGCACAGCTTTCTCGGCGGCTTCAGCCAGAGTGTTTGCGGTAATGATAGGCAAACCGCTGTCGGCAATGATTTTTCTGCCTTGTTCAACATTGGTGCCGGATAGCCGTACGATCAGCGGCACCTGCATTTCGAGTTTTTTTACGGCATGAACAACGCCTTCCGCTATCCAGTCGCAGCGGTTAATACCGGCAAAAATGTTGACCAACATGGCTTTGACGTTTTTATCGGCCAAAACCATGCGAAAAGCTTTTTCGGTGCGTTCGGCGGAAGCGCCGCCGCCCACATCCAGGAAGTTGGCCGGTTCGCCGCCGGCCAGTTTAATCATATCCATGGTGGCCATGGCTAAACCCGCCCCATTTATCATGCAGCCGATGTCGCCGTCTAAACCGACATAGCTGAGACCGCGATCGGCGGCAGCCATCTCGCGCGGGTCTTCCTGAGTTTTATCCCGCAATTCGGAAATTTTTTGGCGGCGGAACAACGCGTTGTCGTCAAACCCCATTTTGGCGTCCAAAGCGATTAAGTCGCCGTGTTGGGTGATTACCAAGGGGTTGATTTCAAGCATATTGGCGTCTAGATCGCGCATCGCCCGGTAGCAGCCCTGGATAAGCTTTACCGCCTGCGGTATTTGCGTGGCGTCCAGCCCCAAATAAAAGCCCATTTTCCGCGCCTGGAAATCTTGCAGTCCGACTGAAGGTTCAATATAGATTTTGCTTATAGCGTCGGGATTGTTTGCCGCAAGCTCCTCGATTTCCATACCACCTTGCGCCGAACCCGCCATAACTAAACGTTCATAGGTTCTATCCAACATAAAACTCAGGTACAATTCCCTGGCGATATCGGCGCCTGCCTCGATATAAAGACGCAAGCACACTTTGCCGGCCGGTCCGGTCTGATGCGTCACTAAACGCTTGCCTAATAATTCCTCGGCGGCTTCTCCTACTTCATCGTGGGTTTTGCATATCTTAATGCCGCCGGCTTTACCGCGGGCGCCGGAATGAATTTGCGCTTTAACCACCCAAACGCTGCCCCCTATTTCCCTGGCGCGCTGTACGGCGTCTTCCGGGCTGTAAGCCAGGCCGCCATCGGCGATTTTTACGCCATATTCGGCTAATAATTGTTTTGCTTGGTACTCATGGATATCCATAGCATCTCTCTAATAAGTTAATTTTGGAATGCATTTAAAAAACCCGGATAAAAGTTACGGGGGAAAAAAATGTTTTAAGCCAAGGAAAAAGACAAGCAGGATTGCAGGTTTAAGATTGGCTTTTAGCCGCTATCGCTTCCGCCATTCGCACAATGTTATTGGCCATGCGTTCCGAAGCAGCGTCAATTAAGCGTCCGTCCAGAGCGGCCGCGCCTTTGCCTTGGGCGGCCGCCTCCTGTAGAGCTTGTAAAATGCGTTTGGCTTTTTCCACTTCGGCGGCTGGAGGGGTAAAAATTTCATTAGCCAGCGTAATTTGGGAAGGGTGAATAGCCCATTTGCCTTCGCAGCCCAGCGCAGCCGCGCGCCGCGCCGAGGCTTTGTAGCCGTCGGGGTCGTTGATATCGCCGAATGGGCCGTCAATAGGGCGTAAACCGTAAGCGCGGCAGGCAACCGTCATACGGCTGATGGCGGCGTGCCATTGATCGCCGGGATAGTCCGGGTTCAGTCCGCCGATATTGACGGTGCGCGCCCGGTTACTGGCCGCATAATCGGCAACGCCAAAATGCAGGGCTTCCAACCGTCCGCCGATAGCGCCTTGTTTGGCGATATCTTCCACATTAGCCATACCCAGAGCGGTTTCGATCAGACATTCTATGCCGATTTTATTTTTTAG
>JBEKBU010000098.1:0-13748 GCA_050015235.1 Methylomonas sp. | reverse complement strand
GCCAAAATCGTGAATAGCCGATAACAAAAATTAACCGCCATAACCTAAAACCCGATAGTCTGCTAAAGCCCCCAGTGCGGATAACTCCCAAGAACAGCCGCTAAACTCGCCCCCATCCTCAACAACCGCGAGTACCATTATGTGTTTCGGCGCCTCCGCACCTCCACCGCCACCGGCTCCGCCGCCCCCGCCGCAATACGCGCAAACGCCCAGCGCGGCGGCTGTCAGGGCTACGACCGCCAATCAAGCCAACCCCGCCCAAAACGGCACGATATTGACTAGCGGCCTGGGCGATACCTCGCTGACCGCCGCCGATCTGGGCAAAAAATCCCTGCTGGGGTAATCATGGCGGATCTGGAATTATGCCCCTACAACCGGCGCTGGCAGGCGCTGAAAACCGAGCGCTCCACCTGGTGGCAGCACTGGGCGGACATCAGCCGCTTTCTGCTGCCGCGCAGCGGCCGCTATTTCGCCAGCGACCGCAACAAAGGCTGGCCGCGCAATAACGCCATATACGACAGCACCGCCACCCGCGCCTTGCGCATATTGGCGGCCGGCATGATGTCCGGCATGACCAGCCCGTCGCGGCCCTGGTTCCGGCTGGCGGTCGCCGATCCGGCGCTGATGGGCGACCAGGAAGTCAAAATCTGGCTGAACCGCGTCACCGAACAGGTGCAGGACGTGCTGGCGCGCTCCAACGCCTACCGGGTGCTGCACATGCTTTACGAAGAGCTGGGCGCGTTCGGCACCGGCGCGGCGCTGATCGCCGACGATTTTCAAAACGTCATCCATCTCTATCCGTTCACCATCGGCGAATACGCCATCGGCACGGACTGGAAAGGCGACGTCGTCACCCTCTATCGGGAGTTCGACAAAACCGTGGCGGAAGTGGTGCGGGAGTTCGGGGTGGATAAAGTGTCGCCGGCCGTGAAAAATCTCTACCAGCTCCGCAACCACGACGCCTGGGTGACTATCCGCCACGCCGTGGAGCCGCGCTCGGACAGGGAAAGCGGGCGCATGGACGCCTTGAACATGCCGTTCCGCTCGGTGTATTGGGAAGCGGCCAGCAACGGGAAAGTGCTGCGCGAGTCGGGCTTTGCCGCCTTTCCCTGCGTCGCGCCGCGTTGGGCGACGCAGGGCGGGGATATTTACGGCAACAGCCCGGGCATGGAGGCCTTGGGCGATATCAAGCAACTGCAGGCGCAGCAGTTGCGCAAGTCGCAAGCTATCGATTATCAAGCCAATCCGCCGCTGCAATTGCCGACCAGCATGAAAAACCGCGAAAACCAGCTGTTTCCGGGCGGCATCAGCTATTACGACGCCGCCACCGCCGCCCAGGGCGTGAAAACGGCGTTCGAAGTGAATCTGAATCTGCAATATCTGCTCGCGGATATTCAGGACGTGCGCGGCCGCATCAATTCGGCGTTTTACGCCGACCTGTTCATGATGATATCCGAACAGACGCAAAGCATGACAGCCACCGAAGTCGCGGAGCGCCACGAGGAGAAAATGCTGATGCTGGGGCCGGTGGTGGAGCGCCTGAACAACGAACTGCTGGACCCGCTGCTGGAGAACGCCTTCGCCCGCCTGCTGAAAGCCGGTTTGTTGCCGAGGCCGCCGGCCGCCTTGCAAGGCCATAATCTGAATATCGAATACGTATCGCTGCTGGCGCAGGCGCAAAAAGCCGTGGCGCTGAACAGCATAGACCGCTTTGTGGGCAATCTGGGGCAAATCGCCGCCGTCAAACCGGAGATACTGGACAAATTCAACGCCGATCATTGGGCGGATATCTACAGCGACAAACTCAGCATCGATCCGGAGCTGGTCATCGCCGGCCCGCAATTGGCCCTGATCCGCAACCAGCGCGCCCAACAGGCGCAACTCGCGCAACAGCAGGCCGCCCTGCAGCAAGGCGGCGAAACCTTGAAAGATCTCGGCGACGCTTCGACGCAGCCCGGCACGGCGGCCGGCGATTTATTGAACGCGGCTAGAAATTACCGGAATTAGGCTCACTCGCGCATGCTTGGCTCGACAGGCCCGCCACGAATGGCTTAACACTCCTCGCAAATTTATAGACAATAAAAACGCTTTAGATGGGCTGGGGGTGTTCTAGGGCGCGGCGCACGCCTTCAGGGTCGTGAGCAATAACGGTTAAATAAGCTTGTGTTGGTTGGTCTGGCTTTGTCCGTCCTTGTTCCCAATCGCGTAAAGTACCTAGCGGTACATGATAACGCGTTGCAAACTTTTCTTGAGTGATGCCCAAGGCGCGGCGCATAGTCTTGACGCGGGGGACGCGCCGCACGGTTTTTAACTCCTCTAAGGTCAAGGGTCGCGCGTCAACATCGGCTTGCGCCGCTGCGCTGATTTCTTCGTCCGTCATGGGACGCGGAGGAGAATCCGGAAAAAGGCGCTCACGCCCATCATCCTGGACTTCAACAACTGCACCGTCAGGTAGAATTTTGGCTGTAATAGTAGTCTTGTTCATGCGCGAATAGATCACGAAACGCTTTAACCGCATAAGGGAAGGCAACGCCGTGAATCCGCAAATTTGTGGCGGCTTTGGCGTCGTCCCATTCAAAAAAATCATCCTGCATGATTATTTGTACTGATAATCAGTAGTTTTGTCAAGTGATTGTTTAGCCGTTGGCGCCGATTGAAACTTGACGGGTTTTGCCTTCGATCCATGCGGCGACGTGTAGCGGCTCCATGTCAATGATCGGCTACACGCCTACAGCAACAGTGCACCAGTCAAGAAATTCCGTCACTGCGCGGACATAAGCGCGGCGGACTTACGGGTTCCGGATATTCGAGGCATAACATACGGATTGTCGTCATCTTTGAACGGAACTTTCCCCCATAAAAAGTGTCTTTAATTTTCGAATTAAACGTAATCGAACAACCACCCGGAGGCGTCATTGAAAACGTTAAGGAAATATAGTTCCCTTTATTTACTGATATTCATAGTCGCCGGTTGTGCATCCGCGCCCACCACCGACGATAACAGCGACATGGCCGCCGCCGAGAAGGCGAAACTGGAGTCGGAAGCCTTGGCCGGTTCGCCGGAAGCCGCGCAAAGCTTAATGTCTTATTATTCCCTGAAAAGGCCTAACACCCAGGAAGCGATGTACTGGGCGCATATCGAAGCGGAAAACGGCAGTGCGGTCGGCATGTATAACTACGGCTTCTATCTGTCGAAAGACGCCGATCCAAGAAATCAGGCCCGCGCCAAATTCTGGCTGGAGCAAGCCGATAAAAACGGCGCGCCGTTAGCCGAAAATTTGCTCAAGCAAATGGAAGCCAAGCAATAATTCAAGATTGTGTAGTAACCCGCCAGCCGTTATTTAATCAAGCGGCCATGGCGGGTTACAACCCGCCCTACGCGTCTAGTTTACTCGATATTCAACCGCTGTCCGGCCTGTTTTTGTTTTTTCAACAGATTTAAAGTCAACACGCCGTTTTCGTAGCGGGCTTTGCTGGCCGCTTCGTCGATATCGACCGGCAATTGAAAACTGCGCGACACTTCGCCGAAATAACGCTCGCTACGCAACGGCTTATCGTCCTTGGTTTCGGTGTCGACTTGGCTAATAGTGGCGCGGATGCTGACCACATTGCGCTCGATATTCACATGGATGTTATCCTTGCCTGCGCCGGGTATTTCGGCATGCACGACAAACTCGGTCGGGTTTTCCTTTACGTCGACGCGGATTTGCGTCGGCAAGGCGTCGCCGTGTAACGGCTTGACATAATAACCGGGATTTACGTCGCGGAATAATTCGTCAAGCAGACCACGGTTGATAAACGGACTTAAACTATTCATGATTAGGCTCCTCTGTATTAATTAAGGGTAAATAACGTGCAAGAGTATTATGGAGACTAGACACTGTTATTCAAGACAGGGCGCAAAAATTTTATCGGGTATAGCGATGCTTTACCCCCGCCGGAAAATACTCGGCGCTCCCGAAAGCATGCAAACTGACGCAAGGTAGTTGCCGCTCAGCCGGCGTGTAATGGGCGAATTCGCTGTTCAAGCGCAACAGCTGCGCGCGGATGGACGCGGCGATTAGCGGCGCCAACGTCGCATCGGCCGCAATGCCCGGCAATAGCTCCACGGCGATCTGCAAAAATTTATCGCCATCGGCCGTTTCGCCGGTTTCCAGCACGAATTTACCCGTCACCCACGGCGTGATTTCCGGCTGCTCCAGGCCGACGGTCACGTTTTCCGGGTAGATATTGGCGCCGTAATAAGAGATGGTGAAATCGGCGCGGCCGAATACATAAACAAACGGCAGGCGCCGGGCCTGATAATCGCCGGGCAGACCCAGGCCGCCGGCCGGATCGACGCCGTATTCGGCCAGGAAAGCCCGCATCGCATCGAACGGAATTATCCCCCCTTTGTCGGCGATATGGTAACGCAGCAACGGCAAGCTGTTTTCCGCCGACACCACCAGCGTGTTTTCGTGCATTTCAAAGAACCGGCTGACAGGATCGTATTGAACCAGCGTCGGTAATCTGGATTCGCCGAATAAAGCCCGCGCCGCGTCCGGACGCCCGGCGAACCAGCGGCGGATCGCCACGCTCAACGGCGTCTCGTTGCCCAGCACCCCGCCGTCGGCCGTGCCGTACAGCGAGGCCGAATCGAAACACGGCGCACCGGAACCGGCGCGCGCTAGCACCAAGCTCCGCCATTCCTCGCTGAACACCTCGCCAGCGAAAACCAGTTTGGGTTTAAAACGCGCCCAATCGATACCCTCGGCGGCGCCGGCGTCGATGACGTCCTTGACGAAAGGCGGATAGCCCAGCAATACCGTTTGCTCGAAATGCGGCGCCAATTCGCGCACGGCGCGAAAGATTTCCGCTTTGTTATTGCCGGGCGTCGCCACCATCAGCGGATAACCCTTGCGCGCCAAATGCCAACAGCACGAGGTGGTGAACATGCCGCCCACCCAATTGCCCAACGCAAAGCAAACCACGGCTAAAGTGTTGCGTTCGTGGGCGCGGAAACTATCGCGGAACACTTGTTCGAAACGCAGCGCCACGTCCAGTTCGTAGCGGGCCGAGCGCGGCCAGAACGTCGGCTGGCCGGTCGAGCCGGAAGACACCGCCACCCGGTCGCTGCCCGCTAAAGCGCCGCCCAGGCAGCGGTCGGGCAACGGATAAGCCTGCATGTAATTGCGCTTATCCAGCAGCGGTAAGGTCTGAAACGCCGCATAGCCGGTAATCGACGCGGGGTTAATATCCGCCGCTTCAAGAAAGCGGCGATACGCCGGGACTTCGGCAACGCAACGCCGGAACAGCGCCAAAACGTTCTCGTTAGGATCAATGGCCAGGTTTTCAGCCAAAAGCTGATCCAGCGATGTGGCGAAAAAGCGCTGAAACGGCGCATCGGCTGGCGGCGAAAATAAATTAGACATAGAAATAGCGGCTAGTTAATTAAACGCAGAAAATAATTTATCACGGAATTGTTTAACAATCCGTGAAGCATCCTTGAAGTTTGGGTTTGCATAATAGCAGCGCTGGGCAAGGAACAGGATTCCTTGCCCGGTTACCCCCTAAACTCAACTTTACAGGAAATCTCATGAAAAACAAACTGAAATACGCAACGTTAGCCGCCTTCTGCCTGTCGCCATTAGCTTCCTCCATCTGCCATGCCGATTACGACGGGAATGGCTACACCACAGTGTACACCTTGACCAACGCCGTGCAAAATCAAGTCTACGCCTACACGATTGACGCATACGGCCATGCAAATGTACACAAATACAATACCGGCGGTCAAGGAACCGCCGCCTCGCTTGGTAGTCAAGGCGCGTTAGCGGTCAGCGCCGATCAAAATTATTTGTATGCCGTCAACGCCGGCAGTAATGAGGTCTCGGTTTTTAGTATCAATAACGGCAAACTGACGCTGTTGAGCCATGTCGCGGAACCCGGCAAAACCCCGGTCAGCGTTACCGTCAGCAACGATATCGTCTATGTGGTTAACAGCGGCGACGATTCGATCTTCGGCTATAAATTCGACAAAGAATCCCAATCGCTGCTGCCATTAAGCGCTTCATACACCAAACTTAGCGATACCGGGGCCGGAGAAGCGGAAATCGCCTTCAATACCGACGGCGACACCGTGGTGATTACCGAGAAAAATACCAACAAAATCGTAAGTTACGTTCTGGACTACAACGGCATACCCGCCGGCTCGCCAAATTCGCTGGCCGCGGCCGGGGTCACGCCTTTCGGCTTTACGTTCGGCAAGCACGAGAATTTCTTCGTCTCCGAAGCCGGCGGCGGCGCAAACGGCTCCACGCTGTCTTCTTACGTATTGGAGCAAAACGGCGCGATTCAGGTCATAGACGGCAAAGTGGCGACCACGCAATCCGCCGCTTGCTGGGTAGCCGTCGCGCCTAACAAGCATCTGGCGTTCACCGCTAACGCCGGCTCCAACAGCATTTCCTCGTTTACCATCGGCCAGTCCGGAAATTTGAGCCTGGCCAACGCCACGGCGGCTACCCCCATCCATCCGCTCGATCTTATCGTTAACCGCGACGGAACATTGCTGTTCAGCCTGAATAACGGCGAAAACACCATAGGCGTACACGGTGTTAGCGATAATGGCGATCTTAATTTTATTCAATCCATCGCCATACCGGCCGGCGCTACCGGTCTGGTTATCGCTGAATAAGATAAAGTTTAACTAAACAAAACCGGGTAGAGCATAGCTCCACCCGGTTTTTAAATATAAGTTCGGATTTAAGCCCCATTTCCCGCCGCAGCCCATACCCCCCGTCCCGCCGAAGATTACCGGAAAGCAGATTAAGTGTGAAAAATCTCACACAAAATGAGTTGCTTACTTAACAGACTTTTCGTATTTTTTATTTATAATCTTTTCAAACGGAGTGGGCTGTAACGCCTGCTTTTGCTGCCAGATTTCTGCCGTCATCCATCAGTTTTCAAGGATTGTATGAGTAAGGGGTCTAACAATCTAATAGTTTCAATATTAGATTGTTAAACATGAACCCAGCGCGCTAGAAGCTAATTGGAGAATATGGTGAAAAATATTCAAGTTATTGATGGAGTAGACAACTGCGCATATGATCTCTATGCCGCGACAGATGAGGAGATTTTTCCAAATGGCGCCAATGTCGAATTTATTGAAGACTGCTTTGACAGAGTTGGAGAAAAACGCGCTATAGAAATTACAAACAATTTGTGGAAACGCTTAGTGGAAAACGGGGGCAGACCCTTTTAACCAATTTCTCGGCAAACTGTTAGGGACTTAGACTATTTGTTTGAACGTCTGGGAACAAGGCCATTGTCCCATTGGCGTTGTTTTGAAGCCGCGCCTATTTTCGTCCCAATGATCACCGGCAACCTCGCGGTAAACATTTTGTCACATGATGGAAATTGAAAAAAGATAACCATTGTGTTTTTGTTAAAGTTATTCAAATTCAAAAAATTGACAGCGAGTAGATAACTTCCGAAAAACTTCAGAATTGGTATTACGCAAAAAACCTGACCGCCACTTCTTTTTTATTTATTTGAGGGAAAAATTCATGGAATTAACTTGTAAAGGGCATTTAATTTTTTGGTCGATGCTTGGTGGTTTTATCAGCTTTCCGGCTGCAGCTGACAACTTTACTTACACCACGATTTCCTATCCAAATGCAGCAACTACCACTGTTACCCAAATAAGCGACAATGGGACGGTAATAGGGAAATACACCGATAGCTCTGGTAGTCAACATTCCTTTATCGAAAGCAGCGGCCAATACAGTGCAATTGTTGTTCCCAATGCGGTCGGCGGCGCCATTGCATCTGGAATAAGCCCCAATGGCATAGTTTTTGGGTAAGCCTCCAGCGCACCCACTACCCCCAAGTAGGCTAATTAGCTTTTTTTAAATTTTGCGATATATTCTGGCGCCAAAGGCAGCAGTTCATCGATGCGGCTATTCGGCCAGACGGGCAGTTTTTCAAGCGTGTCCCTTAGCCAGTCGGCAGGATTAAGGCCATTGAGCTTGGCGGTGCCCAGCAAGGTCTGTATGGCGGCCGCCCGTTTGCCTGCCCGTTCGGAACCGGTAAACAGCCAATTTTTCTTATTATGCAAAGCTTTGCATAATAAGAATTATGCTCAGTTTGATATTATGCAAAGTTCACCTGTAATCTTCCGCAAAGCCGCATAAGAGCAAGACTTCCTGCTCGACATAACTAATTTAACTCAGCATAATAATTTAGTGGTTTCCTGTGGATTCTTTACTGACTACAGGAATAAATCATGTTTACCGAAACCCACTTGGCGGATCTTAAGCATCTGGATTCGCTCAACGATAATCCGTTCAGCAACATTGCAGTCACCTTTGTTGAAGCATTAAATGCCCAGCACTATGCAAGATACACCATTGAACGCTATGTTAACTGCGTTATTCATTTCGGTTGCTGGCTAAAGACCGAAGGCTTGAATTTACAAAGCATTAATCGGGTACTCATTGATCGCTACCTTCATGATTTGCTATTGGTATTTCCCTATTCAACAACTTTCGATGACGCCATTAAAATGGATAGAGCGGCGCTAAAGCATTTGCTCGCTTTTTTACCACAAGTTGACTTAAGTATCGCCAATAATCCGATTCAAGCGGAACTTGAACGGTTTTCTGATTATCTGTTGAACATTTGCGGAATGTCGCCGCAGACCTGTGTAAACCGTCGCCAACATGTTAGCGCCTTTCTTATCCATCGATTCGGCAAGGAGCCGCCTGTTATCCGTCAGGTTTCGGGTGCTGATATTGATGTCTTTTTTCAATACCTTGCTTTGAACTGGCAACCGTCCTCTCTAAGAGAAGTCGGCACAAGCATCCGCAGCTACCTTCGCTTTTGTTCCTTCCAGGGTGAGCCCACTTCCGCACTGATGGCTTGTATACCAAAGATTGCGTCCTTTTCTCATTCAGCACTGCCCAAAACATTATCTGATACCCAAGTGGTTGCCTTTTTAAAAGCATTCGATTGCGCCGACCCAGTTGGCATGCGCGATTATGCCATTGCTCGTTGCTTGCTAGACCTGGGTCTACGTGGTCAAGAGGTGACCTTTTTAACGCTAGACTCCGTGGACTGGCGTAGCGCAACTTTGACCATCAGTACTAATAAGAGTAAACGTGTACAACAGTTGCCACTCCCCATGTCAACGGGACAAGCAATCGCTCAATATCTATTTAAAGGTCGACCTCAGTCATCAAGTCGAACCTTGTTTATCAGGCATCGAGCGCCTTTTGATGTGCCATTAGCTGTGCCTGCTATTCGGAGCGCCATGAACCGCGCATTTGTTCGTTGCGGAATACGAAATCAATTTTGCAATACTCATGTTCTCCGATCAACGACCGCGACACGCCTACAAAAGGCTGGAGCATCTATCAAGGAAATTGCCGATTTGCTAAGACATCAAAGTCTTGATACCGCAAAGACCTATGCTCGTGTCGATATCGAGAACTTACGGACTGTGGCATTACCCTGGCCTGGGAGTTGCGCATGAACGTCCCCAATTTCTGGATGTTGCGAGTTGATACATACTTAGCATATCGACGCAGTCTGGGTTATAAGCTAACTATTGATGAAACAGTGCTAAAAGGATTCGCCCGCTTTTCAGATGCCATGGGCGATCAGTGCTGCCTGACGATGGAACTTGCCGTGCGATGGGCGCGCGAATCGAAACGGAGTAATCCAATCACTTGGGCCAGGCGTATTGAGGTTTTACGTGGATTTGCTCGATACTGTCAGCGGCTTGATCCAAATACGGCAATCCCACCATCAGGATTATTTGGCTCTGCCCACCGACGACTTGTTCCGCATATCTATTCTGAAGTTGAGCTGATTGCTATCATCAATGCAACCGATAACCTCCTATCTAAACAAGGCTTGCGCCCGGCCACCTGTTGCACTATGTTCGGATTGCTGGCCTCAAGTGGGCTGCGCATCACGGAAGCGACCTCGCTAACCCGAAGCGATGTTGATCTTGAAGTCGGCGTGCTTTGTATCCATGAAGCCAAATTTCTCAAGAGTCGCTGGGTACCTCTACATCCCAGCACCACTCAGATGCTAAACGACTATGCCCAGCTACGTGATCAGATCATACCTCATCCTGCCTGCAACCGGTTTTTCTTGTCCGACGAGGGTCAGCCAGTTAGACGGGCGAACATTATGTATGCCTTGCATACGATTTGCCGAGAACTTGGATGGAAGCCTCGCGGCGATTATAGACATCATCGCCTGCATGATTTCCGACATACTTTCATTGTGCATAGCATGTTGCGATTTTACCAACAAGGTATTGATGTTGACCACTCCGTGCTTGCATTATCAACTTATGTTGGACATGCGCGTGTTAGCGACACCTATTGGTATTTCACCGGCATTCCGGAACTGATGGCAATCGCGGCCGAACGTTTCGAACGATATTCTCAGGAGGTTAGCAATGAACAGTTCGCTGACTAATCCTGCTGCATTTGCTGCCTTGGTTCAGCGTTTCTTTGTAGAGCGATTACTACAGCAGCGCAATGCAAGTCCCAGAACAATAGCCGCGTATCGAGATACATTTCGATTGCTACTGAGTTACGCCGAACGAAAATTGGCTAAAAAGCCCACAAAACTAGCGCTGATTGACTTTGATGCGGCCTTGATACTCAACTTCCTTGCATACCTTGAATCCGAACGCCACAATACGGTTAGAACTCGTAACGCTCGTCTGGCGACAATCCGGGCCTTTGCCCATTATGTGTCGTTACAATGCCCTGAAGCCTTGCTGCTAACGCAACAGATTCAGGCGATTCCGATGAAGCGCTTTGAGAAGCCAATGTTGGGCTTTTTGTCTCGCGAGGAAACACAAGCTTTGCTGGAAGCACCTGATGACCGAACTTGGTGTGGCTGTCGGGATCGCATTTTGTTATCAGTACTTTATAACACCGGTGCTCGGGTATCCGAGTTGATTGGTGTCCGGGTGGCTGACGTTGAGCTGACCATATCACCTTCGGTACGCCTGCATGGTAAGGGGCGCAAACAACGGACTGTACCTCTATGGAAAGAAACAGCCGCTAAAATACGGCGCTGGTTGGTGTTCGCCAACCTGAAGGCGGAACAACCTTTAGTGCCAACCCGTCGAGGCTTACCAATGACGCGCTCAAATGTAGCCGAACGGATTGCTTTGGCAGCCACTTCGGCGGCAAAGCATTGCCTCCAGTTAAAAGATCGAAAAGTAACGCCGCATATTTTGAGGCATACCACGGCTATGCACTTACTTCAAGCTGGCGTGGACATCACCATCATTGCCTTATGGCTGGGACATGAAAGCCCGGTAACTACTCATGGTTACATTGAGGCTGATCTATCCATGAAAGAACGGGCTTTATCGACAATAGCTCTACCGCCTGAGATTGGGCAAGTACGCTATCATCCAACTGATGGCCTTTTGAAGTTCTTGGAGAGTCTATAAAATTATGCAAAGTCGGCAGTTCGGAAAGCCTTACCAGCTGCCGGCTTCCAATAAGTACTCAGCATAATATCAAACTGAGCATAATTCTTACCGATGGCAATCGGTCGGATGCCGTTTTCCACCGGGTTATTGTCTATCGGCAGATGCCCGGTTTCGGCATAGCGGATTAAGGCGGGCCAGCGTTTCAGGGTATAGTCCATCGTCTTGGCCGACGCGCCGCCGTTGGCGATGCCTACCCGTGTATTAACCAGCCAGTCATGGAAAGCCTGTAATTGAGGTAAACTTTTATCGCGTCTCAATTGCTGACGGGCTTTGATGCTCAAAGTCTGGCCTTCCGTTTCAATCGCGTAGAGCGCCTTGATGCGTTGCAAGGCTTCCAAAGCCATCGGGCTTTTATTGGCTTGATGCAAATCGAAGAACTTACGCCGCGCATGCGCCATGCACGCCAATTCGATACAGCCTGGCGACTGACCGGTGTTGGCGAACAGCGCCTTGTACCCGCTATAATCATCGACCAGCAAATGGCCGCTCCACGTTCTCAAAAATTGGCGGACATGTTCGCCGTTTCGTCCCGGCTGATAGTCAAAGACGATGATGCGTGGCCGATCTTTCTGCAGATCGTTGCTGCGGTAAGCCCATAAATAGGCTTTGCGGGTTTTACCCTTGCCGGGGTCGAGTTGCGCTACCGGCGTCTCGTCCGCATGAAGGGTATTGCCTTGCAATAGATGCCAAGTCAGGCGGTCTACCAAGGGTTGTAACGCCACGCCCACACGCCCCACCCAGTCGGCTAAGGTTGAGCCGGATAAAATCAGGTTTTCACGTGCGGCGATTTGCTCCAAACGGTAAAGCGGCAGATGATCCAGATATTTGCTAATGATCACCCAGACCAGTAAACCGACGGCCGCCATGCCGCCATCGATCACCGCCGGCGGTATCGGCGCGGCCGTGATGGTTTCGCAGTGTTTACAGGCATATTGCGGGCGGATGTGGCGATGGACAAAAAACTTGGCGGGCTCTACATCCAGTTGTTCGCTGATGTCTTCGCGGATTTTGACCAAGTCTTGGCCGCATTGCCCACAGGTGCAGGAGTCCGGCTCATGGCGGTGTTCAATGCGCGGCAGATGCGCCGGCAAAGGTTGCCGACCGGCGCGCGGGCGTTTAGGCTTAACAACTGTTTCGCAGGGTTGATCGTCTTTGAGCTGTTCAAGTTCCGCCTCAATCGCCGACATATCCGTGTTCCAGGTTTCATGGAACAGGTCACGTTGTAAGGGCGAGAGGGCTTCGCTTTTCACGCCAAAGCGTATCCGCTTGTAGTAAGCGATTTCATGCGTTAAGGCTTCGATTTTGAAGTCTTTGGCTTGAATGGCGGCGTCTTTGGCGGAGAGGGTTTCGGCGTCGCGCTGAACTTGAGCTATGAGCGCTTGAATCACGTCCGCCACTTCGGATTGCGTGGCGGTATTCAGATCAAAATGCTCAAGTTCGGCGAGTGATTTCATGGTTGAAATTATACCATAAAAATCCGCTGAAAGCCTTATAGGTACTGGATTTATAGACTATTTTCAGCGGCTTTTTTTAGTCTAAAATCAGGGTATTTAAACCGTCCAATGCGCTGGCGGTACCGCCGACAAACGCCGCCAATCGACGCCGCTTATCAGCCACTGCCATTGCGTCTGGCTGATCGCAAAACTGCTATCGCCCACCTTCGGCCAAACAAAACCGCCCTGGTGCAAGCGGCGCTGACATAGCCAAACGCCGTTGCCGTCCCATAGCAACAGCTTCAAGCGGTTGCCGGCCCGATTACGGAACACAAAGGCCGAGCCCGCGCACGGCGCATGACCCAGCGCTTGCTGCACAATAAACGACAAGCCATCCATGCCGCGCCGCATGTCCACGGGCGATATCGCCAGCCAAATTTGCTCGGGCGCCGAAATCAACCCAGACATGTCAACAGCTCGGCTAGCCAGGAGGCGGAAGTCGATAACGGCAAAGCGACTTGGTGACCCTTGGCATGTTTTAAAACGATGGAGCCCGTGACCGGCGCTTCCACCTGAACCGGTATCAGCGCCGGTAAGGCGCTTTTTTGCTGCTTCCGATAATAACTTAACCGGGCTGCGAAGCTGTTGGCATTTAAACCTTCCCGCCGGCAATACTCAGACTGCTTTAAGCCACTTCCCCGCCAGGCTTCTATATGGTTGTTCCACTGATTCTTTTGCAACATCTGTTGGTCTCCTCAAAAAACTTAAGGATGCCGGATTAAATTTTTTTTCGCTAGATGGGCGGGCTA
>JBEKBU010000097.1:0-15071 GCA_050015235.1 Methylomonas sp. | reverse complement strand
TATTCATGTCTTTAATGTGGACTTCTTGAACAAGGCGCACTAAATGCGGATCCTGACTCATGACCACAAAATTTACAGACATATTTGCCGCTTTTCTTGGCAATGTAAAGATGCGGAGAACCGCAAGTCCGATGGCGCAGGAGGGATAACGAGCGCAACCTCGTTATCTCCGCCTGTTCGGAGTAGATTAACTGAAATAATTGCCGTCACTTGCAAAAACAAAATATTAACTTTTATCAAAATCTAATACAATTGAACACTCATTACTCATTAGCTTCGAATTTTTGGGCTTTCTATTGTCAACCCAACGCGCAGCCTAATGTAAAGCGAGGCGCAGCCCGTACACGCCATAATAACAATTTGGAGCCCACCATGAATCGCTTGCTAACCGTTTTCCTTCTCGCTCTGTTTTTATCGCTGCCGGGTTGCGGCTATAACACTTTTCAAAGCCAAGACGAGCAAATCAACGCCGCCTGGGCGGAAGTGCTGAACCAATACCAGCGCCGCGCCGATCTTGTGCCGAATCTGGTCAACACCGTGAAAGGCTACGCCGATCACGAAAAAGAAGTGCTGGAGGCGGTGACCGCGTCGCGCGCCAAGGTCGGCTCCCTGCAGGCCACGCCGGAACTGGTGAACGACGAACAAGCTTTCGCTAAATTCCAGGCCGCGCAAGGCGAATTGACTTCCGCCCTGTCCCGCCTAATGGTAGTGTCCGAAAACTACCCGCAACTGAAAGCCGACGCCAACTTCCGCGATTTGCAAGCGCAGTTGGAAGGCACGGAAAACCGCATCACCGTGGCCCGTAACCGATACATCGCCGCCGTCAAGGATTATAACGTCACGGTGCGCTCCTTCCCCAGCAATCTGACCGCCATGGCGCTCAGCTATAAAACTAAACCGTCGTTCACCGTCGAAAATGAAAAAGCCATTTCCAGCCCGCCGGTGGTCGATTTTGGCAAATAATCCGACAGCGGCGGGATTGCGTCGGCTGTTGCCGGCCTTGTTGTTGCTCGGCTGGTTTTTCGCCGCCGGCACGGCTCGTGCCTGGGCGCAGCCGCCCATGCTGGAACGCCGCGTCACCGACCTCACCGACACACTAAGCGCCGGGCAACAGGCGGTTTTGGAAGCCCGGCTGGCCGAATTCGAGCGGCAAAAAGGCAGTCAGATCGCCGTGTTGCTGGTGCGCACCACTCAACCCGAGGACATCGCCCAATTTTCAATCCGCGTGGTCGAACAGTGGAAGCTGGGGCGCAAAGGCGTGGACGACGGCATCCTTATCCTGGTGGCCAAGGATGACCATAAAGCCCGCATCGAAGTCGGTTACGGCCTGGAAGGCGTGGTTCCGGACGCGGTGGCGAAGCGCGTTATCGAGGAAATCATGCTGCCTAAATTCCGCCAGGGCGATTTTGCCGGCGGCCTCAATTCCGGCGTGGACAGCCTGATCGGACTAATCCAGGGCGAACCCTTGCCCGCTGCTCCCGCTTTCAAACCGGGTCATTTTTTTCCGCTGCTGTTCCTGCTGGCGGTTTTCTCCGGCTCGTGGTTCCGTTCTCTATTCGGCGCCCTATTCGGCAACCTGTCCAGCGCCGGCCTGCTTGGCGGAATCATCTGGCTACTGGGCGGCGGCCTGACGTGGGCGCTATTTGGATTTTTCTTCTTATTTATCTTTAATATGTTGTCCGGCCAAAATCACCGAGGCGGCGGAGGCTATACCATCGGCGGCGGCGGTAGTGGCGGCGGTTTTTCGGGCGGCGGCGGCGGCTTCGGCGGCGGCGGCGCTTCAGGGGGTTGGTAACACATGCATATGAGCAGATTTTTCAAGCATTTTTTTTGCCCGCCCTGGCGGGCGCGGAGAACCTTCCCCAAGGCTAGCCTGAAGGCCATCAAAGCCGCCATCACGGCCAGCGAAGGCCGGCACATGGGCGAACTTCGCTTTGTGGTGGAAAACAACCTGGACATCCATCAGCTGCGAAGCGGCCTAAGCGCCCGGCAACGCGCCATCGAAGTCTTCTCCCAATTGCGCGTCTGGGACACCGAACACAATACCGGCGTGCTGATCTACTTGCTACTGGCCGAACGCCGCCTGGAAATCGTCGCCGACCGCGGCATTCACGCGCGAGTCGGCGACGCGGCCTGGACGCACATTTGCCGGAGCATGGAAACCCGTTTCCGCGACGGCGCCTTCGAACCCGGCGTGCTGGAAGGCGTGGAGGCCATCACCGCTCTGCTGCGCCAGCATTTCCCGGCTGTGGCCGACAACCCCAACGAAATACCCGACGCGCCGGTTATATTACCGTAAACCCAACCGAACCATCGCCCTCGCTCTCTGAACCGCAAATTTCGGCAGGCTAGAATTTTGGCCTTGCAGCGTTTCGGCAACTGAACACCGCAAGGCCAAAATCTTAAGTGCGATAGAGTACGCCCATAACAATAATCTCTAAAGACGTGGAAAGAGTATGCCGCCCATCAAACCGGTGGTAATGCTGAAAATAATTGCCAATATGATGATGGCTGGGATAGATGCTAACGCCCATTTAACCATCAACACCACGATGGAGAAAAAAGGCATTTGTAAATCCACTACGATTACTTTCTTGGCGTCGTCTGAGTCGCTCATGATTTACCTGCAGGCTGAAAAGGAACAAGAATATCAGGAATTGCGTAGCCCCGCTAATTTGGCCTATCGACGTTAATTTTGTTAAGCTATATTAACAAAAGTAATCAAACCGGAAGTTTGCAACCTTAAAGCATGACTTATACGCCTTTTTCGGGCATCATGACTGCATTATCCTTCCAAAATGTTAAGAAGGTGAGAATGTTTCCATCTGTAGAACCTTCCGGTTTTCTAAGATCCGAGTCTACGGTTTTCCTTGTCACCGGCGCCACGGGAGCGATCGGAAAAGCAATCGCCAGACAATTGGCGGCTAAACGGAATGCCGAGGTCGTTCTGGTCTGCCGAAATGCAAATAAAGCCGAACAAGCGGTAGCGGAAATCACAAGGGCGACCGGCAACCCCAAGGTTCGTTTCGAACTTGCCGACTTAAGCAGGCTTAAAGAGATACAAAACTTGGCGGAGCGTTGGACGGGCCCGCTACATGCGCTGATCAACAATGCGGCTTGCACGCCGCGCTCTCGGCAGGAAACGCCCGAAGGCATCGAAATGCAGTTCGCCACCAATGTATTGGGCTACTTTTGGCTCATCGAAGCCTTTACCGGTATTTTAAAAGCCTCTGCGCCTTCGCGTATTGTCAATGTCGCCAGCTACTGGGCGGGAGGCCTGGATTTGAACGATTTGGAATTTACCCGCCGGCGCTACGATAACGATAGCGCCTACCGTCAATCTAAACAAGCCAACCGGATGCTGACCTTGGTCTTCTCGGAAAAACTTCAGCCTTACGGCATCTCGGTCAATTCTTGCCATCCGGGCGATGTTAATTCGAAATTAAGCAATGATTTGGGGTTTGGCGGCCACGAGACGCCGGATCAAGGCGCCGAAACGCCAGTCTGGTTGGCCACGCACCCCATCGGCATGGAAACGACCGGGCGATATTTTGAGCACAAGCAAGAAGTCGCCTGCGCTTACAACCGGGATAAGCAAGCCGCGAATGTGCTTTATCAAGCTTGCGCGGGTTATAACAGTCATTGAGGCGCGGCAATGTTACCGCCATATAATCTTTTGCAGGCGCTACAACCTACGCCCTGCATGAGGAATGGAGCTGGTTGCCTGAGCCGGTTCGAATTCAAGAAGCGGGCGCGCCTCTTGGGTGTGCATTTTGGACGTCTCGACAAAGCCGGAGGCGGCGAACTTGGCGGCTGAAACAATTGACAGCCAGTTTAGCTCCGCGGCCGAAGTGATCCGCCGGTTCGGTGGGCGCTACTCGGCCGAACTCGGCATCGACCTTTCCACAGCCGATGCGCGGGAAGTGTTCAAATGGTTCCTGGCCGCGGTATTGTTCGCGGCCAGGATTTCCGGAAACCTGGCGACGCGAACCTACCGGGCTTTTGCTCAAGAAGACCTCGTCACACCGCGGAAGATCCTGGAGCGGGGATGGGACGGTCTCGTCGCGGTTCTCGACGCCGGCGGCTATGTCCGTTACGACTTCAAGACCGCAACCAAGTTGCTGAATGTTTGCGGCAGCCTGGCGCAACTCGGCGACTAGCGGCGGCATCAGTTTATTCATGCTGGTTTCGCGCAACGCCTCATCCGCCGGAAACCAGCGGATAGCCGGATAGAGAATAGTGTGCGGGGAGGCGGGAAAGTCTTTATGCAAGGCCATAACTAATTTAACAAAGAAGTCGTCTATTGGCTGTTACCACAGGAATACAACCATGAAAATCCGCGTCGTGGGTAACCAGTTTTAAGCCTTTTTCTTGACACAGACTAGTCAAAATCTGATCGTTAAAATCTGACATACCTGCCGCATAGTCATCAAGTAAAGCATGGATCGCAAGCGATTCGAACCCGCTTTCCATGCGTATGCAAAGCTTCAAAATCTGTTTAACGCATTCGGAAATTTCTTCCGCAATAGGTTTAAAAAATGAACTTTGGCGAAATTGTTTAAATTCTTGAAATGAAACGTCCGCTTGTTTCCATTTCAATCGCGCATAAGTATTGATAAATTCGGAAACAATTAACACATCTATATAAATCCGGCTTTCAGCTTTCAGAATTTTGCCCAAGGCTTCCGAATAAATGGCGCCCCTTTTGTCTCCGGGTTTTTGCGCCCCGAAAATAAACATCCAGATGTTGGTATCCAGCAATAAATTATCCGCCGCTTTAAAATCGTAGCGAGCGATTTCTTGGGCTTTATGCGTCATCGTTTTCATCACCCAATACTTCCCGAATAGCCGACTCAAATCTCCGGGGATCTTTAAAATAAGCTTTAGCTGTTTCGACAACGCGTTTCAGCAAAGCTAAATCGTCCGCTTGCATATCCCGAACTTGTACGTGTTTACGGATTTGTTCCTCATTAAACTCACCATAGAGTTGACCGATAGCCGCATTCAAAAAAGCCGAAGTCAAAGTCGTGACATTGTGAAAAGAAAGAACAACGTTACGCCCCTCTTTCAGAGCCAAGACAAGCCGATCAAAAACTTTTTGCCCATCGCCCGACGCCACGCATAGTGGGCTTCCCACAATCTCGTATAAAGATAGTTCCAGGAGTGTTGTCATGATAATCGCCTCAAAAAATATCTGATTCCGTTAATTCGGATATCAGCGCATATGATTGTCTGTCAGCCGTATTGATTTCCACACTGACTACAGTACCAGGAAAACATTGGTTTAAACGAGTCACATAAGTTTTTTTGGATGTTCTCATCCAATACCCGGCGTCGGATATGATTTGCAGCCGCCCACCGTTTAAATCAATAAACTCAATCAAAAGCTTCAAACCCAATCCGCCGGGTATTTGCCCGCGTTTAGTCGTATTACGCTCTTTAGTCGCCCAGTCGATAGCTTGTTCAGGCGGCAGTTCAAGGCCAGTGTTGACTTTAACATTTTGCGGTATGCCGATACCCAAATCCGCAACGGAAAAATCAAGCTGGTTGCGTTTAGGAAAAAACTGGCCGCAACTAAAAATACCTAAGCGGGTATGGGAATGCAATACGGCATTACTGAATATTTCAAACAAACTTTCTCGAAATTTCTTTAAAAGACCTACGGACATCTCAGGGATTTCCGAACGACGCATTAATTCCGTTTCAATATAGTGAGAAAAATAGCGGTCGTCTTTTGACTCAAAACGCTGATAAGGAATCGTCGTACCCCAATGATCGGAAATTTTGCCGCGCCCATAATGGCTCAGAAAACCATTTTTTGACAAAACAGTTGCGACATCCGCACAAATATTCGTTAAACGAACAGTATTTAAACTATCTCCTATCCAGTAAAGAATTGCCCCTAAAGCCGCGCACATATCCGCATCGAGCCAAGTGGTCGCGCTCAAATCAATTTCAATATCCTCGAAATCACAAAGTTTGGTTTTTGCATGCAAATTAACCAGCGCTTCAAAACCGCTTTGATCATGCCGGATAATCGGTAGCCGGATTTTCACATCCTAACCTCAACAATCGTCATCGTATCGTTGCCGAAAATATCGACGACTTTTACCGCGATTTTACAGCGCTTATTCATCACTTCCTGATAGATACTTTTCAACTCCAGCTTACGGTCTTTCTTGGTACGGAACGATTGCCACTCGTTTTCAAAGATATAATCGCCGGTCCAGACTTCTTCCCATTCGCCGGTTCCGGCATTTTGTACGCGGATGATTTCCCGCTTGCTTTCAAAGTCTAAATCCACTGACCAATAATCTATCCAGTCCGTCCAGTTTTTAGTCAACGCTTCCCGGCGAACAATACCGTCTTTGTCCTTACTGACTTTAACTATTTGGCCTTTTTCGACCACAATTTTGTTTTGTTTATCTTTCAGGGTGGCTATGGTTATTGAATTTGTTTGATTATCTAAGCGCATCTTGGCATTGTAAGCAAACACCATTAATACTTCAAATCTCGTCTTGCGATTAAGCAATCGTCCCATCTATGTGAAACCCCCTCAAACTTTCACCACCGTCCTAAAAAACAAATTAAGATGGCTGTCAACGCGATAAAATGCAATCCTTCGGAACCCAAGACAAACTTTATAGGACGACAATAGGCGCTAGCCGTATTGCGCCGCATGGGTAGCCTCCGATTATTCGGCGCGGGACAGGTGTTATGAAAAGGTCATGGCTTAAACACTAAGTAGTGATTGCGGTTTTTCTTAATAACATGCAAAATATACCTAGTCGCATCCGTTTTTGGGGGAAATCATGAGCATCACCATTGATAGCGCTATGGCAAAACGGCTGGTCGATGCCGCCGCGATTCGCGGCGCTTCGATTATTGGTCAACCTGGCGGGTGGTCGGTCCTGCTAAAACTAGGATCGCAAGAGAAGCCCTTGGGCGTCCAGCGTAGCGACAAGCCCCGCATCTGGCGTAGCCTCGATAGTTGCGTCGAATACCTGAAAACCGATTTAAACATTGCCCGCATTGATTTGTTAGACGCCACTAACTTCAGCAAGGCCGAGCTTGCCGGTAAATCCCGCCCCGACGCCGCCGCGCGTCTGAAAAACGCCTTTGCGGCGGTTGAGCATGACCAATGGTTTAGAGAGCAAGTCGAGATCGCATTAGTGGAAGCGGGTAATCCGAATACCTCGTGGGTGTCTCAAGAAGACGCCGACGCCAGTTGGGCGGCAAAACGCGCTGATTTGGCCAAGCGTTCCAAAGGAAGCGCCGTTTGATTTTGCAATGGCTACCGTTGGCAATTGCTGACCGCGACGCACAACTCGATTACATCGCCATTGAAAACATCACTGCCGCCATTGAGCAAGGCGATCGCATAGCTGATCATGTTAAAAAGTTGATCGATCATCCTAAACTCGGTCGTCCTGGCCGCAAAAAAGGAACCCGTGAGTTGGTAATCGATGGGACGCCATTTATCGCGGTGTATCAAATTACAGGTAATGTCATACAAATTTTAAGGGTGCTTCATGGCGCACGGAAATGGCCTTAGCTGTAGGAAGTTTATAAAGTTGGAAACCGCAAATATGCTCGATTCCCGCATATTCCAAAATAAACCCGCCACCAGTTCCGATAAAAACCAGGCCATCAATTTTGATACAATTACGCCAACATTAAATGTCGGCTTTGGAGTGTGGCGAACTGGAGCAATCTACCCTGAGCCGTCAGTCAGGTAAGGATTTAAGACTCCCTAAACCTGCCATTCGCGAAGTTTAAGACCATAAGGTGTGCATACTATAGGGTACTGCCGTCAGGCGTAAAGTTCGCGATCGTTGCGCCTCGCATGGCTCGGCACAACCTATAGGGAGTCAGACATTTTTGAGGTTATGGCTGACGGCTGTAGATCAATCAACAGACGTTCATCAGAAAAACCATCCGTCCGCAATTGGCCGACTGGAGCCAATCAATATTTTTTAATTTTTCTTCATGGAACGTCTGCTCCGCTAGCTTAATGTCAAACGCAGATCAAAGTCCGGACTCAAGCGTTGTATTAATAGCGACCGCCAAGCCTTCAACAGTGAAAGCTGACGATCAATGTCCGGCCATATATCCTTTTGGTTTAACTAGAATCAAATCCGCGGAGTGAGTGAATTCATTTTGACCTTTGCCGAGAGGTTGCTATTCTGGACAAGTTAAACCATCACCACCTTCCGGAAAGTCAAATTGATCCGGCTGTCAACAACATCCCGATCCACCGGAACCCGATGCAGCCAATAGTGTTGAAAATCCGGCCGCATGATCAGCAAACTGCCCTGGCTTAGCACCATCCCATCCTGCTGGGCGGTTTTTTTATGCTTAAACTCGAAACGGCGGGCGGCGCCGAAGCTGACCGAGGCAATAAAGGGCTGTTCGCCCAGTTCCGGTTCGTTATCGGCATGCCAGCCGACGTGATCGTCGCCATGCCGGTATCGGTTCACCAACACCGAATTAAACGCAAAACCGAGAAACGTCTCCACTTTGGTTCTGATTTCGCTCAGCACCGGCGTCCAGGGCCGGGTTTCCAATAAATTGTTGCTGTAACTGTAGCGTATTCCGGCGTCGGCGTGCCAGGTTTGCAATCTTGGCAGCACGAATTGGCGGCCGGCGAACTGGTAGCGGTTTTCCGGCCAGTAGTGGTCTTGCAGAAAATGATTATAAAGTTGCTCGCTTTCTTCCGGGCCGTAAAAGCCCGCGATTAATTCGAAGTCGGCGCAGATGCTCATTCCAGGTTAAGACCCTTGGCGTTTAAATGCGCGGCCAAGGCGCTATCCATGCTAGAGACGTGCAATTGCAGCCATTGCGGCAGCCGTTCCCTGACAAAAGAACGGCCGAAGCTGATCAAGCCTTTGTCGATGCGGGTTTTGAATTGTTTGAATTCGCCCAACACCCGCTGATGCTCGCCGGCGTGTTCGCCCGCCGCCGGAAAAGCCGACGCCTGCATCAATCGGTTTTCGTGTTCGAAATGCTGTTCGGTGTGCTCGTATAGCTGCTGGAACAGCGCCGGAAAATCGGCGTTGCCGGCGGCGTCCAACGCGTTCAGCAAACGGATGAAATCCTGATGATCGTTATCTATTTGGGTGTGGCCAACTATAATAGTCGCGCTAGTTTCAATTAACGTCATAATGATAAATCCGCTCAGACGCGGTAGCCTTCTTCCATTAACACCCGCCGCACCACCGGGCGCGACAACATCAGCTCATAGTGGCGGCGGCAGTTTACAGGCAGCGGCATAGCGGTTTTATCCGCCCAGAATTCGATATAAAACAAGGCGGCGTCGGCTATGCTGAATTTACCCAGCGCGTAGCCTTGCTCCGGCAGGCTTTTATCGAGTATGGCGAAGCCTTTCTCGACGATGCCCAGGCCTTGCGCCTTGACCGCCTCGTAATCGGCCGGGTTGGGCGTGAATTTATCGGTGGTGAAAATCCGGGCGTAGCCTTGCCCGTGCATCGTCCCTACCGCATAGTCCATCAATTCCATGGCCCGGCTGTCGGCGTCGGCTTCGCCGGGCAGTAATTGGGCTTTGGGATAGCGGCGCGCCAGCCAATAGGCGATGGCTTGAAATTCCGTCAAGGCGCCGCCGCCGTCCAGTACTAATACCGGGATGCCGCCTTTGGGATTGACCGCCAGAAAGTCCGGCGCATTGTGATCGCCAGCCAACAGGTTGACGATACACACTTCGAATATCAGCTCCAGTTCTTCCAGCAAAATATGTATGCCTGTCGAACAGGAGCCAGGCGTCATATAAAATTTCATCGGCATTCCAGTATATGAGCGTTGACGTTCACGGCGAAGTCTTGCCAAAGCGCGGCTATGTCGCGTTTAACGGCGTTGACATACGTTTTGTCGGGCTTGTGTTCGTCCGGGAAATTCGATAAAGCGCAAGAGGTACGGTGCTTGTCCACGGCAAACAGTAAAAATTCATCGACGAATCCGTCAAATACCGCCAGCACCCGCCTGGATAACGCCGACAACCCCTGCTCGACCGGCGCCTCGCCGCCGTCGAATTGCAGGCCGATTAATTGCGCCAGCGCCTGATCGTAAGCCTGTCCCAAAACCAGCAGCACATTGCGCTGAAAGCAGCCGTCCCACTGCTGCCTGGAAAGATCGGCGGCCAGACGCTGCTGATATTGGTTTTTCATCGTCGCCTTGTAGCCGGCGATAAAGTCCGCAAATTTCGCAATGGAATCCGTGTTGATTTGTTGACTGGGCATCATCTTTTAAAATTAGGTCTGTAACAAAATGGGGTCTTTAACGCATCGGCAACGCTCGGTATTGCTTTGCCAGACCGGTAAAGACGGCAGGTCCGTGGACGCGGCCGGCAATATCAGTTTTTGGCGAAATATCCCCCAGGCGCCGTCGGAGCGTTGCTGAACCCGGATACTCCAGCCCCAGCTGATCGGCAAATGCGCCGGCGTCCAGATATGCCGCTCGGGATCGTCCGGCGCGGCGTTTTGCATAAAATAACAGCTGTATTTTTCCAGAACGGTTAATGACACAACGGCTAGTCCGTTAAACCGCGCCGGAATCGGTTGCGTGATCTCGGTCATGACGTCGAGAGTTCGCGCCTGCCCTAGCCGCTGAAAATCGCCAACCGGCTTAACCGCCTCGCCGTCATTAGCATCCGTCAGATATAAAACCGGTCCGCCAACGGATTCGGTAGCGAGCAAGTCCACGGACTCGCCATTTTCCAGCAGTAAACCGCGCGAAGCTTCCACCAGTTGCACAAATCCCAGTTGGCCGGCGAAGGCTTCGGTACGCCAGTGCATTTTGAAGTAAGGAGACACGCTCAACACCGGCCGATGGTCGATTAACCGAACTTCAGGGCCATGTAATCCGCTCGCCAGCAAGGTTAAACAATTGCGGTGCGGAACAAACAACGGCTCGGCCCGGCTTTTCAATACCTCAAGCAGCGAGGGGCTGAGCAAACCTTCATCCCAGATAAAACCAAGCAGGCGGCGCGCCGTTGGCGCTATCTGTTCAATAATCCCGGCATCCGCGCCGAGCCGATAGCCGGCGATCAAGCCGGTTTGCGGAGAATAATCGCCGTTTTCCGGCGGCGCATCGCCATCCAACTGAAACAGGCGCCCCGGTAACACATGGGTCGGCGTTTCGGCGGGGCCGGTTACCGGCGCAAACAGTTCAATAACTTTACCCATGGCAAGACAGTCTCCTTATGCCCGTTCAGTCGTCATCGCCGCCGGCGTTTCTGTCTTCCAACAAGCCTTGTTCACGGATCATGGCCTTGAATTTTTTCATCACCGGCCGGGAAATCGCCGTTTCCGCCAGTAGACGTTGTTCGTAGATTTGCATTTTCAATGCTTCGTCCGCCGTCCGTTCGCGCGCTTCACCGATTAAAGCATGCACCGCCCCGTCCAGCAATTGGCCGGCTTTGGTCTTGATTTGATCGTAGAGCTGCGTCATGACGATTTTTTCCTCCGACCGCATTTTGCATTTGCCGTCCAATATTTTCAGCATGACGGCGACGGCGCAATCGATGTTGATGGGCGACAGCGGATGCGTTTCCACCCATAGCGCCACTTGTTCGGCTGTCATCCGATGTCCTCGCCGGCGGCGGTTCTCCGCGCGTAATCCAGCAATGATTCCTCTACCGCCGCATAAGCGTATTCGGAAACGGCGCGGACGCCGATGGCGTGCACTTTGCCGGTTGGGCCGTCGCCTATCCGGGCCACGAAAACCGCATGGCAATCCTTGATCGCTTCCAGTATCGCGCCCATGGCGGAGTCGTCGGCATGCTGGCCTAAACAATAATTAGCCGTTTCGCGGGTTTCCAGGCGCTCGCAGCTATCCGGCGTGGCGCTGTAAATCCAAAATTGCTGGGCGTGGCCGAAGTGCTCGTTGATGGAAATTCCGTCCTTGGTGGCGACCGCCAGTTTTATGGGAAACTCGGTCATAACGCCAGCCGATCCGGGCCGGTATTGAGTAATTCCGCCAAGGCGAGATGCGCCCGGCTGTCGAACAAAATGCGTTGCTCCATGAAAAATTCGTCGGCCGCGTCGATGGCGTCCATAATCACCGCTATAACGAAACGCTCGGCATGAATTGAATCCACCATTTTTTCCGGCGCCGCCGATTCTATCCGCAACACTTGCCCGGCCGGGTCGAACGAGTGTAAACGCAAGCCGGTAAAATCGGCTTTTTCCAGGCGGCTGGGCAACAAAAACACAATGTCCAAAGCTGGCGCTCTTTGTTGAATGTTTTGATTTCGCAATCCCGCCAAATCTATGGCGACTTTTGTAATAGCCTTGATTAGCGGGCTCTCGTCGAGCGCCCGATCCGGCATCATGGAGCCAATTTGTAGTGACATAAAAACCTCTTTTTTTAAAGGATAATGCAAAACAGGCGCCAGATTTTTATTTGAAGACGGAACTGGATTTAGCCGGGCTAAAGATAATTAGCTGTAGAATAAGTAATTGAATTAATGTATTTTTTAAATGAGCGGCGCGTAATGGTTGTCAGGATTCAAACATTCGGCGCACAATTAAGGCCGTCCATAAACGGAACAATTGTTGCAAACCTTGCAAAGTTTGTCATAACCGCACAGGCGATTCCATTCCGTGGTTATGCAAGCATGGGCGTTGAAAGAGGTAAAAGGCGCTAGATTTTACCGATAATCGAGCTCGTAAGCGGCGATCGCCTGATCCAGTTCGGGCAAGGCCGCTATATTGACGCCGTCGAACACCGCCATGCGGCCGACAAAACCGGCAAGTTTGCCGAACTTTTCAATTTCGTGATAAACGAGGCGATCCACATAATCATCCACCAACAGCAGCCAGTCGTGCTGTATGGCGTTTAACGCCTTAAAAGCCTTTAACGCGCAAGCCACCCGGAAACGTCCGTCCACCAGAATCAAATCCGGAAATGGGCCGGGATTATGTATAACCGGAAAGTCCGAATAACGCTTGAATAACAATTGTCGCTTCTGAGACATGGCGCCGATAACGATCGGATAACCCCATACTTTGGTTAGGCCGATATTGGCGTAGATAAAGGTTTGCCGATCCGGTTCGGAAAAACCGTCCGCGGCGATCTTTTCTTTTAGCGTGTGCAGAAAATCTTGATCGGACTCCACCGCGATGAACGGTATATGATGCTGGGCGGCCAGATAGGTGGAGCCGCCGGCGCCCCATTCCAGATACGTTTTACAATGCAGCAGTTTCGAAATAAACCAGGCCGTCGCTTGTTCCGAATCGAATTTAGGCGTATCCGGAATTTTCATGTTTTTTACGTCTTTTAAAAACAGAAACTGTAAGTATTTATTACAGAATAACTTCCATAAGAATCCGTGTACGGCGACTACAGGTTTGGTTAATTTAAACTTATGAATTAATTTAGTGTTGATCGGTTTCTCTGTCAGCATTATTTATTATTGTTTTTGTTAATACTCAACAACCATGCATCCGGCGTCCTGAAGCGGACGGAGGGGCGTTTCGGTTAATCCGGCTCGTTTAACGAGTTTATTTATAGGGTAATTCAAGACCGCCTCTTGGAAAAATACCGGCTAGGGGAGCTTTTTCAAAGAGCAACTGAAAACTTACTGTTATATTGTCGGCAATTTCGAGCGATTCGGCAATCAATAGCTTGAAAAAATCGGCATTTAAAAAAAAAGCCGGTAGGCGACTTGCCAGAGCGTTTCATCCTGAGCGGCCGGCTGGCCTAGCAATAGGCGCGCTGTCCGGTCGCTGTAGATATGGCTCATTTCCAGATTAATCTGATGATGCTCCATCAACAAATAAAAACGGTGCGGCCCGAGTTTTTTCCTTAACATTAACGTGCCGGACCAAAAAGACGTATCCACCGCAAATAGCCCGGCCTGCATAGCCCCCATTTGCGTTTCGCCCAGCATGGTCTGACCGATCAATTCGCTTTCCCATGGCAAGTCCAGTTTCAGGCCGAAACTGGCGAAACGGGTATGCCAGCCGTATTGGCCGTTTTTGACTATCGACGGATTGGCGCGGTTATCGTAATACATTGCCCTGAACTTGCCTAATTCCGGCCGCTCAATACTAAAACCGGCGTAAAAGCCGGGCCTATCGTCAATTTCGGTGAACGGCCTGGTGACGCCGGCCTGTTTCGGGAAATAGGTCTGGATACCGATGGCCGGCAAGGCGTAACCGTCGTTCAGCACCGCCGTGTAATTGTCGAGGCTCCAGCCGCGCCAGGCCAGCAACACGCCGCTGGTGTCGTTGTTGCCGAAACCCGAGGCGAACACGCCGATGCGGTCGCTATTTTGAAACTGATAATTTAACTGCGCTTCGCCGCCAAACACTTTGAGCTCTTCGCCCACCCAGGAATTAATGGTGGAGGACGACAAAGTATACGGGCTGGTCCAGGCTATGCCGGTGTTTTCCAACGATACCGGCGGGAAAAACGTGCCGAGCCGGGCGCTAAAGCGCAAACCCGAGGTGCTGACGGGTTTGTACAGCAAAATCGCCTCGCTGAGATCAATAGGCGCATTCTGGCGCTCCGAATATTTGGCCGTCACGCTCGCCGCCCAGCTCCAGTCGAGACGCGCCTGCAACAACAAAGCCGCCTGATTGAGATTAAAAATATTGCCGCCGCCTTTGCCTTCGGTATAGCTAAGCTTGCCTAAACCCTCATTCAGCCAACTGTTGGCGCCGTCCGGATGCATGAAGTTCAAATCCAGCAAGCCGCGCACGGTTAGGTCGGGAAACTGTTCGCCGTCCTGGTCGTCGGCGCTGGCCGCCTGACAGTATACGCACAACAAAAAAAAGATCGGCAAGCATCGGCGGGCGCTGAATTTAACTACCTTGTTCATGAGAATCATACCGGTTTGCCCGTTTCCGCCACCGCTAAATCGAATTTGAAAACAGACCCCACGCCTAACCGGCTTTCAACCTGAATGCCGCAGCCGTGTAAAGCCAGTATTTTAGCAACAATCTGCAAACCCAGCCCGCCCGACTCCGGTTTGTTTTGCCTGGTTAGCGCGGAATTGCGCACAAACAAAGTCGGCAAGTATTCCGGCGCTATGCCCTCCCCGGTATCGCTAA
>JBEKBU010000096.1:0-14118 GCA_050015235.1 Methylomonas sp. | reverse complement strand
TATGAATATAAAAAAAGAAAAAATGGTCAAACTATTTCAATTGAGCGCATTGAGAAATTCATCAACGGAAACACCGCCCTGTTTAAGTAAACCCGATAAAGTACCGGTTTTAATTTCACGATGATTGGGAACAACACAACCCAGAGGGCCTTTACGGAGAATAATATGGTTTCCTTTCTGACGATTAACTGCAAATCCAAGGCGCTGTAGGGCTCGTACGGCTTCGTCACCTGAAATAACCGGCAGATTAGGCGCGTTCGGCAACTTGAAAGGTTGTGAGCAACGAACGTCCGAAAATAGTTTGTGGAAATTCTTCTAAGTAAAGTTCAGTGGCTTCCTGAAGGTTTTTTAGCGCCTCCTCAATGCTTTCCCCTTGAGTTGTAGTGCCGGTTTCCGGGTTAAAAGCGACGTAGCCCCCCTCAATTGCGGGTGACAAAACAGCTGAAAGTTCCATACTCTTTCCTTTGTTGAATTAATGAGCCTGGTTTCCGCTATATCTTCATGCCAGGGCTTCTTTGTGCGTATTCTGATTAATTTGAACACCGATTCTGGACGAACGTGAAAAAACTAATATCCTAACGCATCAGTGGAAGCTAATTTTAACCCTAAGTGTTCAACATGGGTCAAAAAATCATTTTTTTCGACACGTTATGCAGCCACAAAATCGCGGGCAAGAAGGCTTACCGGATTACGCATTGATCGCGATTGTTTTACCGCATGTACTGGGAGGCTTCCCGTTCCCCCGATTACTCTTCGTTAATCGGACTACGCAGGCTGGACTTTTACAGAGTATTTTTGCCGGCGGATAACTTTCTTTGCAGGCGCCGTAATGCATGATAGAATCGAAACAGTTTAAAGGTTCCCGCTACGTAGCGGGTGAAACTGGAAGCCGGTTAAATTCCGGCGCTGCCCCCGCAACGGTAAGCGGCTTTAGCCGCAAGCCCGGAGACAGGCCTTTTGACAATGTACTATACAGTATTGCGGCGGGCGATCTGTCAATCCTTAACTTTAGGCTTGTCGTTCCGCGCTGTTATTTTAACCGGACTCGGGATCGGCAGCCATGAAAACCATCGCGGCAAGCGTCGCAACTTTTTCTCCAAAACTTCTGCCTGGATTAGGCGCGATTTTCCTAGGCTTGGCCGTTATTTTGGGCGTCGGCTTTCTCCAGGACGCCAACAGCTATCTGCATAACGCCGCCCACGACAGCAGGCATAGCGCCGCGTTCCCTTGCCATTAATATGGCTGATTCCCTAAAATTGGCGGCCGTGACCTTGCAGTCCGGACAGAACGCGCCGCATCTCGGCGCTAATCGGATGCGGGTCGTTGCAACGCCGGAAAACCGTTATCCGGGCTGTTTCCGGATCGCGGCGCCGGTTTGCGATTTTGACGGTAACAAACTGGCCGAAGCTGCGGGGCTGCTTGTATGAAGACATTGTGCTCCATAATCGGCGTGCTCGACGACGGCGCCGCCAGTCTGACGCCCGAGGCCATGCAAGCGATACGCGCCGCAAAACACGTAATTGCCGGCAGCCGGTTGCTTGCCTTGCTGGCGGCGGAGATTAAGCAGGCCCGTCACTATGATTTAACCGGGCAGTTGCCACGCGTGCCGGACTGGATAGCCGACGCGCTGGAAAAAAACGAAGCAGTGGCGGTGCTTGCCAGCGGCGATCCATTGTGTCACGGCATCGCCGGATTTCTGGCCGGCAAGTTGGAGTCGGAAATGCTGAGCATTATGCCTAATCTCAGTTATCTGCAACTCGCGTTCGCCGAATTGCGCCTACCGTGGCAAGCTGCGGACATCGTGTCGGTGCATAGCCGCGACGCCGGCGCATGGCGGCCGGGGTCGGGGCCGGAGCATGGCCTTTATCAGCTGTTGCAGCGCTGCCGGCGTAGCGATTTACTAGCAGTGCTCACCGGCCCGGAAAATAATCCGCAACGCTTAGCCGGCATGTTGTCAATGGAGGGCATGGCCGATGATTTTGAAATAGCGGTTGCTCAGGCGTTGAGAACGCCCGAACAGTCGATCAGTGCTTTTCTGCCGATATCGGAAGTGGCCGCCGGCGGCTACTCCGATCCGAATGTTGTGATACTCAGGCGCAAGACGGAAAGAGTGGCGCCGGTGCTTTTCGGCGTTAATGACGAGGATTTTCGCCAGCGCAAGCCGGAAAAAGGCTTGATTACCAAACGCGAGGTGCGGGCTGTTTCGCTGGCGCGCCTGCAGCTTACCCGCGACAGCATCGTTTGGGACATAGGCGCGGGCTCCGGTTCGGTTGGCCTGGAGGCTGCCCGGCTTTGTACGGAGGGCCATGTTTACGCCATAGAAAAAAATGTTGAGGATATCGCCAATATTCAGCAAAATCACGCCGCCTGGCGGTTAAGCAATTACAGTTTTGTGCACGGCAAAGCGCCGGCATACCTGGATGGCTGGAAAAATCCCGATGCGGTGTTTATCGGCGGCTCCGGCGGCGAACTGGCCGAGTTGATAGAAATTTGCCTGAGCCGGCTGCGCCGGGGCGGGAGTCTGGTCATGAATTTTGTGACTGTTGAAAATCTCTCCACGGCGGTGGACACCTTGAAACGCCTGGGGGCGGAATGGGATGTCTGTCAGATTCAGGCCTCGCGCAGCAGCCCTATCCTGAATATGCATCGCTTGCAGGCGGAAAATCCGGTGTGGATAGTTTCAGCTAAGATGGGGGCTCATGAGCAACATTGAATTAGGCGCTCTGTACGGCGTTTCGTTGGGTCCCGGCGATCCGGAGTTGATCACCCGCCGCGCTTGGCGTTTGCTGTCGGGGTCTGGCCATTGGACTTATCCGGTACGGAAAAAGCACGGCGACAGTTATGCGCTGGATATCGTGTTACGCGCCGGTTTGCCGTTGCCGGATCTGCATACGCCCTTGCAGTTTCCGATGACCCATGACGCCGAAATTCTCGCCCGTTACTGGCTGCAGGCGGCGCAATCGGTATTGGCGCGCTTGCAAACCGGTGTAGACGTGCTGTTTCTAGTCGAGGGCGACGCCTCCACCTATTCCACTTTCGGACATTTACGGCGTACCGTACTGGCTTTGCGACCCGATGTGCGGGTAGAAACCGTGCCGGGGGTGCCGTCGTTTCATGCGGCGGCGGCGTATATCGGCGCGCCGCTGGCGGATGTCGACGATACCATAGCCATAGTGCCGGCCGGTTACGGCATTGACCGGATAGAAGCCATGCTGGCCGATTTCGATACCCTGGTGTTGCTTAAAGTAAAACCTTTGCTGGATGATATTATCGATTTATTGCGCCGCCGCGATTTGTTGGCGCAAGGCTGGTTTATCGAAAAAGCCGGCGCGCCCGAACAGCGGGTAGTGACGGATCTTGGCAATCTGCAAGGCGAAAAAGTCAATTATCTGTCCTTATTAATTATTAAAAATCCGCGCCGGTTGCGTCCGGAAGTGCAGCGCGGTTGCCGGAAAAAACCGGAGGCTAGCCATGTCTGAAACACGCGTAGCGATTATCGCCATTACCCGGCACGGCGCCGAAATCGCCGGCCGGCTGGCGGCGCATATTCCGGAGGCCGAAATCGTGGTTTCCGAAAAACAGGCCGCATATCTGGGCGACTTTCCTAATTCCAGGCTTGTCTACCAGGGCGCGTTAAGCGCGCAAATCGGCGATTTTTTCGCCCGTTACGACCAAATTATTTTTCTGGTATCGCTGGGCGCCGTGGTCAGGCTGGTAGCGCCGCATCTAAAATCCAAAGACGAAGATCCCGGCGTATTGGTGATCGATGACGCCGCCGAATTTGTGATTCCGGTATTGTCCGGCCATGTCGGCGGCGCCAATGCTTACGCCGAAAAAGTTGCAGCCTTTTTAAACGCTACGGCGGTTGTCACCACCGCCTCCGACGTAGGCAAGACCATACCGGTGGATATACTTGGCCGCGAACTAGGCTGGCGGCTGGAAGCGCCGAAAATTAACGTTACCCGCGTTTCGGCGGATGTGGTCAATCAGCAGCCGGTTGCTTTTGTCCAGGAAGCCGGCAGCCGCGACTGGTGGACGCGTAATACGCCATTACCGGCCAATATCCGCCTTTTCGACCGGTTCGAGGATGTCGATCCGCGGGATTACCGCGCCGTGCTTTGGGTAACCCGGCGCGACATCGGCCCGGAAATTTGGGAGAGCTTGCTGGAACGGCTGGTTGTTTACCGGCCGCCGCAAGATCCGTCATGAAAGTGATTGCTGGTATCGGCTGCGACCGGGATGTCAGCCTGAAAACCTTACAGGAAGCCTTGACGCAGGCATTAACGGCATGTGCGCTGGATATTTCGCGCATCGCCGGTTTGGCCAGCATCGATAAAAAACAGGACGAACCGGCTTTACGGCTACTGGCGGCCGAAAACGGCTGGCCTCTGTATTTTTATCCGGCGGAAGCGCTGGCCCAAGTTCCGGCGCCGAATCCTTCCGCGGTGGTATTGAAATACATGGGGACGCCGACCGTCGCGGAAGCCGCCGCTTTACTGGCGGCCCATGCCGGTATAGAGGATTTACTGGTGGAAAAATATAAATATCTGGGGACGGACGGTAAGAACGCCACGGTTTCCATTGCGAGAATCAAATGACGAAAGCAGGTAAAATTTTGTTGGTGGGCATAGGCCCCGGCGCGCACGAGCATATGACTTTCCGGGCCAGGCAAGCCATTGCCGAAGCCGATGTAGTCATCGGTTATAGCACCTATATCAAATTGGTCGAAGAGTTGCTGGCGGGCAAGGAAGTCATCAAAAAAGGCATGACCGAGGAACTGGATCGCAGTATTGAAGCTTACGAACACGCCCGCCTCGGAAAAATCGTTGCGCTGGTTTCTTCGGGCGATATCGGCGTTTACGGCATGGCCGGTCCGACGTATGAACTGTTGCTGGAAAGCGGCTGGACGCCGGACAGCGGCGTCGAAGTGGAAGTTGTGCCCGGCGCCACCGCGCTTTCCAGTTGCGCGTCTTTGGTCGGCGCGCCGTTAACGCACGATTTCTGTTCGATTTCCCTTTCCGATCTGCTGACGCCCTGGCCGGTAATAGCCCGCCGCCTGGAAAACGCCGCCAAGGGCGATTTTGTGGTGGCCTTGTATAACCCGAAAAGCGGCCGCCGCACTCGGCAAATAGTCGAGGCGCAAAATATTCTGCTCCGTTACCGTAGCGCCGCCACGCCGGTGGCCATCGTCAAATCGGGTTATCGGGCGCGGCAAAGCATACAATTGGTGACATTGGCCGACATGGCCGAATGCGAAATCGGCATGTTAACGACGGTATTGATAGGCAATAGCAGTACTTTTGCTCAATCCGGCTTAATGGTGACGCCGCGCGGCTATGCGAACAAATATGACGCCTTGACGGGCGAAACCAAGGCCGGCGAACAGGCCGGCCGTTCGCTGAGCATGGGGCTGGAAGGCTGGAAAGCCTGCGCGCGCCGTTATTTGCGGGACGCTCAGCCGTCCGCGCTACAGGAGGCGGCCGGCTATTTCGGCAGGCCGCTGGCGGAAATACTCGAGGCCGTAGCCGAAGCCGGCGCGGACGATGACGCCGGCCTATTCACGGCGGCGGCGGCGAACTTGCCGCTGAAGCAAATGGATGAATGGCTGGCTGTTTTATCGGCGTGGGGTCGCTTACGCGCGGTGGTGCGCAACGCCGAAGGCGCGGTGGCGGAATTACTGATTCGAGGCCGGGATCTCCAGTTCAAAAATCAATGGCTGAGCGTGGTAAATGAGCAGTTTCATTTGCACGTGGATAGCCGTAAAGCTAAGCAATGCTGGTTTGTCAGCCGTGGCGAGCAGGCTTACGGTATCCAGATTACCGGCCCGGAAGGCGATGTGCTGTTGAACTTCTGGCTGGTAGCCGAACAGGGCGTATACGAACAGGACGCCTTACGGAATTTTCTGAACCATCGAACGCGGTTTACCGGGTAGCCCATTCCGAATGATTGATCTTGCCGGAGTAAGAAGATGCCGCTGACGGGCTTGTTAACCGACTATTCGACTAGCGTTAGCTTGGTTATGGCCGTTGCGCTGGATCGCTGGCTGGGCGAACCGGACAACAGGTTTCACCCCCTGGCGTTTTACGGCCGCTACGCCGGTTTTTTGGAAGGCCGTTTTCTGCAAATGCGACACACGCCCCGCCGCCAACGTTATAACGGCGTCATCGCCTGGATGCTGGCCTTACTGCCGGCCTTACTCTGGTTGTTGTGGCCGCCGCTGGCTCCGCCCGCGCAATTAGCATTTGCGGGCTTAAGCTTATATTTTTGTATCGCCGCACAGAGTCTGCGCCAACATGCCCGGGCCGTCCGGATTGCGATGTTGACCGAAGATTTGCCCGAAGCCCGCCGCCGGGTCGCTTATATCGTCAGCCGGCAGACGGAGCGGATGAGCGCAGCGGATATACGCCGCGCGGCCATAGAATCGGTGCTGGAAAACGGCGCCGACGCCGTATTTGCGCCGCTATTTTGGTTTGTATGCCTGGGCCCGTTTGCCGCGGTGCTGTACCGGTTAAGTAATACGCTGGACGCCATGTGGGGTTATAAAAATCAGCGTTATCGCCATTTCGGCTGGGCGAGCGCTCGTTTTGACGATGTCCTCAACTTTATACCGGCGCGCTTGACCGCCTTAAGTTATGCGTTGCTGGGCTTTACCCGCCGGGCTTTTTATGCCTGGAAGCGGCATGCGCCGCTGTTGGAGAGTCCGAACGCCGGCGCCGTGATGTCCGCCGGGGCCGGCGCATTAAACCTGCAACTGGGCGGCCCGGCCTGGTATCACGGCCGGCGCAAAAACAAGCCTTGGTTTGGAGGGAATAATGTTCCCGATAACGCCGATATTGATTTAGCCTGCCGTTTGGTCGACCAGACGCTATGCCTATGGGTATTAATGGTCATTGTAGGGGAAACATTTGCTTGAACATGGCGGGCGGTTGAGACAGGCCGCCAAACATTACCGGATTCCGTTGTCCGACTGGTTGGATTTATCTACCGGCATTAACCCGAACGGCTGGCCGGCGCCGGTAGCGCCGCCGGAATGCTGGCGGCGCTTGCCGGAAGACGATGACGATCTGCCGCGGGCCGCTCGGGATTATTATGGAAACGCGTCGATTTTGCCGGTCGCGGGTTCGCAGGCGGCGATTCAAGTCTTGCCCATGCTGCGTACGGCCGCGACGGTGGGCGTATTGCATCCGGCTTATGCCGAACACGCCGCCGCCTGGCGGAAAGCCGGGCATTGCATACAGGTTTTGCAAGAGGATGAAATCGACGCCCGGCTGGATGCGCTGGACGTATTGATTATCATTAATCCCAACAACCCCACGGGCGTGCTGTTCGACCCTAGGCGCCTGCTCGATTGGCATGCAAGATTAAGCCGTAAGTCCGGCTGGTTAATTATCGATGAGGCGTTTATCGATGGACTCTCCGCATATAGTCTGTCTGCTCAGGCCGTCAGGCCGGGCTTGATAGTCTTGCGTTCGGTCGGTAAGTTTTTCGGTCTGGCCGGCATCCGCTGCGGTTTTGTGATAGCCGAACCGAGCTTATTAGCCGATTTGTCCGAGCGGCTGGGGCCGTGGACGATAAGCCATCCCTCCCGGCATATCGCCGCTTTAGCATTGCGGGATAGTGACTGGCGACAGGCCGCCGCGCTAAATTTGGCCGAGGCGGGGCGGCGTTTGCGGACTATATTAGCCGAGCACGGCTGGCCGGCGGTAGGAGCTAGTCCATTGTTTCAATGGATACGCCATCAAAATGCGGTTGAATTTCACGAGTTGCTGGCCAAGCAGGGTATTTTGACGCGATTGTTCGAGCAGCCGGTCAGCATCCGCTTGGGCTTGCCGGGTGATGAAGCGGCGTGGTCGCGCCTGGAGCAAGCTTTGCGCTTGCCGGAAATAAGCAAATTAGCCGTTCAAAATAAACAATATTAACGTTTCAGATGATATGGAATATTTCCCGCTATTTTTAAAATTAAAAAACCAGTCCTGTCTGGTGGTGGGGGCCGGTGAAATAGCCGCTCGTAAAGTCGAGCTATTATTGAGAACCGGTTCACAAATTACTGTTGTCGGTATGGTAATTTGCGGCAAAATTGCCGATCTGGCCGATTCCGGGCAAATTAACGTCCGCAAAAAAGCTTTCAGCCGCGATGATGTCGGCGGCATGAAACTGGTTGTTGCGGCCACTAACGACAGAAAGGTCAATTGCGAAATCGCTGCCGCGGCCAACGCCTATCAAATCCCTGTCAATGTCGTCGATAATCCGGATTTATGCAGTTTTATTTTTCCGGCCATCATCGACCGTTCGCCGCTGATCGCCGCCGTGTCGTCGGGCGGCGCGTCGCCGGTATTGGTGCGCTTGTTGAGGGCGAAAATCGAAACCGCCATTCCCGCCTCTTATGGGCGCCTGGCGGTATTCGCGGAAAAATTCCGGCCATTGGTCAAACAGCGCATCACCCAGCCGGCGCAACGCCGGATTTTTTGGGAAAACGTCCTGCAAGGCTGCATCGCCGAACTGGTTTTTTCCGGAAACGAACAAGACGCGGAGCAACAGTTTCTGATGCAGCTGGAGCAAAAGGCCGCTACGCACATGCGGGGTGAAGTATATTTAATCGGCGCCGGCCCCGGCGATCCGGATTTGCTGACGTTTAAAGCCTTACGGCTTATGCAGCAAGCCGACGTCATCGTCTATGACAGATTGGTTTCGGCGGGCGTACTGGATTTAGCCAGACGCGACGCCGAGAAAATTTATGTGGGTAAACAACGCGACCATCATAGCGTGCCTCAGGAAGGCATCAACCGATTATTAGCCGATTTAGCGCTGTCCGGCAAAAGAGTCGCCAGGCTGAAAGGCGGCGATCCGTTTATTTTCGGCCGCGGCGGCGAAGAAATCGAAACCCTTATGCAACAAGGCGTCCATTTCCAAGTAGTGCCCGGCATAACGGCGGCGACAGGCTGCGCCGGCTACGCCGGCATCCCGCTGACTCATCGCGATTATGCCCAATCCTGTGTTTTTGTGACGGGGCATTTAAAGGACGGTTCGGTTAATCTGGATTGGCCGCAATTAGCCCGGCCCAATCAGACCGTCGTCATCTACATGGGTCTAGTCGGCCTGGATAATATATGCCGCTCGCTGATCGAACACGGCTGCCCGGAAGATTTGCCGATTGCCGTCATTCAACAGGGCACGACAAGCAATCAGCGCATTGTGACCGGCGACTTAACCAATATCGCTACGCGCGTGCAAACGGCCGATCTAAAAGCGCCCACCTTGATCATAGTAGGTAACGTTGTTAAGCTGCGCCGGCAATTAAATTGGTTCAAATCTGAAAATATAGAAACTTAGTAAGAATAGTTTTAATAACATTTAACAAAAATTTGTCGGAAAGCATAATGGAATGGCTTGTTTTTTAACGATATTAGGTGTTTCCGCTATTCCACCCATTTAGCCTTGAGCTGCAAAATTTCCGGCATGATTTCGAGAAATAGCGATAATAAGCGCGGCTCAAAATGGGCGCCTGAATTTTGTTTCATTACATCTAAGGTCTTTTCCAGAGGCCAGGGCTCTTTATACGGGCGTTTGGTGGTCAATGCGTCAAACACATCGGCAATGGCGACAATCCGCGCCGATTCAGGAATGTCTTCGCCACTCAAACCTAAGGGATAGCCGCCGCCGTCCCATTTTTCATGATGAAAGCGGGCGATTTCCGCAGCCATCTTGAATACCGGGTTATCGGTTTTGCTGAGTATGTCGTAGCCGATCTGAGAGTGCGTTTTCATGATGGACCACTCTTCTTCGGTTAAGGCGCGCGGCGCCTTAAGTATGCCGTGGGGTATGCCGATCTTACCCGTGTCGTGTGTTGGCGAGGCCAGTTTCATCATTTCAACTTGCGACGGCGTCCAGCCGGCGGCGCGCGCAATTGCCTCGGAATAAGCCGCCATACGCCAGATATGTTCGCCTGTATAAGGATCGTTATAGTGTCCTGCCGCGCCAAGCATTTCAATGGCGGCGCGCGCGAGATTGTCCAACTCGTCCGCTCTGATCAGCGATAAGTGGGTTTGTACCCGGCGCAAAACTATGGGCCCCGATACGGGTTTTTGAATGTAATCGACACCGCCCACATCGAATCCGTGGGCTTCGTTATCCATTTCGCCCATCGCAGTGACAAATATGACCGGTATATGGCTGGTGAGCGGATCCGCTTTTAGCTGGGTACAGACCTGGTAACCATCCATGCCCGGCATCATGATGTCCAATAATATAAGGTCCGGGTTATGTTCCCTTGCCGCGGTTAATGCTTTTTCGCCGTTTATAGCAAAAATAAGCTGGAAGTGATCCTTGAGGATTTGTTGCAATACTTTCAGGTTATTCGGCTCATCATCTACCAGGAGCACTTTATAGTAGTCTTTCATTGTCACACTCCGTATAAATTGACGGCTAGTCCGTCCATCAATTGTTTTACCACATTTTTTGCGCTGTCGAAGTCAAAACCGTCTATTTCGCGGCGAATGGCTGTAAGATCGGCTTCGGCAAGATAGGGGGTCAGTTCCAGAATTATTGGTTCGGCGCTGTCCGGATTTAGCATATCCAAGGCAATGTACAGCCGTTGTAACAGGGCCGATAACATTTCGGCGTCAATCGGTTTTGATGCTATTACGCCGTCTAACGTATCAGGCAGTTGCAACCGCTGAATGGCCGCCACGGATTTGGCGAGTGCTTCATCAAGTAAACTAATCCTGTCGATAATATTTTGCCGCTCACCTGACTTGAATGCGGTATCGATTTCCGTCGCCAGTTTGACAATTTCCAGCAAAGCCAGATTGCCCGCCACACCTTTTAGGGCGTGAGCGATGCGCTGGACTGCTTCAAGGTTTTCAGGGTTTTCGTTTAAATGCTGTATCATTTTTGCGGCGTCAGCGGCGTGTTGTTCGGCAAACTTCAGCAGAGCATGGGCGTAAATTAATGGCTGTTGCCAGGCGGCAAGGGCTTTTTCCCAATCCGCCACGGTCAGGAGCGGACTGAAGTCAATGATCATGGCTGGCTGGATGGCTCTTGATATAGTGGTATTGGCGGTTCCTGCCCCTTTAGGAGCCAGCTTTTCCATTTGCGTTAAAAGTTCATCGATATTGATCGGTTTACTGACTATGGCGTCTATTCCGGCTGCGAATGCTAGCTGTCTTTCATTACTCAAAACGCTGGCCGTCAGCGCTAAAATTGGAATAGGTTTATTACTGTTTTGTTCCAGTTGGCGTATCTGTCTAGTGGCGTCTATCCCATCGAGTACCGGCATTTGCAGATCCATCAAAATCAGATCGTAGCCGCCCTTGCGGAAGGCGTCCACCGCTTCCTGACCGTTTTTTACCCAGGTTACCTGATGGCACTGCTGTTCAAGACGCAAGCGCGCCAGGGTGGCGTTGCCTTCAATATCCTCGGCCAGCAATACTGAGAAACGGCGTGGAGAAACATACGCTATGGGGTGCGGAGGATTTATTTCATAGAGGCAATTTTCTAGCGTGGGCGATTCCGGCAGGCGCACCGTGAAATGAAACGTAGAACCAACGCCCAACCGGCTTTCGACCCAGATACGGCCGCCCATCAGTTCGACGATCTGTTTACTGATGGTGGTGCCGAGCCCGGTGCCGCCGAAACGCCGGCTAGTGGTGGCGTCGGCCTGGGAAAAGGATTCGAATATTTTATCTGTTTGTTCGGTGGTCATGCCGATGCCCGTATCGCTAATGGCAAAGTGCAATAAATCGGCGCTTTCCCCCCGTGAAATCGTGACGGCGATCACGCCGGATTCAGTGAATTTCACCGCGTTGCCGACTAAATTCAAAAGCACTTGCCGCAAACGGTTCGGATCGCCGATAAAATGCTGCGGTAAATTATCTTCAATCGACAAATCAATCCGCAAACCTTTCTCGGCAGCCCCTAAACCTATCGTCTGCAGGGCTTCCTGAACGGCGTAAGGTAGATTGAAGCACACCGATTCCAGGGCGATTTTGCCGGCTTCGATCTTGGAAAAGTCGAGAATATCATTGATAACGCCCAGTAAATGCCGGCCGGAGCTGAGAATAGTCTTGATATGGCTACGGGTTTCGCCGCACAGACTATTATCCTGCAACGCCACTTCGGCAAAACCAATTACGGTATTCATCGGCGTACGAATTTCGTGACTCATATTGGCGAGGAAACTGGCCTTGGCTTTAACGGCTGCTTCGGCCGCTTCCTTTGCGAGCCGCAGTTCGTGTTCGACTTGTTTTTGTACGCTAATATCGGAAATGAAGCCGACGAACATATGCCGGCCTTCGGCCAGAATACCATGCCCAACAGCTAAATTGGCGGGAAAACAATCGCCGTTACTGCGCATCGCGACGACTTCCCGTTCAATGCCGAGAATTTTCGCTTGATTGGTGATGAGAAAATGCTGAATATGACCGTCATGGCTGGTCGCATCTGGTTCCGGCATCAGTAAAGCGACGTTTTTGCCGATGATTTCATTGCTAGTCCACCCGAATAGTTTTTCGGCCGCCGGATTGAAGGTGCGGATGGCGCCGGTGGCGTCTATGGTAATTACCCCATTAACCGCTGTTTGCAGGATAGCTTTAACTTCAGTCGTGGCCATGGCCACCAATTCTTCAAGGTGCTCGCGATATTTTTGCAGTTCGTCTTCATTAGCTTTGCGTTCAGTGATGTCGGTGATGGAGCCCACCATGCGCACCGGTCGACCGTCGGCATTCCGGATGGCTTCTCCGCGATCCAGCACCCAACGGTAGCTGCCGTTCTTATGCCTTAAGCGGAGTTCGGCTCTATAGCGTTCGTTGTTTTCCAAGTGGCGGCGAAAAATGTCGCTGGCGGAGGCTTTATCATCGGGATGGATGAGTTCGAAGAAAATGGACTCGACATTGGGCAGTTCGCCTTCATTGTAACCCAGGATAATATTCCAGCGTGGCGACAAGTAGTATTCGTGGGTGAGGATATTCCAGTCCCAGATTCCATCATTGACGGCCCGCTCGGCTAATTTGTAGCGCTCTTCGCTGGTTCGTAGGGCCTGGGTGCGTTCCGCCACCTTAGTCTCTAAATTGTGCTGGGCGTCCGCCAGCGCATTGGTCATCTGGTTGAAAGAGCTGGCCAGTTCGGAAATTTCGTCATGGCCTTCGACTTTGGCGCGTATGGTCAGATCGCCGTTGCTGATATTGCGGGCCGTATCAGTCAGGCGGACGATAGGGCCGATGATGCGTCTCGCTAATGTCCGGGCAATCAGGACGGCAAACAGGGTAAATAGCCCAATAGCGGCGAGCATTTGTTTTTCTAACGTCTGCACCGGCGCGAAAGCCTCGCTTTGCTCGATATGCGCCATAATGCAACCGCCGCCGATTTCAGGAATGAAACGAAAGCCGTGAATAACCTCTTTACCACGATAATCAACGTCCAAGATTTCGCCGCTTTGCTGACTGAGACAGGCTTGCATGGGCCGCGCCGAAATGGGGTGGCTATAACCCTGGTCAGAGGTATAGCGCGCCTTGGTGATAAAAAATCCATCACTGTCAGCAAGAAAAGTTTCACCGGATAGGCCGAGATCGGGCTGATTTACAAAAATCGGCTGGATTAAGGTAACTGGATATGAGACCAAAAGCCGCCACGGGAACAAGGGATCGGCGGCGATTATGAAATAGGAGCGTGATCGATTGGGAGATGGCCGACTGACGCCGGCGAGTTGATCAGGTTTGAACTCGCCGAGTTCCGTGCTTGAGACCGGAATTGTTCCAACACTGATGTCATCCGTCGCGCCGTGACGAAAAATTAATGCGCCGTCGGCGTCTTCCGTATGTATATATTCATTAAGAAAGTCGGCTGCGCATCCTTGGTTCAAGGTATCGGACTTTAGGCATTTAACCATCACCTCGGCTAAAAAGGCCTTGGCGCGGCCGTTTACCCGCTGTAAAACGATATTCAATTGTTCGTGACGGCTTTCGGCCACACGCCCGACTATTTTAATTCGTTCATCACGGATGTTGGCGACAGAGAAACGATAGGCTAAACCGCCAACCAATAACGTTGGCAGTAAGATTAATAACAGCAGCAACAGAGTCAGTCGTTTTTGCAGCATAGGAGTACCAGCTGGACATTCTATAT